>NZ_JBEOPN010000014.1:0-114308 GCF_040310085.1 Shewanella sp. S1-58-MNA-CIBAN-0166 | reverse complement strand
GAAGAACAGAAGACAATTTCGAATAACTCAATACCTGTGAATGTCCACACAGATTACTTGATAAATTGTTAAAGAGCGGACCTGGTAACTAGCGTTAGACGCTGCGTTCCGTGTCAGTGGGGTGTATTATAGGGAAAACTTTTTATAGCGCAAGAGCTTTCTACGGTTTTTATGACTATTACGACCCAACTGCATACTATTTGAACTTAAAGCCATATTTATTGAAGTTTTTGCTGACTTTATAACCATAAATGGCTCGCTACAACGAACAGCAAATTTATTTTATCTACCTATATAAGGCTTATTATGCGGCTCAGCGTGGTTTAAGTGGCTAATTTAGCTTGTTGAGACCAAAACATAACTGAAACGGCGTTAATTTCATGTTAACTTCGTAGCAACTTTTAGTAGCACGAACGATTTGGCGTTAATGGATGACATATCTTTATTTGGATTAGGGGTTTGTTAGCAACAAAAATATGCTGACTAGTATATAAAGGAAGAGAAAGTCTAAAACTAAGTAATTGTTACACTGAAAATCTCTGTTCATATATAAGTCGGTGAAAGCTTATATATGAACAGTTGAAATGATAGCTTTGCATTGGCGATTCTATTATTTTGCGAGTAATTGACTTAGCAGACTCGGAACGTCAGCGATACTGTCAACCACTGCACTGGCAAGTTCAACTCCGGCTTCGTCTACTACTTTACCTGAACGAACCAAAATGGCAGTGTTAATGCCAGCCGCTTTTGCTGCGCGCATATCATCAGCTTTATCACCCACCATTACAGACTGGCTCATATCGATTTTCAAGAATTCTGCAGCATCGAGCATCATGCCGGGTTTTGGCTTTCTGCAATCGCAATCTTGCTTATATCCACCTAGGCCTTTTTGTGGATGATGCGGGCAATAGTAGATACCATCAAGTTCGACACCTTTATCGGCAAAGTTCCAATCCATCCATTCCGTTAAATGATGAAAATCATCTTCACTGTACATGCCACGAGCAATGCCGGATTGATTGGTCACCACTATTAATAGGTAACCCATTTGCTTTAATGCAAGACACGCTTCAAATACACCGTCGATATATTCAAAGTCGTCCACTGTATGAACGTAACCATTGTCTTTATTGATCACACCATCACGATCGAGAAATACTGCTTTATTCAACCTAACACTCCTTAAACTCTTTCTTGTGTCGATTATCCCATTGAGATGAATTTGGGGCCAGATAATCTGAATATTTTTATTAATTTGTTTATTTACCGCCATTTTATGAGCTTAATCTGCATAATTGTATAGGTTTCACTTTATAAAGCGGCGGCTAAGCGTTACCCTTGCTCGAAGAAATTAGTGATTATTATAGAATACATGAGCAATATACCTCCTATTATTCATAAAACGCGTACGCAACTTGTTGTAGAGGCGCTCAGAGAACGGATCCTTTCTGGTGATATACAAGGAGGAGAACCGCTCAGGCAGTCTGCTATTGCAGAACAGTTAAATGTAAGTCGCATTCCCGTTCGTGAAGCGTTAGTTCAGTTAGAAGCTGAAGGCTTAATTAATTTCGAACCGCATAAAGGCGCGACGGCAACATTGTTATCTGTTGAGCAAGTCACTGAATTATTTGAATTGCGCGCTATGATCGAATCGGATTTGTTGGCTAAGGCCATCCCTAACCTATCTGACAATGATATTGCCGAAGCTGAAGCCGTACTGGTTAAACTTGAATTGGCATTTAAACTGAAAGAATCAGTAGCAAGTTGGAGTGAGCTTAATACTCGATTCCATACTCGTTTATACCAAGCGGCTAATCGACCTCATACAATGGAAGTGGTTAACGGTTTAAACACCAATTGCGATCGCTATATTCGTCTGCAGTTGTTATTTACTGGCGGGATCCCTATCGCCGAAAGAGAACATCGAGTGTTACTCGAATTATGTAAAAAACGTGACATCGCAAAAGCCACTACTTTGCTGCGTGAGCATATCTTGCATGCTTCGGCTTCAATCACGAAACTGGTAGAACAAAAGATTAAGTCATAATAACAATAATAAATCTTAGTCATGACCATTTAAGCATTTAATATCAACAGATTAATTTTAAGCTGTTGTTTTTGTAAATAAATTTAATTAACTATTGAAACGTATTGAGAGAACTTCTTATGCAGTATGCACACATTACCGGTTGGGGGAAGTCAGTTCCGCCCGCAACATTGACCAATGAAGATTTAGCCACATTCATGGAAACGACGGATGAATGGATTAAAACACGTACTGGTATTAGTAAGCGTAACATCAGTCACGTCAATACTTCTGAAATGGCGTCGGTTGCAGCTAAGCATGCACTTGCCGCTGCAGGGATTGATGGCAGTGAATTAGATTTAATTATTCTAGCCACCGCCAGCCCTGATACCTTGATCCCAAATATTGCGTCTACGGTACAGGCAAATATTGGCGCTACCTGCGGTGCATTTGATATTAACGCTGCTTGCAGTGGATTTTTGTATGGCGTTGGCTTAGCTAGCTCAATGATAAAAAGCGGCCAGAGTAAGAAAATTCTCATTATTGGCGCTGAACGTTTATCTTTTTACCTTGATTGGTCTCGACGTGAAACCGCTGTGTTATTTGGTGATGGTGCTGGTGCTGTTGTGCTAGAAGCCAGTGACCAACCTGGTGGCGTATTAGGTTATGAATTAAATAACGATCCTGAAGGTCGCGATATTTTAAAGTCTAACTTTGGCACCCAGATGGATAGATTTGACAATGACTCATTGGATTTTTACATTCATATCAATGGTCAAGATGTGTTTAAACGTGCGATTCATGGCATGGGAAGTTTAAGTAATAAGGTATTAGACAAATGTGGTATCAACATCGATGATGTCGACTTTGTTATTCCGCATCAGGCAAACGAACGTATTATTGATACTTTAGTAAGCCGAATGAAAATTCCAAAAGAAAAAGCTTTCGTCAATATCGCTGATTATGGCAATACATCGGCTGCCACTATCCCGATTGCGATTTGTGATGCGTTATCTCAAGGTAGAATTGAAGCCAATCAAACGATTCTATCTTGTGCGTTTGGTGCTGGATTAACCTCGGCTGCCTTACTGCTAAAATGGGGCGAACGCACCACGCCAATTAACACCAGTGATGCAGCATTACCGCCTTGCGATAAAACCGCACTTGAATTGATTAAACCTGCGGTTGATTATTTTTTCAATAAAGCTAAAAACGCAGAATAAGCAGTATTGTGCGTTTAATAGAAAAGCCAGTCTCGATGACTGGCTTTTCTTTTCTAGCGAAATACATTAATTAAGTCTATAACCGACAACTTTTTAATATCTCCCATCGCTGCCACTTGAGCCAACAATAACTCTGCACAAGATAATGCATCAATAAGCGCATTGTGAGCAGAATAAACGGGTAAACGGTAACGTTCACGGCTTGCATTTAAGCGTAACGAGCCTTCTTTCAATACCGATTGTTGCATTAAACAACGTTTTTTTTCTATGGCCAACGTATCGATAAATACCAACGGAATTGATTGACCAAAACAGCGTATCAACTGCTGCTGAATAAACTGTATGTCTAATGGTGCATGGTGCGCCACTAAAATACAGCCCTTGGTTTGTGATAAAAACCAATCAATTGCCTCGGCTAACGTTAATGCCATATGCAATTGATTATCCACAATACCGTGAACCGTCGCGCTATGACCCACACTGCCACTAATGGATATCATCATATGTTGTGCTTTTTCAAGCGGAATGACACCGTTGACAATTGGTACCAAACCGATACTGATGACTTGATCATGGATTGGATCTAAGCCAGTCATTTCAAGATCAATCGCCATCAATGGAGCATCTAGAAATAGGGTTGTTAATGCCGGCGTGATTGCTTCTAAATATGTATTTAATGGCGACGGTAAAGTGGTCATTTTTTTACGCCACAACACCGTTTTTACCCACCAAAAATTGACCACTAGAAACTCCTCATGAACTTAAGCTTTATTCCTGCTTGTGCATCGTGCACCACTTTAAATGCATCACGAAGCTGATGACGCATTAATGAAGAAAGATGTTGTGGTTTAAGATAATTGTTCACTGGTAAATTATTGGTGGCTTGGTAACCTTGATTAGCTAGACGCATGTGCGCAATGAACTCATGGGCATCCGCCAAATTAAGTGCATCTTTACGATTAATAATATTAGCGTCCATTAACGCTCTGATCCGCTTAGCAGTATTAACCTCTTTGATACCTGCACTTAAGGCATACACTCTGGCAATGTCATTAATTAATGCACTGCCCTTATGCTTTAAATCCATACCTTTCACTTCACTACCATCACGCTCAAGGACAAACTTCCTAAAAAAGCCCAATGGCGGTGATTCAGTTAACGAGTTTCCCGCCATTCCGGCAAGGAAAATATCGTTATTTTGTGTAGCGGCTAAAACATCATCTTGCAGTTCACTGAATAAACTCAATGGCCCAAACACTGGGCGCATGTCGAAAAATATACTGGCATGCATTAAAGCTTTTGGTTCCGGCGTGTTTACCCATCTAGAGAAAAGCCCTTTCCACTTCACCAGTGACAAGCGCCATTTGGGATTTTGCGCCATAATGTCACCGGGGCAATAAATATAACCACATTCATCTAAGCCCTTACATACCGCTTTTGTTAATGCTTCAAAATAAGCACCAGCAAATTCATCGGGTTCATGTGCCAGCAATAAGCCATTATCTTGGTCAGAACAAGCAACCTGATCTTGCCTGCCTTGGGAACCAAAAGCCAACCAACAAAACGCCATTGGTGCCTGACCTAAAATCTGTTGATTCAATTCAATCAGCCGACGCGTTAATGCATCAGTTACCGAGGTTAATACTCTACCTATCTCTTCAGCTCTAGCATCGGCACTGATTAAATTTTGTAATAGTAGCGGGATTTGCTTACTCACTTGAATAAGTTTCTCTATATTCGCTTGCCGGCCTATTTCGCCAATAAGCAGTAGAGGTTGTGAGCTTTGCGAACGCAAAATATCAGTACTAGTGATCATCCCTAACGCACGGCTTCCATCAACCACAGGTAAGTGGTGAATATTATGTTCACTCATCGCCAACATTGCTTCGAATACTAGCGCGTTGGCATGAGTTGTCACGGGATTGATGGTCATGGCTTGACTCACCAGCGTATTGACATCTAAACCTTCTGCGATAATTCGATTACGTAAATCTCGACCAGTCAAAATACCGGTTAATTTTTGATTATCGATAACGAGCACCGATGAGACCCGGTGTTCACGCATTAATTTAGCCGCATCCATAACACTGGCATGAGCGTCGATGATAATGGGCTGAGATGACATAATTGAAGTAATACGGCTAGTCGTGGTCAAGTCTTTAGCGGTAAATTTAGTTTCATTGCGTAAGCGTTTAGCAAAAGCACGAGCAAAAAATTGATCAAAGCTGCGATGTTCAGAACGTAATTGGGCAAATACTGATTGTGGTAAATGATAAACCAAACCATCTTCTAAAATGGCCACTTTATTAATGACCTTTTCACCCGATAATAAGGTGGAAAAACCAAAACATTCTCCTTCGCCAACACGGTCAACCAATACACCTTCAGGATCGCGCACTTCAAATGCACCGCTGCGCACAATGTACAATTTCGGATTGTCTTTATCGAACTCAACAAAGGCAGACGCTTTACTGTAATAACCGACGCTAATCTTTCTCGCACAATATTGAATACTATCTTTAGGTAGCGTGTCGAAAGGCGAATGTGCTGCTAAAAACTGCTCTACGGGTTGTAACTCACTGGCATCCATTAATCATTTCCCTATTGTGCATGGGCGAACAATATCACTATAACAAAGCGTTTCGCTTATCTGCTATAGGACTAAAGCCCAACAAAAAGAGCGCCTAAGCGCTCTTTTTAAACAGTGTTGATTACAGCAGTTTAATGATCGTGTGCTTCGCCTGACCCTTTAGGGAAACGAATAGACTCAACCATTGCGACTATTTCGTCAGGAATTTTAGCAGTAACTTTACTGACAGCAAAAGCGACACCAAAGTTAACCATCATTCCCACCATACCAATACCTTCTGGTGAAATACCAAATAACCAGTTTTCAGATGTATTCGATGCAGGATTAATAAACTTAAAGTAGGCGATATAACTAGCAGTAAATAATAGCCCGATCACCATACCTGAAATAGCACCTTCTTTATTCATGGTTCTAGAGAAAATCCCCATGATAATAGCAGGGAATAACGAGGCTGCTGCGAGACCAAATGCAATGGCCACCACCGCGGCTACGAATCCTGGAGGATTAATACCAAAGTAACCCGCCATAACAACCCCGAAACCAGCAGCTATTCGTGCATACATTAACTCTTTCTGATCCGAAATATCCGGCATTAGATTTTTCTTGAGTAAATCGTGCGACACAGAGGTTGAAATTACCAGTAATAAACCCGCAGATGTAGACAATGCTGCAGCTAAACCACCCGCGGCAACTAATGCAATAACCCATGCTGGAAGATTGGCAATTTCAGGCGTGGCAAGAACCATAATATCGCGGTCAATGTTCATCTCATTTTTTTCACCATTGGTGTAAAAAATCTTGCCATCGTTGTTCTTATCGTCCCATGTGATTAAACCCGTTTTTTCCCAGTTTTTAATCCAAGTTGGCGCAGTTTCATAAGGCACGCCAGTTGATTCTGGTCCATTGATGGTTTCAATCATATTAACGCGAGAGAAAGCAGACAATGCAGGAATAGTGGTGTACATAATAGCGATAAATACTAAAGCCCAGCCCGCAGAAATACGCGCGTCTTTTACTTTAGGAACAGTAAAGAAACGAACAATCACATGCGGTAAGCCTGCTGTACCAAACATTAATGCACCGGTAATAAAGAACACATCTATCATCGACTTGGAGCCTTCGGTATATTGGGAGAACCCGAGTTCTGCCGATAATCCATCGAGCTTATCGAGTAAATACACCCCCGTACCATTACCTGCGGCATCAATCATCTCAGCGCCAAAACCAATTTGCGGTAATATGTGACCTGTCATCATTACTGAGATAAAGATAGCAGGAACCATAAAGGCAAAAATAAGAACGCAGTATTGTGCTACCTGTGTGTAAGTAATCCCTTTCATGCCACCTAATACAGCATAAAAGAATACGACTGCCATACCAATGTACACCCCTGTTTCTACGTCAACTTCTAAGAAACGAGAGAACACTACGCCAACACCACGCATTTGGCCTGCAATGTAGGTAAAACAAATAAAGATGGCACAAATAACAGCGACAGTACGTGCCGTCTGAGAGTAGTAGCGATCACCAATAAAGTCCGGAACCGTAAATTTACCAAATTTACGTAAATAAGGCGCCATACATAATGCTAATAGCACATAACCGCCGGTCCAACCCATTAGATAAACTGAGCCATCATAACCAGTAAAAGATACAATACCGGCTAATGAAATAAACGATGCTGCTGACATCCAGTCGGCTGCAGTTGCCATACCATTTAGAACAGGGTGAACACCACCACCTGCAACATAAAACTCTTTAGTTGAACCAGCACGAGTCCAAATGGCGATCCCGATGTACAGCGCAAAAGTCGCGCCGACAATTAAATATGTTAGTGTTTGAACATCCATCTTAGTGCCCCTTAGTCTTCCTGAACATTGTATTTTTTGTCTAATGTATTAGCTTTCGCCACATAAACAAAAATCAGCGCCACGAATACATACATTGCACCCTGCTGCGCAAACCAGAAACCCAGTTTGAATCCCATAAAGGTAATTTCGTTTAACACATCTACTAATAGAATACCGCAGCCAAATGACACTGCAGCCCAAATTGCAAGCAAGCTAAGTACTAAACGTAAATTCTCACGCCAGTAACCCGCTGCCTTATCGTTATTTTCGAAACTCATTGCGACTCCCCTAAGTTATTTTTTGTAAAGCCATTGTTAATTTAGCAATTCAGGGGGCCATCACAATCAAGACCTTAGTCGTACTTGATTAACAAACGTTAACGTAAAATATTAAAATGCATATAAATCAGATGATTGAGAAATAATGAATTGAAATGAACTTCTTGTTTTTCAATTTAATTAGACCAAGGTCGAACAAGATTTCGCCATTAAAAGATTGAGATCTGCATCACAAAAGATAAAAAGGAATATTTGTGAGTAAAAAAAACTTCGTTTGCGTTGAAATCTGTTCTATTTCCTGAGATAAATGCTTAGATAGGAATAAATCTTTTTAGAATACAAATAATAAGGATATTTTTTTGACATTGCCTCGCATTAATCAACAACACCTTTTATTCTCGATTATCTTGGGAGTAATAGGATTGTTCATCAATTGTTACCCGATACAATTTTTTGCTAACGTGCAATTTGTATTAGGTAACACGGTGACTGTCATTGCTGCTGTTTTATTAGGGCCTTGGTATGCATTTTTGACCGCAATGATGGCATCAACAGGATTAATGTTGATATGGGATAGCCCGCATGTTTACTTATTTTTTGGGCTTGAAGCATTATTTTTAGGCTATGCCAGACGCCGTGATATCTATGCCTTATATGCCGATGCCGCTTATTGGTTATTTATAGGTGCACCAATGGTGTATTTATATGTGGTTCTATTGATGGATATACCGCCATCTCACTTAGGCTTTATTATTTCAAAGCAAGGCATCAACGGACTGATATATACCAGTATTGCATCATTACTTATTTTAGCTATTCCAAAGTTATGGTTTTTAAAAGACAAAGTTAAAGACCGCAACCGTAGACAATTAAGCGCGCAACTGACTTATTTCTTCACCTTAATGGTGACGTTAACATTATTGTTTTCAGCGTTAATCTTTAATTTTTATTTTTTAGAACGTCAACAAGTCATGTTAAAACAAAACATGACGGAAGCGGTCGCCCACCTATCGACCTCAGCACAAAATTATATCAAAAACCATCAAACCGTGATCCAAAATACAGCAAGTCAATTAGATTTAGTTGCCGATAAACCAGAGCAATGGCAAGGCATTTTATCAAGTTCACATCAAAACTATCCCGGTTTTATCAGTATGTTGATCGCCAATCCGGCAGCCAATATTGTGGCAGCAAGCCCAGTATCAAGACTATTAACACAGCAATTACCAGAACAAAGTATCAACATTAACGATAGAGATTATTTTATTGAGTCATTCTATAACCAGCGCCTATTCGTATCATCTGCCTTTCTGGGCCGCGGTTTTGGTAATGACGCGATTATTGCCATGAGCGCTCCCTTTTATCTCGATGAGCAACGCACACAAGTAGCAGGAATAGTAGAAGGTTCGCTTGATTTAACTCATTTTTCACATATTGATCAAGTTAATGAATATACCGAAGATGAATCTATAGTGATGGTTGATGAACAAAATCAAATTATTTATGCTTCCAAAAAACTCGGTTTAAAACCACTTTCACAATTTAATTTTGCAATAAATAAAGGTGTGTATCGTGCCAATCTTGAGTTAATCAATATTCACAATACTACCTCAATTGTGCCTGAATATATGTATGCTCACCGGGAGCTCGATAATGGTTGGACAGTGTATATTTTAAAAGAATTTTCGCCGCTACTAAAACTCGCTGAAGAACAAATGTTCAGTAGTTTTATCATGCTGTTGATTGCATTATTGGGTACCTTCTATATTTCAAAAAAGCTCAGCGCGTTGCTAACGGTGCCATTAGAAGCTGTCGCCAATCAATTCAGTCAGTCATATTCAAGTCCAGAAAAAACCTCGGCAATTGACGATAGTTCACCCAGAGAAGTATTCAACCTGTATCAACGATTAGCAGCCAGTAAGCAACAACTCATCGCGCATCAAGTCGAATTAGAAGAGACAGTGGCTAATCGTACCGCGGAATTAGAAAAGGCCAACAAAAAACTCACAGAACTGGTTGATAGAGATCCGTTAACTGGCTTATATAATCGCCGTTATGCTGAACGTAAATTTGGTGAGTTAGTGGATTTTTGTTTGCGAAGCGATCAGGCCATTACTGTTGTATTGCTTGATTTAGATTTCTTCAAAAAAGTAAATGACAATTATGGCCATTTAGCTGGAGATGAGTGCTTGCGGAACGTGTCGCATTTATTGCAGAAATACTTTAAACGCGACATTGATATTGTGGCCCGTTACGGCGGAGAAGAATTTTTGCTTATTCTGCCTTTGTCCAATACCTTACATATTGAACACCATCTCAATGGCTTTAGAGAAGCACTGTCGCAATTAGAAATCACCTCACCCGAAGATAAACAGTCATTCAACGTGACGGTCAGTATTGGTGCTATTACGGCCAGTGCTGATTATGAAGCTGAACTCGATAAGTGGATTAAAGTCGCTGATGATAATCTCTACCAAGCAAAACAACAGGGACGTAATAAAACAATTATTAGCATCATTAGCGACTAATGTTTACTGGTTTACTGTCTAATGGTGACTCAGATTGATGCCCTTGAGTAAACTCATCAATGCGAGTCATCATATAAGGATAAAATGGATTCCACTTCTGACGCAACATGTCATCGGCCGTCACACTGAAAATGCCCCGTTCACCTTGATAAATTGCTCTGCCAATTTGGATTTTATCCGAATCAATACCTGGTAGAGGCCCGTAAAGGGTATCTTCAATCGGAAAACTTAACGCCACATGAGATAAAGAATACACATCATTAGGCCAAGTTAAACTTAACGCTAACACATCATCGGTTATCGATTTATCAGCTAGCTCCCTGACTTGAACATGATTATCCCGTTGCGGATCATTTTCAACCAAACTTAAACGGTAAGGTAATTGCTTTGGTAGCCAAAATGGAGCAAAAGTCGCCAGTGGATCTTGAAACAGTAATTGGTTGTTACTCTTCGTCCTATTGACATCAAAGAGCACCAATTGATGGCCTTTGTTTAGCGGCAATTTTTGATATAGCAAATCAACCACAGCAAGTGAAGAGACCGTATCATCAACAACTGACTGAAACGTTAATATTGCAGGAATAGCATCAAACTGTTGCGGCGATAATGACGCTAATAAGGTCTGGTTACGCTGAGTTAACTGATATACAACATCGCCAGCATTAACAGCAAAAGACCGATATTTAAAGGGATCATATTCCGTTTGAATGCTGTTCCAATACAGTTTATCTTGGCCGAGTAATTTACCCAGTTTAGCTTGCCAATAAGCGCCTGCTGCAATGGGAGCAAGACCAATGGCTGGTGATAACATGACCATACCGGCAAAGCTTGTAGGCTTATCTAAACTGATATTCTCAAGTTCATGGTTTAATGCTAAAGCAGCACCTGTCGAAAACCCGACCACATAAATCGGTTTACCGGGTAATTGGGCAGACAAGCGGGCAACAGCAAGTGATACCGCCCCAGCAAGATCAGGCCAAGTAATGTCGGTTAATCCTGACGGAATGGTACCGTGTCCTGGCAAGCGCAACCCTAAAACATAAGCCTGATGTTGATAATGCTGCGCAAAATGCGACATCACATAAGGTGAGTCGGACATGCCGTGTAGTAATAAAAGGCCAAACTCAGCTTGGGGGTTTTTCCATTCGAAAGAACGATTCCAATTTTGTTGCCATAACCCAGGATCAGACAGGCTATTACGCTCATAACGATTAATAGGGGATGCTATTTCAGGTTGATATTGACGGTAAACTTGCTGTTCTACTTCAGCAAAAAGTTTATCTTCTAATTGTAAATATTGGCTAAAATCAGTTAAACCAGACTGTTGATGGTATTCAGAGGTTAGATGTGTCGTGTGCCATAATGATAAATTAGGCCGCGCATTAAGCATCCAAACAGCAGTAATAATTAACGCTAACCCAATACCTAAAGCACCATAAAATGCGGCAAATAAAAAATGTTTTGTCGATCCAATCACGATTGCACGCATAATTACCTTAAAAAATAGATACCGAATACAAACAAAAATATAGCGTAACATTTACTGCTGAACTGTCAGGCACTTACTATTCATAACAATACTGGAAATAATATGTCATCAGGTTTATATAGCCATATATGGGGACCGATGAATCCCGATATCATTTTTTATTTACCTACGCCTCCAGAGCTACCCGCGCACTGGCAAGCCACGCATCCCGATGCAATCACACAGCTGGTCACATTAAATGGTAATCACTGGCGGAAAATTGTCACCATAATGGCGAAGATTTGCAGTTTAGAGCACGATATTAATGCTAATAAAGGGATTAATTGGAAACAGATCCGTGACCAATTATTTAATGAACATCATGATCCACAAACCGGAAAACACATCAACACTCCATCACGCTTGCATTGCCAATTACGTATTGTTAACCCCAATATTGAACATCACGACGAGATAGTATTTCTTCCTGAATTTTGGCATATTTTATGTGGTAAAGAAGCCCAGCAACGTATGGGAATATCCGATCCTCGGCAGTATACGTCACTAGATGAAAAGCAAAAAATACAGCACCAGCACACGGTGTTACTGACGCCATATTTAGATTATCGACAATATGCTAATGCGTTAATAGAACTCACCCGACAACACATCACCTTAAGCAAAGTGTAAGATATTAATCGTAAATCGTCGGAATAGGCTCACGTTTATGTTGGGTACGTTTATAGATACTCACCAATTTATCTTCCACAGACTTAGCAACATCTTTACCTTCTAAGAAGTCATCAATTTGATCATAGGTCAGCCCTAAAGCGACCTCATCTTCAAGTTGAGGCTTATTGTCTTCTAAGTCCGCCGTAGGGGCCTTTTTGACCAATATCTCTGGCGCGCCTAAATGGGCTGCTAATTGACGTACTTGACGTTTATTTAAGCCAAATAACGGCGCTAAATCGCAAGCCCCATCGCCCCATTTGGTATAGAAACCAGTAATATTTTCCGCACTATGATCAGTGCCCACAACAAGGCCGCCCATAGCACCTGCGATATCATATTGGACTATCATGCGCATTCGGGCTTTAACATTACCCTTGAGAAAGTCAGTCTTAGCAGCATCTGTTGATGCTAAACCCGCGGCGGTGAGACCCACTATAGTGGCATTATGGATGCCAACAACACCATCATGAACATTCACGGTCACCTGTTTTGAAGGCTGAATAAACTGACAGGCTAGCTGAGCTTCAGCTTCATCTTGCTGGACATGGTAAGGTAAGCGCACTGCAATAAACTGATACTCGTCACTGGTTTTTTCTTGATTAAGGCTATTCACTGCCAGTTGGCATAAACGTCCAGCAAGTGATGAATCAACACCGCCACTGATCCCCAAGACTAAAGTTTTGCTGTGAGCATCTGATAATTTTGCCTTAATAAAAGCAATTCTGCGTTGGATCTCAAACTCAGGCTCAATAGCCTTAAGTACATGCATCTCTCTTAAGATTTGTCCTTTCACGTGACGCTCCTGATTGCTTATTAATATTCTGACTTTCGGTGCCTATTCTATAAAAATCTACACAAAAAAAAACGATAATGATGCATCATTATCGTTTTATTTTTATCGATGACCAATCATCGTTCCCAATATGACTCTTCTAGACTGTCTTCTCGCTCTGGTAAACCACGAGATAAACGTGGACTATGCTGCGCTAACACTTCGTATGCAACGCGATTAGCGTATTTACACACTTGTGAAAACGACGAATAACATAAACCATCTCGTTTATGTTTACTCGAACCAGGCACATTGGTTTTATGGAACGTATTGGCTGATAAATCATGAAGCAACGCAGACAAAGCTCCATCACCAGCACCATTGGTATTACGAATTAATTCTGGTCCACCCATGTAAGGGGCTATGTGAGCGTACACTTTTATGGGCGTATCGCAATCCACTTGTAATTTAGGGCGAGAAAACTCATAACGGTTAAATTCAGGAATGGCGCCCGGTAATAAGGTATGGCTGGTTTCACGCTTTTCAGCATCTTCAGTATAACCCGCAGTATAAAGCCCTATCGCACCCGCCGTGGTTAGCACCATGTCACACCAATCTAGCGCCATTTCACTGGCAAGCAACGGGTCTTTAAAACCCGTTAACGCTTCACCTTCGTCTTCATTCATGGCTAAAATAGTGACATGCTCATTAATAAAATTTTGCCACCATTGTGGATCTTCTTGAATTAGAAAGCGTGTCCCTAAGGTTAACACCACTGGTACATCGGCTTCTTTAGCGTAATTAATGGCCGTCATTGCCGCATCAGTAATGCCATCACCTTCGCTTGCTCGCATCAGGTATGCCGTTAATACTAACGCCGAACTGCCTTGTATCACCTCTTTATCGATATACTCAGGTGTTAGCTTATCCATCGCGCCTTTACTGATAGCAAACGTGCGTTCACCACAATCGGAAATTAACGTAAAGCAGCGACCGATAGGACCATCGACAGGTTGTAAAAAGTTAAGGTCAACCTTTGAGGAAGTGTTACATAAATAGCGATATGCATAGCTACCTACCATAATATGCTGGCTCATAACCCCAAAAAGCACTGAGCGGTCATCGGCTAAAATCGAATAATTATGGACGGTGTTACCAATAGTGCCACCGGCGAATTCATCGCTAATCATCTCATTGGATTTAAGTTCATGGTACAAATTATGGGCTTGCTCATCATTAATGAGAGTAGAGTTGCCTTTAGGTAAGCCATATCGCTCAAGTAACTCGTCTTCTACTTTAGCCTCGATATCAACCAAGGTTTGATCGATACCGCAAATGTAAGTAGAAAAAGGTTGAGGCTGCTGCGTAAGTTGAGCCAATAACGGATCACGACTGTTTACAGGGAAATAGTGTTTGGACTTACGTTGACCAGGAAACTTCATATTGGGCTCTCATAGCTTGGCGTCCGTGCAAGTGTGAAATTAATTACCACTGACACTCATTCAATTTTATATGAGTCGTCATCCGCGAAAATGGCGGCAGATTTTATCATAGGTAAGCGTCAATCCTATATCACTTTTATCACATTCACGGCCTAAATATGTTCCGTTGAGGTCATCAGTCTTATTTTATTAGTTTTTGACCTACGCCGATATATTGCCTCTGGCTAAATCAACTGGACAATATTAGTCCGTTCAATCACACATTAGCCTCAATAGTGCTGTATTGAATAACTTAAGTTTGGGCTGATAGATTGGGTAAATCGAGTAAAAGGACTGTTCAACAGTCATGTGAAACTTGCCATTGTATGACTATCAAGGCGCATGAAGACTTCAATAGCGAGCCGATGCAATGGTGGCATTAGAATTTGATAATCGTGTTTACAATCTCGAGCGGAGGTTAAATAAACATTGATTCTATATGAGTGATTCAATATCAGTGATTCAATATTAGTGATTCAATATTAGTGAAAAGTATTCCCACTAATATACAGCAACGGTTAGGTTATTCTTTAGGCATAAAAAAAGCCTGCAAAACAGGCTTTTAATGGCGGAGCTAATCAGCGATTATTTTAATACGCTGGCTAGTTGCTCACTCACTTTAGCGACAGATTGAGTACCGTCATACTTGTTGTACTGAGTCTTACCGGCAGCAGCAACTTTGCCATAATAATCAACTAATGGCTTAGTTTGCTCATGGTAAATGCTTAAACGCTTGCGTACGGTACTTTCTTCGTCATCTGGGCGGATAGATAAATCTTCGCCAGTGACATCGTCTTTACCTTCCACTTTCGGTGGATTGAACACCACGTGGTAAACACGACCAGAACCAGAATGAACACGACGTCCGCTCATACGCTTAACGATTTCTTCATCAGGCACATCGATTTCGATAACATGATCAATCTCAATACCATTTTCAGCCATAGCATCAGCTTGAGGAATTGTGCGAGGGAAACCGTCAAGTAAGAAGCCTTTTACGCAATCTTCTTGAGCAATACGCTCTTTCACTAACCCAATGATAAGATCGTCTGAAACTAATTGACCTGCATCCATTACTTTCTTAGCTTCTAAACCTAATGGCGTACCAGCTTTAACCGCGGCACGTAACATATCACCAGTTGAGATCTGTGGGATACCATACTGTTCCATAATGAACTGAGCTTGGGTACCTTTACCGGCACCTGGGGCACCCAATAAAATAATGCGCATCTCAAAAGTCCTCTTTTAAGTTTGTGTTCTTTTTAGGGCGGCGATTTTCGCACATCTGCCGCACTTTTAATAGCGCTTTTGTTATGACATTAGACCAAGATCTAATAAGGGTTGTAACAAAACAGCTTCAATTTGTTTAATACAACAAGGTATACAATTTACGGCGATATTGATTGGCTAACGTATTGCCCTGACCTATCGCGGTTAGAATTTCCATGAAGACTTGTTTAACTTTGCCATCAGCAGCACTCATATCTTTTTGTAAAATAACAAACAATAATTCAAGGGCTTCTTCGTTACGTTGAGCAACATTTAATGCTTTGGCTAATATAACAACTGCGTCTAGATTATCAGGTTGCTCTGCGACATTTTGTTGCAGCTGACGAATTTCTGGAGTATCTGCCGCATCTTCCGCTAACGCTAATTTAGCCACTAAATTATGATAGTAACTATCTTGATCCGCTAAACCTATACGGGCAAGTAGCCCTTTGGCTTCTGCGAGTAAACCTTGCTGTAACGCCACATCAGTCATCACCAATGCAACTTCAGGTGCTTGTTGTGAATCGATAAAAATTGTTTTTAACTGGTCAGAAATTTTAGCTAAATCTTCTGGCGATAACTCACATTGGGCTAATTGCTGCTTAACATCATCAAACTCTTGTATCCACATTGGCGGTAAATGTTTGTCGAGCAAATCACTAATTTGTTCTTGGCTTTGCGCCCCAGAAAAACCATCAATGGGTCTACCTTTATCTAAAATCAATGTGGTCGGTACGTTCTGAATTTGGAAGTAATTCGCAATTTCTAACTCAGTTTCACAATCCACTTTAGCGAGAATAAATCGCCCACCTTGGCTATTGGCAAGATGCTCCAGCGTCTGCAACATTTGTACACTTTCGGGCTGTTGTTGCGCCCAAAATGCTAATACCACCATTTTTTGCATTGAGGTATCAACAACTTGTTGAATATTATCTTTAGTAAGATTAATGAGGTAGTCCATATTGCCTCCGCAGAATGACAAAAACAAAAGCGGACTTATTGTCCGCTTTTACTGCTTAAATCGAGTTTACTTTACACTCGCCAATAACATTTGATTGGTCAGTTTAATAAACGCTGAAGGGTCAGCCAAACTGCCTTTCTCGGATAACAATGCCTGTTGTAATAACAAGTTAGCCCAATCAGCAAACAATTGCTCGTCAGTTTCGTTATTCAAATGCTCAACCAAAGGATGCGTTGGGTTAATCTCAAATGTTGGCTTAGACTCTGGCACAGGCTGACCAGCTGCTTGCATCAGTTTAATCATCTGCGTCGACATTTCACCTTCGCCCGCTACCACACACGCTGGCGTGTCAGTTAGACGTGAAGTAACACGAACATCAGAAACGCTGTCTGCTAACGCAGCTTTAACACGCTCAATTAAACCTTTAGACTCTTCGGCTACTTTGTCATGCGCTTCTTTATCTGCGGCATCTTCAAGTTCACCTAACTCTAAATCACCACGTGTCACTGAATGCAACTTCTTGTCTTTGAACTCAGTTAAGTGATTAACTAACCACTCATCGATACGCTCAGACAATAACAATACTTCGATGCCTTTTTTACGCAGCAACTCAAGATGAGGACTATTAGCAGCAGCTTCATGACTGTCAGCAACGATATAATATATTTTGTCTTGACCGGCTTTCATGCGCTCAATATAGGCCTCTAATGACACTGTTGTTGCGGCAGAGTTGTCATGAGTAGAAGCAAAACGCAATAAACCTGCAATGCGTTCTTTGTTAGCAAAGTCTTCTGCAGGGCCTTCTTTTAATACTTGCCCAAATTCAGCCCAGAAAGACTGATACTGTTCTGGCTCATCTTTAGCCAGTTTTTCAAGCATGCCTAACACACGTTTGGTGATACCCACGCGCATTGCTGTTGTTACTTGATTATCTTGTAAAATTTCGCGAGATACGTTTAATGGCAAATCATTTGAATCGATTAATCCACGTACAAAGCGTAAGTATGTAGGTAAAAACTGTTCCGCTTCATCCATGATAAATACACGTTGAACAAACAATTTCAAGCCATGCTTATGGTCGCGATTCCACATATCCCAAGGCGCTTTAGCTGGGATGTACAGTAAACTGGTGTATTCTTGCTTACCTTCAACACGATTGTGAGACCATTTTAATGCGTCGCTGTAATCGTGAGAAATGTGCTTGTAAAATTCTTGGTATTCTTCTTCCGTGATGTCTGACTTATTACGAGTCCAAAGCGCTGTCGCTTTGTTCATCACTTTCCACTCACCTTCCGTTGCCGCGACTTTTTCGCCATCAGGGCCGTCTGACTCAGGCGTACCTTCATTCCACATTTGTACTGGAACAGAGATGTGATCAGAGTACTTAGTGATAATTGAGCGTAAACGGTAATCGTCTGCAAATTCAGTTTCTTCGTCACGTAAATGCAGCACAATTTCAGTACCACGTTCATTTTTAGTGATACTTTCTACATTGAATGAACCTTCGCCTTCAGATTCCCACAAGACACCTTCGTTAGCAGCATGGCCGGCAGCGCGAGTGCGTACAGTAACTTTTTTCGCCACGATAAAGGCCGAATAGAAACCCACACCAAACTGACCAATTAATTGTGAATCTTTTGACGCTTCGCCTGAAAGATTATTAAAAAACTCTTTAGTGCCAGACTTGGCGATAGTCCCTAAATGTTCGATAACGCTATCGCGGGTCATGCCAATACCATTATCTGAAATGGTGACTGTGCCCTTTTCTTTATTCGCACTTACACGAACGCGTAAATCACCGTTACCTTCATATAAGGTATCGTCAGTTAATGCTAAATAGCGGAGCTTATCTGCTGCATCGGCCGCGTTTGAGACTAGCTCACGTAAGAAAATCTCTTTATTCGAATACAGAGAGTGGATCATCAATTGCAGAAGTTGTTTTACTTCGGTTTGAAAGCCATGAGTTTCTTGTTGTGACATGAGTATTTCCCTTGGTGTTACGTTTAAACAATCACGAGTCGAAAAATCCACTCGCCTAAAATTCTGTGTTAACCAAGAGATGGGGGACGTTACAATATTTTCAAGGGGCAACACCGCCTTGTTGAATAATAAATCATCAGATAAGACCAAATCGGCTCAATATGACACATTTTTGTAGCCTGTATTCCTCATGACTCATCCAAGATTGAATAAAAAAATGCCAACAAATCTAATTTTTGACTTGCTGGCATCTTGGTTTCTAATCAGCTATGGGGCTATTACAGCGGAATACGACCATTAAAAGATAATGCTAAAGTGGTGCTATCAACGTATTCAAGCTCACCACCCACGGGAACGCCATGTGCGATACGACTAATCACCACATTGTGTCTTCTGGCCATATCAGCAATAAAATGTGCAGTTGCATCACCCTCAACGGTCGGATTGGTAGCAAGAATAAGCTCGCTCACGTCATCTGATGTTAAATGGCGTTCAAGTAACGCTAACCCCAACTCTTCAGGACCAACACCGTCTAACGGCGACAAGTGCCCTAACAGCACAAAATAACGGCCATTAAAATGACCACCAGCTTCAATAGCAAGCACATCAGCAGGCGTTTCAACCACGCAAATGATCCCAGTATTGATGCGACGATGGCTACTGCATATAGGGCATAAATCTTGTTCGGTAAACGTACGACAACTTTGACAATGTCCCACCTCAGACATGGCTTTTTGCAACGAATCTGCGAGCTTAAGGCCCACTTTACGTTCACGCTCAAGTAATTGAAATGCCATACGCTGTGCAGACTTAGGGCCGACGCCAGGCAACGCACGTAAAGATTGAATTAATTCATCGACCAAAGGACTAAATTTCATAAAATTGCCAATACCTTAATAGCTAAACTCATTGTAATGTCATGGTGAAACCGTCTTGTGATCGGCTAAGCCAATATGCGGAAACACCAAAGCAGTGCGATTATTGTCTGTGCAGCGTTTGAATGCAAAGATTAATACCTCTGTTGCAATAAATGAAGCCACAATCGACGAATTAACAGTGTTCTTATTGAAAACGTTAACTCTATATGACCACAGCCATCGTAGGTAGGTGAATTGCTCAACGATTACTTTTAGTAAAAAATTACCGTGATTACGGGAGCAGATTAATAATGAAACAACCTGTATCTACATCAATTTAAAAACCAACTTAAAGACAACTCTATTGACTCATCTTTATGGCTTTAGACACAACCGCAAATAAGGCGTTAATTAACTTTTGAAAGCCATCACTTTTTTTGTTCAATCCATCTGATATTCTACTATTCAGAACTTAATATTGCCGGTGAGGACCTAAGGAGGTCATCCACGATAATATTAAAAACACCTCCAAAAACATGAGTTTTCAAATTAAAGTGTCACCTATGCAAGGACTCAATATGCAAGATAGTTTACCATTTTTAGCTAGTGGGTTGGTTATTTGCGGAGCGCTAATACTTGCAATGGCTATCACACCGGTATGGACGATATTTAGCCGACTTCCAACCGGCGAATTACGCCACAGTTGGGGATTTCTTATTCTGCTGATCCTGTTTTTCATCACAGGTTATGTCATTTACGCTAAATTTTGCGTGGTTACATTTTCTCAACCACTCGATTTAGTAGTGCCAGTGATATTTTTTTGCGGAGCTATTTTTGTATTTGTTGTGTGTAGCCTATCCCTCAAAACCACCAATGACATTATGCAGATACATGCCCTTAAACAAGAAAACATCACTGACTCACTAACAGGGATTTTTAACCGTCGATACTTAGATCGTCGCCTCAAAGAGGAAACACAAAGGGCGCAAAGTTATTCTAAACCACTATCCATCTTCCTTATCGATATTGACCATTTCAAAAACATTAATGATAAGTATGGCCATCAGATTGGTGACTTAGTTTTGAAAAATATCGCCCAGAACATTAAAATGTCGTTAAGAGAATCAGATATAGTGGCTCGTTATGGTGGTGAAGAGTTTATTGTCATCCTCCCGCTAACCCAAGTCTCCACATCTTATACACTTGCTGAACGACTCAGAACGATTATCGAAAACACTCAGTTAGTACTGCCTGGTGAGTCTGAGATAGATATACTTCCCATTGGTGTCACTGTGAGTGTAGGTGTTGCTGGAATGACATCTGAATGTAAAGACTACCAGTGTCTGATTAAAAATGCAGACAGAGCACTCTATCAATCAAAACAAAATGGCCGTAATCAAGTGAGAGTGGCTTAGACAGGACGCAAATAACGTAACAAAAGGCTGTTTGAGGGGATTTTATTATCACGTGTTTAGGTTACTTACCTGAACGATAAGTAAAAACCTTATCCAGCGGTAAATTAAACACCTCTGCAATTTTAAACGCCACTTCAAGTGTTGGAGAGTATTTATTTGACTCTATTGCCATCACCGTTTGACGCGTCACACCAATTTGTTCGGCCAGTTGCTTCTGCGTCATTTCGTTATGTAAAAAGCGTAACGTACGGATAGTATTTGAAATCCCTACTTTTACATCATCCCGATTATCCATAAATATCACCAGTGCGCCCCTTATACAATTGCACTCCGTAATGTGCCAGCTCAGCAGTTAGAAAAGCCACAATTAAAATATGCAGTGGTAAATACGGCACAGTCCGTTGTTGCATAAAATCAAAATCTTGGGCGGCGATATTATACTGAAAAATGGCAAATACAACGCCCACTTGCAAAATGATAGCCGAATATTTATAACCGACTAAACTGATTTGTTTTTCTCTCACATCCATAGGTTGTGATAACTCATCGTCGCTAATTAACGCTAATAAAATATAACTGACAACCATCAGTACAATTGAGTAAATGATGATCTCAAGCAGTAAACTTGATAACCATTCAATAGATGCAAGTTGCTCTGGGGTTGCATTAAACAACTGGCTCAAATAAAGATAGAAAATATAACCTGTTACCAAAAAATCTATCGATAGCGTTAGCTCGCGAAAGCTGGTTTCTTGCAACCATTGGTGTACTTTTTGTTTATTACTCATGTTAACCCCAGCGAACTCAAAGTAAAAAATATTTAACTCACCTCATGATAGTTTGATGTCAATCAATGTCAAATATTTTTTACTTTGAGTTAATATTTAAATGCTTTACATAAGGGTAATAGCAAAGTCTATGGCTGCATCAACCGACACAAGGTTGGTTATCTAAATAGATTGCTTAGATTGGTCAAACTCATAACTTAATGAGTAAAATAACTAAGTTACAGAATAGAGAATAAATAACTTATTGATTATATTTAGTTTTTATTTTGGCGTATAAATTGCTATAACTAGATGAGTTACTCATGGATTTATAGAATAATATTAAGGACATTATTGTGAAAAAAATCATCATTGTTATTGTTGCAGTTTTATTAGGTTACTTTATTAACCTCAAATTTGTTGAAATCGCATACTCATTAGGTTTCGCTGAATTAAAAAAAGAAACACTATTGATAAATGACCAAAAAATGAAAGTGAAATGTGATTCTTATGCCTTAGGTTTTTTTGATAAAGTTAAACTTGAAAATAAATTTCAGCAATGCATTAATGAGTACCAAGCACAAGGCTATGTAATTATTGACCAACAAGCTGCGATGAAGGCGGTTTAGCGCTGTAAATAAAAAAGCTCAAGCATTATGCTTGAGCTTTTTTATTAATTAACGACCCGATTAAAACGGCATTTTCATTCCAGGTGGTAATTGCATACCACCAGTCACTTCGGCCATTTTAGTCTTTTGATTTTCTTCTATACGACGTGCTGCGTCATTACACGCTGCGGCGATAAGATCTTCTAGCATCTCTTTATCGTCTTCCATCAAACTTGGATCAATTTCAACTTTACGCACATTGTGGTTACCTGTCATGGTTACTTTAACCAAGCCAGCACCCGCTTCACCCGTCATTTCTGTGCGTGCAATTTCTTCCTGCACTTTAGCCATTTTGTCTTGCATCATTTGGGCTTGTTTCATTAAATTGCCCATACCGCCTTTTCCACCAAACATAGTCGTCTCTCTCTAATTAAGGTTGTTAGCAAGTCGTCATAATGGCGACAATCTTACTGAAATAAAATCGATTGGCAATATTACAGATACATTTTTGAGATGAAGATATATTCATTTTCTGTAAAACCACCCTATTTGTGTACTTATGAAGCGCTGATGAGTGCAATATCCTGCGCTATTTGCCCTAGTTGCTCCGATGGATATTCAATCGTGTCACTGTCTAACTGAGCCGATAAGTGTTGGATCATCCACTGAACGTTGTCATCAAGCAAAATAGATTGTTGCGCTTGCGCAATAAGCTCCCGATGAAAACGTTTACGTAACTCAAGTGGTGTTTCTCGTTTTTGCACCACACCAATCTGTATCTCAACTTCAGTTGGTCGCTCAAGGTACTCAGATAACGCTACTTGTAATTGATCGATAGCAGTTTGCGCAGACAAATGTTTCTGGTCTGGTTTTAACACCAATACTATTGGGTTTGACAATGTTGGGCACACGGAGTTCACCCCTAATTGCCTAACCCTTCCGCCAACGGACACATTAGTCATTATTTTATACCAATGTAAATCAACTTCATCGCCTTGAATGCTGTGTGGTTCAAATTTGGCGAGCACATTAGATTGAATCACCGGCTCTGCATTAATGTTTTGCGGATCAGCAGCCAGTGAACGGGTTATTTGTGCGCTGGCCGGTTTTTGATGTTGATGACCAGCTTGCTGACTGACTGAACTCGATGGTTGAAATGTTGCTTCAACTGCTGGTTTAGTCTCTTGATTAATATCTGCAAACGCATTAACGATCTCCCCCTCTTTGGGCGCGACCCAAGGAGGCCTATCATAATCGGCCACAACTTTAGACTTGTCTGTTCCGTTGAGCGTTACAGATGATGCTTCGTTGGCTGTAGGTGCGCTAAACTCAGCCTGTTCTGACTTATCAGAAGACTCATTAGCGGCCGTTGTTGATGTTGATGCCGCAGCCGCTTTGCTCACTCTAGAACTGATTGTTTTTGTAGACTCTTTTTTAGCAAGTTCTTCTTGTTGCTGTAATACACCAACATCTGCAATGAGAGAATCTCGGCTGGCTAACACTTCATCTAAAAAGTCGTCTAAGTTATCATCTGCGCTAGTGAGGTTTTGACGAGCATTATCACTCATCAAGTCGCTGTTATTGTCAACAAGATGATTAACCTTTTTCGGTTCAGACATCGACTCCGAAGCTTCAGTAACATTGTTAGCTTCAGTTATCTCGTTTGAAACCGAAAACGCAACATATTCGTCATGATCCGAGGGTTGATATTCCATTGACGGATCGTCTGCTTCGTCATAATCCATAAAGGAATAGGCATCAAGTGAGCTGTTATCTGCACTATCACTCGATTGGCTATTTTCTACTGTATTGGTGTCTGCTTTACTCGGCACTAATGTAGGTTGCTCTGCAACCTCTTCAGACTCGGTAATATCATTAGCCAAATTTTCAGTATTGGATTCAACCGTTGCTTCAGTATCAGCATTATGAACAACATCATCAGATGAAGTTGCACTAACAACATCAGCTTCGGCAGCTTTATCGACATCATCATTAATAAGCTGGTCAGACTGCACATCGACACTTTTGGGCGGCAATGAGTTAAACCCTAAGCTTTGTGCTTGGTCCAACAATAAAGCTTGCTCAGCAACCAACGATGGCTCGACAGCGATATCATCGAGAACATCAATATCTTCAACTTCGGGGGTCGGCAACTCTTCAGCCTGAATAGCGGGTACTGCTATCGTTAAATCATTATGCGTTTGAGGCAGAACATCAGGCTTTGGGCCTGTTTCAATGACCTCTTGCGCTGAAGTTGATGATTGATCAATAACACTTAAATCAATATTAGCCGGTGTCGTTGTTACCCAACGTTTTACTTGTTTCTCGGGCGTAAAGGCTACCGCACGAAGCAGCGCCATTTCCAAGCCCGATTTAGGATCGGGAGCAAAGGGTAAATCTTTACGACCGCTAAGCAACATTTGGTAATAAAGCTGTACTTGTTCAGGCGCTAATTGCTGCGCGAATGCCAAAATTTGCTCACTAAACAGCGATTGCTGTGCAGCAGCTGGGGCAAATTGAGTTAAGGTGATTTGATGTAATAATTCTAATAAGCTACGCAATACTTCTTCGGCATCTGCGCCAAATGCCAATACTTTTGCCACTGTTTGCATTAATGGCCCAACATCGGCATCACACAATGCTTTCAATAACGCGAGCACATGTTGCTCATCAATACTGCCCAACATGGTTTGCACTTGTGTAAGCATCACTTGGCCACTGCCAAACGCTATCGCTTGATCCGTTAAACTGAGCGCATCACGCATACTGCCATTAGCCGCTTTGGCTAATAAACTCAGCGCTTGCGATTCGAATGGTAACTTTTCTTGAGTAATTACATACTCAAGTTGCTTGCTAATTTCGTCCTGCGATAAACTTTTCAAATTGAACTGTAAGCAACGGGATAACACAGTAACTGGCAGTTTGTGCGGATCGGTCGTCGCTAATAAAAACTTAACGTGCTCTGGAGGCTCTTCTAAGGTCTTTAGGAGTGCGTTAAAACTACTACGCGATAACATGTGGACTTCATCGATTAAGTAAACCTTAAAACGACCACGGGATGGGCGATACTGTACATTGTCGAGAAGTTCACGAGTATCATCAACTTTGGTGCGCGAAGCGGCATCGACTTCAATTAAATCGACAAATCGACCTTGGGCAATTTCAATACAACTAGAGCATTCACCGCACGGCGTAGCAGTAACGCCTGTTTCACAATTAAGACCTTTAGCAAACAAACGTGCCAAACTGGTTTTACCCACGCCGCGCGTACCGGTAAACAGGTAAGCATGATGTAAGCGTTGTTGGCTCAGTGCATTGGTTAATGCCATTAATACATGGGATTGGCCGACCATTTGTTCAAATTTAGATGGACGCCATTTGCGGGCGAGTACTTGGTAAGACATGAAATTCCCCACAGAGAGCTATCGGGAGTCAATCCCTTTAAAGGGGTTAACAATAACATGCCAAGGGCCGGCATGCTATTGTTGAGCAAGCATTTGATAGAGCAAGGTCTAGTTAACTGCTTAATAAAATGGCAGTTTATTTTACTTTACTTACTCGCCGTCAAACTCGCATAAACTTAACACTTCAATTCCCATACCTTGTAAGCGCTTCTCGCCACCAATTTCTGGTAATGAGATAACAAACGCAGCATGGCTCACTTCACCGCCTAATTGACGAATAAGTTTTACAGTCGCTTCAATCGTGCCACCGGTGGCTAATAGATCATCAATAACGAGCACTTTATCATTAGCATTAATCGCATCAACATGAATTTCTAAGGTGTCTTTACCGTATTCTAAGTCATAAGTTTGGCTTATGGTTTTACGGGGTAATTTACCCGGTTTACGTACAGGTACAAAACCAACGCCGAGCTCTAACGCAAGTGGGGCACCAAATAAAAAACCACGCGCTTCAGTACCAACCACTTTAGTGAAACCTTTTGATTGATAATGAGCTACTAGAATCGCAATCGTGGCTTTATAAGCTTCTGCATTTTCAAGCAAACTGGTGACGTCACGGAACATGATGCCTGGTATTGGATAATCAGGAATGGTTTTAATGCTCTGCTTAATAAGCGCTAAACTGTCTTGGTTCATCATAATGTAGTTAACTCTATCTGAAAGTGATTACGCAATAAAAAAGTCCACGTCAATGGTGGACTCTGGTAAAAATACTGGTGTGATCTTATGCCCGTTTAATCTCAGTTGCAACAGGCATGCATTAACCAGGCTATTTATTATTCTAACTCTGGGATCCGCCACAAGAAAAATAATAAAACAAGCATCATGCACAACAACATAATTTTCACCCATATTATCGGTACAATCATAATACTAATCGTAAAACTAAGGCCGCTCATTAACATGGCTTTTCGCTTGAGCGATCGGCTCAACGCACGTTTCGATTGCCACTGAGAGATACCTTCAGCAAACCAAGGGTGATTGATTAGCCAATGATGAAGGCGATCACTAGATCGAGCAAAACAAAACGCAGCCAATAAAATAAATGGCACTGTAGGTAAAAGAGGCAGTGCAATGCCAATAATGCCTAACACTAGACTGCACAAACCAATAATGAGAAAAAATCCGCGTTTCACTGCCATATGCGCCCTCATACAAACAAAAAAACCACTCTATCCGAGTGGTTTAATAAGACAATATCATGACAGGTTAACCTGAAGTAAGCGTTAAATTAATCCTGTTGCTTTCAACCATGAAAGACTCGCGGGTAATGTTGGAATTAATAAAACCAAAATAAAACCAATAAAATAAAAGATGTTAAACGGGTCTTTAAACGGCTGACTCATGATTATTCCTAGATTAAGGTGATGTTGTGACTGCGATAACTCACGTCTTTCATTTGTTATATTATGCCAACTGCTCAGTTAGCATAGCGGACAATAGACGTGAAGTAGATCACAAAAAGTGGCTTATTTTAGACCCATCTTCACAAAATAAAAACCTTAAATATAATAAGCCTATTATGACTCGATTGATGAAATAACAATGCCCTTTTGGGCGAGTTGTTGCAATAAAGGCAAGCAACCTGACAACAAGGTGTCATTTGGCATTTGTGGATAATGCTCACTTAACCAACTTATAATGGCATCGACTGTTACACCCTGTTGAGAATGAGTCATTTGTTCAATGTAAGCTAACACTTGCGCACTTAATGGTGTTAGCTGTAAAAATGCGACGTCATCATCAGCACCTCTAAATACACAAAAAAAGTTCGCTTGTGCTGTCGGCTCTATAGGCTGGTAGTCAACACTAATATGTTGAACGTCAAAGGCATATTGCGCCACTTTGGCACAAGCTGCTAGGCATAACCTATGCTGGTTTAGTTCGATGGTATTGATCGATTGAGCTGCGGGAGTATCTGGCGCGACGGCGACACATAATTCTAACCATTCATAATGTGCTAACGGCAACATAAAAACAGGATCATCTTCTGTCATCTGGTATTCATGTTGTAAAAACGCTAAAAACTCACCGGCTATTTCAACAAATATTGGTGTCTTACAATCGTGGTTTACAAAAAATTGCTGTACTAAGGCCTGCCATTGGTCGTCCTGATATACACTTTTCAACACCGGAAACGCACTCGACACAAAACCTGCAATATTATTAAAAAATAATTCTCGATAGATTTTCATGCGCCTAGGTTCAATCCCCTCGGGCAATGGCAAACTAGGATCGCGGATATAGTCCATAAATTGTTGTTGTACTTCAATGAAACCCATTATGCCTTCCTCAATATTGACTGCTGCGTTAAGGCATTTTGTTGATACTGATGAATTTGATTAATCTCATTAAGAAGTATGTCTATTTTAGGAATATTAAAGTCACGCTCAAGCAAGGTCGGGTGCACGCCATGTAATTGGTAACACTGCTGCAATAAGGCCCATACTGGATCGATAATATCCGCACCGTGAGTATCAACCATTAAGTCGGCCTCTTCTTCATAGTGCCCTGCAATATGCAGATAAGCGATTCGTTTGGTAGGCATAGCCGCTAAGTAAGCAGCTGCATCGTATTGATGGTTAATTGAATTAACGTAAATGTTATTTACATCAAGCAGTAATTTGCAGTCGGCCTCTTGCAGCACCGCATTAACAAACTCTTGTTCGGTCATTTGTGCACCTGGCGCCGCATAAAATGACACATTCTCTAAAATAAATGGACGCTCGAGTATGTCTTCAACTTGCTTTATCCGCTTAGCGGTATGGATGACTGCATCATCAGTAAATGGGATTGGCATCAAATCATACATATGGCCAGTACCAGAGCAATAACTTAAATGCTCTGAATACACTTCTATATTATGCTCATCTAAAAAGCGTTTTATATTTTGTACAAATTGACTATCAAGCGCTGCAGGACTACCAATGGATAATGAAAGCCCGTGGCAGAAAAAAGCATGTTGGTCAGTTAATGTTTTAAATTGACGCCCAAACTTGCCGCCTAATGTCATCCAATTTTCAGGCGCCACTTCGAAAAAATTAATGGCAGATGGTACCTGCTGACAAAATTCATCCAGCATTTCACGGCGAAGTCCTAAACCGACACTAGCCTGACCCTGTGCGTTGCGATGCTGAATAGACATAATGCGTCCTTAAAAATAAAAAACAGATAAAACTAAGGCCTGAATCTCAGGCCTTAATTGTGTCAGATAAGCCAAGGCATTATCAAATAGAAGTCATTAATTATTTCTGACCGCCACACTTACCTTCACCACACTTACCTTCTTTGGCTTTCTCAGCAGACTTTTTCATGTCACCGCCACATTTGCCTTCGCCGCACTTACCTTCAACCGCTTTCTCAGCGGATTTTTTCATGTCGCCGCCGCATTTGCCTTCGCCACACTTACCTTCAGCTGCTTTTTCAGCAGACTTCATTTTATCGCCGCCACATTTACCTTCGGCCGCTTTCTCAGCAGATTTTTTCATGTTCTCGCCGCATTTGCCTTCACCACACTTGCCTTCTCCGCCATCAATTTGATAACCAGAAGTTAATTGTTGAAAACCAAATGGGTTAGCTTCTACTTGAGCAGAAAAGCCAGCAGTCATTACAACAGAACCTAATGCAACCGCTAAAGTAGTTTGTTTGATTGAATTCATAATAATTATCTTCCTATATCTTAATTGTGTATGGTGACCAACATCATTGCCGGCTTGGTTAAAGAGACCTGTAGTAAGTAAATTTTATTGCAAAAAAATTAAAAAAACGTGAAAAATGTCTATTTATTTAACACAAATACTTGTTAGGCAAGCCTCAAAACTAATGCCATGTATATTTAACATAAATACAACAAGATCGCTATCAATATGATTATTAGCAAGAATTTGTTTAGTTAATCGACAAAAAAACGCGCATAGCAATTTAGTACTGATATCAAATAATAAACACGCTAAAATAGCGCACTTTTGACTTCAGCAAGGTGTACTGTGCGCGTTATTTTAGCTCCAATGGAAGGTGTGGTTGATGACCATATGCGTGAAATATTATCTGCCATCAATCCATTTGACCTCGTTGTGACGGAATTTGTCAGGGTCGTCAATCAACTCATACCAGATAAAGTGTTCTATAAATTGTGTCCTGAGCTACTCCATCAAGGGCTAACCGCATCAGGAACACCTGTACGTGTTCAGTTATTAGGCCAAGAACCTGAGTGGATGGCACAAAATGCCATAAGAGCTGTAGAACTAGGTTCAAATGGCGTTGATGCTAATTTTGGTTGCCCAGCCAAAACCGTCAATAAAAGCAAAGGCGGCGCAGTATTACTCCAATATCCTGAGAATATTTACAATATAGTCAAAGCCATGCGCGATGCAGTGCCTTTAGAACATCCTGTTACTGCTAAAATCCGTTTAGGTTACGAAGACAAGTCATTATTTATGGAAAATGCCTTAGCGGTATATGAAGCTGGCGCAACAGAGCTTGCAATTCATGCTCGTAGTAAAAGCGATGGTTATAAACCACCGGCATATTGGGAATACATTACTGAAGTAAGACAACGCCTGCCAATTCCTGTTATCGCTAATGGAGAAATTTGGAATGCCGCTGATGCTCGAAGATGCATGGATGTCACTGGCTGTGACAGTATAATGATTGGCCGTGGAGCCATTTCTTTACCAAACTTAGGCGATACCATTAAAACCGGTGCGACCCCATTCAGTTGGCAACAAACCTTGAGCTTACTTATGGCCTATACCGATAAAGAACTCAACGGTCGTAAGTCCGATTACTACCCTTCACGGATTAAACAGTGGTTTAGTTACTTGAACCGTCAATATCCCGAAGCGGATACTTTGTTTAGAGAATTACGAATATTCAAAACTACTGAAGAAATCGTTAAGGTTCTACAGCATGCTCATAGATCGCTCATATAAGCTTCAACAACGCACCAACTATACTATTTCGGATTAAATCAACCTTGATGAAAATGTGTCATCAAGGTTATGAACCGTATTAATCCTAAGTCATCACAAAATAGCGAAATTATCTTTTTTTGTGTTCAATCAGCTGCGATTAATTAACCATATATATGCGACAATCAATCATAGCTTATCGCTAAGACAGACACATAACGTTGGCTGAGATGAATAAATGATAAATTATTATTCATGTTTTTATCACAGAAATCTTATCGAGAATTGATCTTCGTCATAACGCCTGCTTTATTTGTGCCTAAAATAGATTACCTACATTGGCATAGTCAGTTAAGGTTATCTCAGTTGCACAACACTCAGGACATACAGCAAAAACTTCAACAACTTGAACTTATTTTGAGGCGTGAGTTAATGCTGGTTATCAAGGATTCATTAAAAGCTACTGAAGTTGCTCATATTTCAATGGAAACCCCTCTGGTGAAAGTGATTGATTACCTACCACAAGTCAAACTAATCAATACTGATATTTTTACTAAGTTCATGAAGCTAGATGCTGCTTATTGTCAGCTTGAACTGGGTTTATATGGTCTTTGCTCTGATTGTGAAATGGACATAGAACCGCCCCGCTTAATCGCCGATCCAACAGAACAACGTTGTACCGGTTGTGAACAAAAATTCCGTCGAGAACATCGACATGAATTACGCTTAAATCACTAGATTTCTATATTACTGACATAAAAATCAACGTAATAAAAAGGCCTACAATAATGTAGGCCTTTTTATGTCAGACAATGTAACTGTCACATTGTCTGATGTTTAGTTCAATAACTAAACTGTTATTTAGAACTTAACAGTTACGCCACCGAAGTACTGACGGCCAATAGTGTCATACACTTCAGGAACAGTACCGCCATCGCTACCGTTAGAAACACGTGATGGGTCTTCGTCGCTTAAGTTTTTAACACCAGCGGTTAAAGTAATCATGTCTGTAACATAATAAGTACCTGAAACATTATGGTACAGAATTGAATCAACATCTGTGCCTTCTGCTAAATCAGTCATCTCACCGACATAACGGTTGAAGTACATTACACTCCAAGAATCTTGACCAGCTGAAACGCTAAAGTTGTTGCGAACTTTCGCGTAAGCACCAAAGTTACCGTCGATAGTATCAGTATAATCTTGACCATCTTGCTCGAAATTAAGCAGATAAGTCATGTCATTGTTAATTTTCCAATCTAAACCTAAACCTTCAAAGTTATAGGCTAAGTTAAAGTCAACACCACTAGTATCTTGAGTACCCACGTTAGTTAACGCATTTGTTAAACTACGTAAATCACCTTCTTGTGTGATATTAAACGTTTCACAAGCAGACGCTTTACCAGCTTTACAATCGTCTAAACCAGCTTGAGTGTCTAAACGTGCAATTGCGTTATCAACTTTGAAACGCCAGTAATCTAATGTTACAGACATACCTTCAACATAGTTTGGTGAGTACACTAAACCTGCAGTGTATGATTCTGACTCTTCAGGTTTTAGATCTGGATCTGATGTACGATTAACTAATATTTGACCTGGTTGATCAGCGTCTGATAACCAAGGATCTGTTAGGTAATCGAATGAACCTGAATTACCTGCATACAATTCAGATACACTTGGAGCACGGAAACCAGTGGCTGCTACTGTACGAAGCATCAAATCATCAGTTGCTTCATAAGTTAAACCGACTTTCCAAGTAGACGCTTTACCGAATGTTGAGTAATCGTCATAACGCAGTGCAAATTCACCAGTTAACTTTTCAGTGAAAGGTACGCTAACCTCTTGGAAAAAAGAGATAACGTTGTACTCACCTTCAGTTGGATCTTGTTGTGCAGCAGTACTTTCACCAGCGACCACTATTGGATCTGGATTGTAGAAACCACTTTCACGACGATACTCAGCACCGATAGCAAAACCAACCGCACCAGCAGACAATTCAAATAACTCACCATTTAAACCAGCAGACAGAGTTTGTTGCTCGTTACCACCGTTAGCTTTCTCTGAATATCCTACCGCATCTTTTTGATCTTGAGTTAACGGAGCGCCAGAAAACCATGAATCTTGATCAGCATAAATTGAGTTGATCATATCATTTGCATTGATAGAGTTATCAACTGACGTTGACGCTTCGTTCTTACCGAAAGTGTAAGACACATCCCAGTTCATACCGGTGTGTACATCAAGTAATCCTGCTAAACCTGCAGACATACGCCATGTATTCGTATCTTGAGAATATATACGAGGACCCACATCCTTGGTACGTCTTGCATAGAACACTTGACCGTCATCATTAGCTTCAATGCCAGCCGCTGTCATGCTGCTGTCAATGGTCATACAGTTTAGAGGGTCGACATCTGGTTGACCGCACACATCTAAATAAATCTGTGCAGGCTGTCCCGCTAGCTGTTGGTTTGAACGGCGATTAGTGTAAATAGCATCTGCAGTTAATACGACATCATTACCTAACTCTTGTGTCATATTCGCAAACAAGCTACGACGCTCACTCGGTGTTTGATAGTAGCTATCTTGGGTATAGTCATAACGTTCATAAAGATCAGCGCGAGGAACCCAGTTACCACTAGAGTCTCTTGATAAGCCCTCCAACGTGCCTGTAGGAATAATGCTACTTGTCGCTAATTTAGTCCAATCGCGGTCTGACTGCACAATATCACGACGGTCAGAGAAAGCTGCACCAATTGTGTAGTTACCGCCATCGGTATTGAAACCGTAAAGCATACTTACGTCACCGTTTTCGCCATCACCTTTATCGGTGCCACTGCCGTTAACGTCCAACTGTAAACCTTCGAAATCTTTCTTGGTAATAATGTTCACTACGCCAGCAATCGCATCTGAACCATAAACAGCTGAGGCGCCGTCTTTTAAGATCTCAACACGTGCAATCATTGCTACTGGAATAGAGTTCAAATCAACAGAGCTATCTGCACCTGAACCTGAGTTAACCATACGGCGGCCATTCACTAGTACTAAAGTACGTGCGGCTCCCATACCACGTAAATCAACTTGTGCTACACCATCTGCACCGTTGTTTGTGCTAGAACCAACAGCAGCACCAGCCATTGACGTTTGAGCTTGAAGTAGTTGATCAACTGAAGTGAAACCTTCTGCGCGAATAGCTTCTGCAGAGATAATGGTAACTGGGGAAGCAGTTTCCATGTCTTGACGCTGAATACGAGAACCGGTGACTTCGATTCTTTCAACTTTTTGCTCATCGGCAGCAAATGCTGCTGAAGAAAATAAGCCTGTTGTCGCGACACTTGTTGCTGCTACTGCTAGTAAACTACGGCGAATTGCCTTAGCAGTTAATGTGACTGAACTCATGAATAAACTCCCTATAACTTGATATAAAATAAAACAAGTCGTTATATTTTTAATTATGAATAATTGGTCATTGCCAATTATTGAAAAACATTATTAATGAATAAAAAACCTTTAGTCAATAAGGGCAACATGTGAACAACATCACATTTAACATGTGGATTGATAATTAATTTGACTTAAACCGATCCATTTAAAATCAATAAGTTACCGAATTTAACGGCATTTATCAAGATTGTTAACATTTTAAACCGCAAATAAAAATACAAATTAAAGACCATAAAAAAACAAATAAATACATATTAAAATACAAAAACGAAACACAGATAACAATTTGAAAACAATTGATCACAAAATGCATCAAAAATTAATTTTCAATATTTTAAATAAAATAGATTATTTGTCGTAAAAAACGTCAGAATGACATTTCAATATTACTGAGTATTTATTCAGAAAAGTAACTTGTTAGCATTTTTATAGACTAAATCTATTCAAAACGGCCTTAATATCGGTCCTGAGAAGTCCTGTTTATTAAACGGCAAAAAAGCCTGTTTGGTGATATTTCGTATAAGATTCGGAACTTTCTGACGGAGTACAGATACTTTATTTAACACTATATCAACACACCAATTCGCAATATTATTGTTAATTAAATGTTTTGTTTTTAGTCAACGCAATACGGTGAAATAGTCGATTTAAGCACGAAGAAGTCGTTATCAAACAAAGTGCTCAATATCTGAAGAGCGGACACAAAAAAGGAGCCGAAGCCCCTTTTTTATCAACTTACAGCAACGATTAACGAGTGCGTGGGCACACTTCGTCAGCGCTGAAGAAGTAAGCAATTTCGCGTGCCGCTGATTCAACTGCATCAGAACCGTGAACTGCGTTTTCGTCGATGCTTGCAGCATAGTCAGCGCGTAAGGTGCCACGAGCAGCTTCAGCTGGGTTAGTTGCACCCATGATTTCACGGTTAGCTAGAACAGCGTTTTCGCCTTCTAACACTTGAACCATTACTGGACCAGAAGTCATGAAAGAAACTAAAGCACCAAAGAAAGGACGTGCGCTATGTTCAGCGTAGAAACCTTCAGCTTGTTCTTTAGATAGTTGTACCATTTTAGAAGCAATGATCTTAAGACCAGCTGATTCAAAACGGTTATAAATAGCGCCAATGTGGTTTTTAGCAACTGCATCTGGCTTGATAATAGAAAATGTGCGTTCGATCGCCATAACTAGCTTCCTTAATGTGAGCAAGTTTAAAAAATTCGCGCGGATTATATGTAATTTAGCCATATATTCCTAGCCTTATCCGCTTTTACGGTGATATTTCATCACTAAATTGAGTCATTTTTATTAACATGACCCAATTTCTGCTCTTTGGTAATCGCTAAATCTTATTGTGCTGACTTGATGGACTTGTTGGCATTCTTTTCCATAAAGCCAATAATGGCGTCGGCAACGTCTTTTTGAGTCGCTTTTTCAATGCCTTCTAAACCAGGAGATGAGTTAACTTCCATCACAACCGGACCATGGTTAGAACGTAATAAATCAACCCCAGCAATATTTAACCCCATTGTTTTTGCAGCGCGAAGCGCGACTGATCGCTCCTCCGGAGTTAATTTAACCAAAGTAGCACTGCCGCCACGATGTAAATTAGAACGAAACTCACCCGGCTTTGCTTGGCGCTTCATCGCAGCAATCACTTTATCGCCCAGCACAAAACAGCGAATATCAGCGCCTTGTGCTTCAGCAATATATTCTTGCACCATAATATTGGCTTTGAGTCCCATAAAGGCCTCAAGCACGCTCTCTGCAGCTTTGCGGGTTTCAGCTAATACCACGCCAATGCCCTGAGTACCTTCTAACAATTTAACCACTAATGGCGCACCGCCGACCATATCAATCAAATCAGGGATATCGCTGGGTTTATTGGCAAAACCAGTGATCGGCAAGCCAATACCTTGACGTGATAACAGCTGCATTGAACGCAATTTATCTCGTGAACGCGCAATTCCAATTGAACCATTAACCGCATACACACCCATCATTTCAAATTGACGTAATACTGCAGAACCGTAGAAGGTCACTGAAGCACCAATACGAGGGATGACAGCATCAAAATGACCCAGATCTTTACCCGCCATATGAATGCTAGGTTTGGTCATATTGATATTCATATAACACTTTAATGGATTAATAACTTTGACTTCGTGTCCGCGGGCGACAGCAGCTTCAACTAAGCGTTTAGTAGAATATAATTGCGGGCCTTGAGACAGTATTGCGATGCGCACAGAGTGCTCCAAAATTGGAATTTTCGCGCATCATACGCTGAGTTTATTTAAAATCAATGACTGGAATGACCACAGATAAAAAAAGAGCCAATCTAGCAAGATTGGCTCTTTTTTTTGTGATCAATTACCCGCTATAAATGGGATTATTGATACACTAATACTTCGGCAAACACTAACCTTCGCTGACCATATTGACTGTGTATTTAGGAATATCGATAATCATATCGCAATCCACCACTTTAGCTTGGCAAGATAAACGACTTTCAGGCTCAAGTCCCCATGCTTTATCTAGCATGTCGTCTTCTAGCTCATCACTTTCGTCAAGCTGTTCAAAACCTTCACGCACAATGACATGGCATGTAGTACAAGCACATGACTTTTCGCACGCATGTTCAATATGAATACCGTTACGCAGCGCAACGTTTAAAATGGTCTCACCCACTTCTGCTTCAAGTACTGCGCCGTCTGGACAAAGTTCTTGATGGGGTAAAAATACTAACTGTGGCATCATTTCACCTATATGTTGTCGACCGACTGCCCTTTTAGCGCCGCTCTAATAGAATTATCCATACGTCTTGACGCAAAATCTTGGGTTTTATCATCGAGATTTGCAATCGCTTTTTCAATGGCATCAATATCATCTTGCTGTGCTACGGCATCAAGTTGGGCAATCGCAACGACTAACTCTTCGCGTTCTTGCTCATCTAGAAGCGCTGCATCTTTTGCCAAAGCAGCATTAAGCGATTCGATCACCCGCGCCGCTTCAACTTTTTGTTCAGCCAGCATACGACGAGTAATGTCATCTTTAGCATACTTCATCGAATCTTTTAACATGGTTGCTATTTCAGTATCAGATAAACCAAATGACGGTTTAACTTGAATCGATGTCTTAACCCCGGTGGACTTTTCCATCGCGGTAACACTAAGCAAGCCATCAGCATCCACTTGGAATGTCACCCGGATATGTGCAGCACCTGCCGCTAGAGGCGGAATACCGTGTAAGGTAAAACGGGCCAATGAGCGACAATCATCAACGAGTTCACGCTCACCTTGCACCACATGGAATGCCATGGCCGTTTGACCATCTTTAAACGTGGTAAACTCTTGTGCGCGAGCAACGGGAATAGTGGTATTACGAGTAACCACTTTTTCAACCAGGCCGCCCATGGTTTCAACACCTAGGGATAATGGAATCACATCTAATAGTAACAAATCCGATTCAGGCTTATTACCAACAAGAATATCTGCTTGAATCGCGGCACCAATAGCAACAACACGATCAGGATCGATTGATGTCAATGGTGTCTTTTTGAAAAAAGTTTCAACTTGTTCACGCACCAATGGCACGCGAGTTGAGCCACCGACCATGACGGTTTCAATAACCTCATCCACACTCACGCCAGCATCACGTAAAGTACGACGACAACTGCCGATAGTTTTTTTCACCAACGCGCCAATTAACTCGTTAAGTAAGCTTTTATCGACAATGCAGGTTAATGTCTTTTCAGCTATGACGACAGAAGCTTCAACGCTGTCATTGTCAGTCAACGCTTCTTTAACTCGGCGAGCTTCAATCAGTAATTGACGTGCTAATTGACTGCCTGGTTCTGTTATCTGCCATGCCTGTTGTAAATGGCTCACGAGTAAGTGATCGAAATCATCACCACCCAATGCAGAATCACCACCTGTGGCTAACACTTCAAATACGCCACGGTTTAATCGTAAAACCGAGATATCGAAAGTACCGCCGCCCAAGTCGTAAATGGCAATCACACCTTCTTGCTTTGAATCTAATCCATAAGCAATGGCTGCAGCAGTGGGTTCGTTCAATAAACGTAATACTTTAACACCCAATAATTCAGCAGCGTCTTTGGTACCTTGACGTTGTGCATCATCAAAATACGCAGGTACGGTAATCACAACGCCTTCTAATTCACCACCTAACGTGGTTTCAGCTCGCGCAATTAAAGGTTTTAAAATTTCGGCAGACACTTGAATAGGATTAACTTGTCCCATCGGCGTAGTAAACACTGGCAAGCCGTTTTCACTCGCGTGTAATGCGTAGGGTAAACGATGTACACCAGACTGAATATCAGTGAGGCTACGTCCCATAAAACGCTTCACAGAAACGATGGTGTTTTGTGGTTCTAAAGCCGATTTGTCTTGAGCTTCATAGCCCACTAACACATTGGTTTCGCCATAATGCACCACAGACGGCAATGAATGACGACCTTGCTCATCAGGCAAAGTTAATGCTTGAGCACTTCTTACCGCAGCAACAAGTGAGTTGGTGGTACCAAGATCAATTCCAACCGCAAGACGATGCTGGTGCGGTGCGGCGCTTTGGCCAGGTTCTGCAATTTGCAACAGTGCCATAGTGTTCCAACTTGTTGTGTTATCGATTAGCCAAGCTAATCATAAATAATAAGGTTTAGAATTTAGGGCCAATTAGTCGAGCAAGCCATCTTCAATACGGGCTAACTCATCATGTAATTTTGCCATAAACTTTAGCTTACGAATTTGATCTGCCGCTAATAAAGCATCTGAACTTTCATCACTAATCAATCGCGTCGCTAGCTTAGTGAATAATGTTGACTCAAATTCAGCAAACGAATCATACAATTCATCAATTGATGACTGTGGTTCACTACTATCTTTGATGTCTTCAAGTGCTTCACGCCACTCCATTTGCTGCATCAAAAATGCACCATCTTTCAATGTTGTGGTTTCATGACTTAATTCAATTCCGCGCAAGCTCAACATATGTTCAGCACGGCGTAAGGGATTCTTTAACGTTTGATAGCCATCATTAACTTGTGCAGTACGCTGTACTGAAAGGAGCTTTTGTTGCTCGGTATCATTAGCGAATTTATCGGGATGAACCGCCCTTTGCAGGTCGCGATAGCGCTCTGCAAGTAAGGCGGTGTCGATATCAAAGGCAGGTACTACATTAAACAGATCGAAATAATTCATGGGCAGATATCATGCTTACTGTTTGATATAAAACGGCTTAATTAGATGAACAATGATTAAACGGTGAAACTTTCACCACAACCACACTCACCCTTTGCGTTAGGGTTATTGAACTGAAAACCTTCGTTTAGGCCTTCTTTGACAAAATCAAGTTCAATACCTTGCAAATAAATGAAGCTTTTTGCATCGATGATGATATTCACACCTTCGATATTATAAAGTTCATCATCGTCATTGAGATCGTCAACGAACTCAATGACGTATGCCATTCCTGAACAACCTGATGTTCTCAACCCAAGGCGCAAGCCGAGGCCTTTCCCGCGATTAGCAAGAAACGATCTAACTCGATCAGCCGCAGCGGGGGTCATTGAAATTGCCATCTTAACTCCAGGTATTACTTAGCTTGTCTGCTTTTATACTCTTCAATTGCTGCTTTAATGGCATCTTCAGCCAAAATTGAGCAATGAATTTTAACCGGCGGCAATGCTAACTCTTCGGCGATGTCTGCATTCTTAATCGTCGCTGCTTCATCAACGCTTTTGCCTTTGACCCATTCTGTTACTAATGAGCTAGATGCAATTGCGCTACCGCAACCATAGGTTTTGAATTTTGCATCTTCAATAATGCCGTCAGCATTAATTTTAAGTTGCAATTTCATTACATCACCACAGGCGGGTGCACCAACCATACCAGTTACTACTGATGGATCGTTCTTATCAAATGAACCTACGTTACGTGGGTTTTCATAATGATCGATTACTTTTTCGCTATAAGCCATGATACTGCTCCAAAATCTGTGTCGTTATCAGTTTACGATTTAATGGTATTACACTCATTTAATAAGATTAAATTAGTGATGTGCCCATTGGACTTGCTCTAAATCGATACCATCTTTGAACATCTCCCATAATGGAGACATTTCACGTAACTTATCGATAGATTCAGTTATCGTTTTGATAGCGTGGTCAATTTCTTCATCAGTCGTAAAGCGACCAATAGAGAAACGAATCGAGCTATGTGCCATTTCATCATTTAAACCCAAAGCACGTAATACGTAGCTTGGCTCTAAACTTGCTGAAGTACAGGCTGAACCTGAAGAAACCGCTAAGTCTTTCAAGGCCATCATTAACGACTCGCCTTCAACAAAGTTGAAGCTCACGTTAAAAATACCACTATAGCGTTGTTCCATATCACCGTTGATATAGGTTTCTTCAATGTGTTTAATACCGTTCCACAACTTATCGCGTAGATGAGTAATACGTGCGCTATCAGCTGCCATGTCTTGTTTTGCAACAACTGCAGCCTCACCTAAACCAACGATTTGATGTGTTGCTAGTGTGCCACTACGCATACCGCGTTCGTGTCCACCACCGTGCATTTGCGATTCAAGACGAATACGTGGCTTACGGCGAACATATAATGCGCCGATACCTTTTGGTCCATACATTTTATGGCCAGAAATCGAAATCAAATCAACTTTGGTGGTTTGAACGTCAATTGGTATTTTGCCAGCACTTTGTGCCGCATCCATGTGGAAAAAGATGCCTTTTGAACGACATAATTCACCAATTGCGTTGATATCATGGATAACACCAATCTCGTTGTTAACGTGCATAATGCTGACTAAAATAGTGTCATCACGCATCGCCGCTTCTAAGCGTTCCATTGGGATAATGCCGTTAGCATCGGGAACAAGATAAGTGACTTCATAACCTTCACGTTCTAACTGACGGCACGTGTCTAACGTTGCTTTATGTTCAGTTTTACTGGTGATGATGTGCTTGCCCTTTTTATGATAAAAATGGGCAATACCTTTAATCGCAAGGTTACTTGACTCTGTCGCACCTGATGTGAAGACAATTTCACGGTGATCAGCATTAATTAAATCGGCAACTTGATTACGGGCGACATCAACCGCCTCTTCTGCTTGCCAACCATAACGATGTGAACGCGATGCTGGATTACCAAATACACCGTCCATTGTCATGTGTTGCATCATTTTTTCTGCGACACGCGGATCTACAGGGGTTGTTGCGGCATAATCTAAATAGATAGGAAGCTTCATAACACACTCCGTACTTAGCAGTCTCAGATGAGGCTACATACAACGTACAAATAATAATTATATATCAATCAACATAGCTGAGTTACAAACTCACTCTATGTTCCTTTTGTATTTCATCTTGCTTTAACGAGATAAATCTTACATCTCGCTTTTGCATTAAACCTGCAAGAGAAATACTGTTTAAAAAATCTGAAATTTGTTTACTTAAGTCACCCCATAAAGAATGGGTTAGGCAACGAGTACCGCTTTGGCAGTTACCTTTTCCTTGACAACGAGTGGCATCTACAGATTCATCAACAGCATGCACGACCATGCCAACTGAGATATCGACGGCTTCTAAACCTAATCGATAACCACCACCGGGTCCGCGGACACTCGACACTAGACCATGTTTACGTAACTTAGCGAAGAGTTGTTCAAGATAAGACAAAGAGATACCTTGTCTTTCAGAAATATCGGCTAAAGGTACAGGACCAGTAGCAGAGTGAATCGCAACATCCAGCATAGCTGTCACTGCATAGCGACCTTTTGATGTAAGTTTCATAACTTGTACTGCTCCCAAAAAGTATGCAGTAATTTCAACATACCCGAGTAATTTAGTCAAGTATTAATCCTACTAAAACACTCGGGTATTATGGCATTGCTTATAACCAAAAGGTCCATGTTTTCGCAGGGCGTATTTAACCTTTTTATCTTGTAAGATTCAATGCCGACAAGGAAATTAATCTTATTATCGGCCATTTCTTTGACTTGAATCTACAATGACTTACGGATTATTAAATACTCGGGTCGAACTTATCAATGTCATGTTTACGATTAGTGGCCGCTTCTCGAGAAGCTTCATCGAATGCATCAACGGTTAACTCTGGCAACTTTTTAGTACAGACTTCACCGCCCATTTGTTGAATGGCATTACACAGTTCTTGTACTTTAGAGTCCATCAAATGCATATGGTCAAGCATTTGCCCAATCGCATTAGCGACCGGATCTGGATTGTCTGGTGACACAGCGTACGCATCAAAACCGTACTTTTTGGCCATTTCGGTGCGACGTTCAGTTTTTTCTTTTGACTGGTTGGTCGGCGAAGCCACTACACGTCCAGGAATACCTACGACGGTATGATCGCTTGCGACATCTTTAACAACCACAGAATTAGAGCCAACACGTGCACCATCATGCATAGTGATAGGTCCAAGTACTTTGGCCCCTGCACCAATAACTACATTATTACCTAATGTAGGATGACGTTTGCCTGGCTGCCAGGTGGTCCCACCCAAAGTAACGCTATGATAAAGTGTGCAATCATCACCGATTTCAGCGGTTTCACCAATAACGACACCCATACCATGGTCAATAAAAAAACGTCGACCAATCGTCGCTCCAGGATGAATTTCAACACCCGTTAACCAACGCGAAAATGTTGATAAACAACGCGCAGTAAAGCGCCAGTTGGCAAGCCAGAGTTTATGACTAATACGGTGGATCCAAATCGCGTGCATACCTGGATAATTAAATATTATCTCTAAGGTACTGTTTGCGGCTGGATCTCGATGATATATCGATTCAATGTCTTCTTTTAGTCTATCGATGATGCCCATGGTATGTTCCTTTACTGCTTAATCTTGTTTATCCATTTTCTTATCAATGGAAGTCAAAATACCACGAAGAATATTCATCTCTGGTGCTTCAATACGTGCACGAGTGTATAAACGACGAAGTTTAGTCATCACTTGTCCAGGATGATTCTTAATCACAAACCCTGTTTTAGACAACGTCGACTCTAAATGGACAAAGAAACGTTCTAGCTCAGAGGTTAATGGATATTCATCCGTTACAGTGGGTGTTTCTGTTTGCGCTAGATGTGCAACTCGAGTTTCATAACAAATAATTTGTACTGCTTGAGCCAAGTTTAACGAGCTATATTCTGGATTTGCCGGAATAGCTACATGGTAAGTACATTTTTGTAACTCTTCATTACTTAAGCCATGATTCTCACGACCAAAAACAATAGCAACAGGGCCATTTAAGCTTTCTTTAGTGAGTTTCAAACCCGCTTCACGAGGATCAAGCATCGGCCAATCAAGAGTACGGCTGCGTGCACTCGTGGCAATGACTAGACTACAATCGGCTATGGCTTCTTCTAACGAATCAACTCGCGTAAGGTTTTTCAGAATGTCTGACGCACCAGCAGCTAGTGCTATCGATTGCCCATCAGGCTCTGTTCTTGGCTCTGCAAGATATAAATTTGATAAGCCCATGGTTTTCATCGCTCTAGCAGTAGAGCCAATATTACCAGGGTGTGAGGTACCAACTAAAACAACACGAATATTACTGAGCATGTAGCACTTTCTTTTAGCTAAAAATATTATCCGTATATTATCACAATCGTTAAAAATTACGTTATATGAAAATCTGCATTTGATATAACTGTCAAATTAAGTATAATGCGGACGCTATTTTACTCGTTCTTTAACATCCAGGGGATTGCAATGCATCCGATGCTGACTATTGCCACGCGCGCTGCTCGCGCCGCGGGCCAAACTATTATGCGCGCCTATACTGAACTTGACCGTGTTGAGGTAAGCAGTAAAGGTATTAATGATTTTGTGACTAGTGTAGACAAGGAAGTAGAAGCAACTATTACATATCAAATTCGTAAATCTTATCCAGACCACACCATTATTGGTGAAGAAAACGGTGAAAACCGTGGTACTGATAAAGACTACATTTGGATTGTTGATCCTTTGGATGGCACTAACAACTTCGTTCGTGGTATTCCTCACTTCGCGGTATCTATCGCATTACAATATAAAGGCAAAATTGAAGTTGCCGTTATTTACGATCCTGTCCGTGAAGAATTATTTTCAGCGATTCGCGGCAAAGGCGCTAAGCTCAATGATTTCCGTTTACGTGTAACCAACGTAAATGATTTGAGCAGCACCATGATTGGCACCGGTTTCCCATTCAAAGCACGTCAACACACTGAAAGCTATATGGCTATTTTGGGTGAAGTATTCCCATTATGTGCTGATATCCGTCGTGGTGGTTCTGCTGCATTAGATTTAGCTTACGTCGCTGCAGGCCGTTTAGATGGTTTCTTTGAAATTGGTCTTAAGCCGTGGGACATTGCTGCGGGCGACTTAATTTGTCGTGAAGCTGGCGGTACTGTTACTGACTTTATGGGCGGACACAACTATATGGTTTCAGGAAACATTGTGGCTGGTAGTCCAAAAGTGACCACGCAATTAGTTAAAACTATGCGTCCTCTACTAAATGAAGGTTTAAAACGTTAATCGTTTACCTTTATTTAGACAAACCGCTAGAGCATCGCTTTAGCGGTTTTTTTATGTCTATTGAATGGCATGACTCTAGCCTCATGAAGGATTAATCTGAGCCTAGTAAAGATAAAACGCTAACTAATGACTCATAACGGCGTAAATCATACTATATCGATATTGAGTGGAGAGTATATTAACCACTTATTCTGCAAACCACAGTTTATCTCAAAAAATCGACCCAGATCACTGGGAAATTATGCGGAAGTCGTCAATAATAGTGTTTTGATTTTATTAATGAAGATGACTATGCCATTACTGCGAAAAGTAGGACTAAAATCCTTAAAAAATATCGAACATTTAGTATTATTAATTATCGCACTGGCAACGGTATTTGCTATTGGTGAAGAAATTCTCCACATGATTGCCATTCGAACCGTCGAGCTGGCCGATTTACTATTACTGTTTATTTATCTTGAAGTTTTAGCGATGGTCGTTAATTATATTGAGTCCGGTAAATTACCTATTCGTATGCCGCTTTATATTGCAATTGTTGCATTGGCTCGATACTTGATTTTAGACATGAAAGGCATGGAAGATTGGCGTATTTTAGCCATTTCACTGTCGACAATTTTACTGGCTGGCACGGTAATTGTGATCCGTTGGGGTCAGTTGAAAATGCCTTACCCTAAAAACCAAGACTACGATAATTAATCGCCTTAACTACCACTCAACATACCGAGTATCGATGACTCAGCATTATAATGATAATTTTGTCTTGCTTAACAAAGCAGTTATGCTAAAAATTACTAACAGCATAGAAAGGTAAATGTATAAGTCGATGTAAAACGTTAACACTCAGCACTGAATGTTAACGACAACAATAATGAGCTAAACAATAGAATGTTGTAAGGCTAGCGGTAATTAGGCATCTATAGTCTTGATGTTGAATTATCGCCAAACAACAGTTCAAGATGCCGATAGACGGATCATTTCAAGGAGAAACAGGATGGGCCAAGAGCCAACAGGATTCGAAGAGAAACGCGGTTCGTTACGTGTAGATATGGAAGCTGAGCGGATCCGCCTAGATTGGATTAATGCTCATGGTGAATCATGTGTCGACCATGGTATCTGCATCGATCTTGCTCGCAAAGGGGTATTATTTGACTTTAAAACCTCTTTTAAAGTGGGTGATTTGATAGCCTTAACGTTCAATGAAAACACCGATAAACAAAATACCATTAAAGGCCAAGTTTGCCGTTGCACCGAATGCTCACCTCATAGTTACCATATTGCTTTACAGCTAATTTAATTGATTATTTTCATGCAGTCCTTTATGGCTGCTCTATACTCAAGATAAAATACTAATCGATATTTTCGGTGCTACAAAGCGCCTAGCATCAAGGATCACAACATGATATTGCTGGTTGGTGGAGAAAAAGGTGGCAGTGGCAAAAGCTGTTTAGCACAAAATATTGCTGTACATATTAGCCAAAAACACGATGCGAATGTACTTATGGTTGACTGCGATCCGCAACGAACTACATCCGACTGGATCCAAGCTCGTAATAATGACCCCAGCCTAAAAGCCATCAATTGTATTCAGCTTTATGGAAAAATCCGTAATGATCTACTGAGTCTTAATGATCGGTTTGACTATGTCATTGTTGATTGTGGTGGCCAGGATAATCTAGCAATGCGAGCTGCCATGTCTGTCGCAACCTATGTTGTTATCCCACTTCGTCCTAAGCGACGCGATCTTAAAACCTTACCTCATATGGAAGACATGCTCAGTACTTGTAAAATGGTCAATCCTAAAATGATTGCCGCCATTGTGATAACACAATGCCCTGCACTGCCATCTCAAGGTAAACGGATTTTAGAAGCTAAGGAAGTGGTTGAGTCTTTTGGTTTACGCGCACTGAATTCAGTGACGTTTAGTCGTAACATCTATGATGACAGCGAAGAAAGCGGCTCTTCAGTGCTTGAAATCGATCCTAGCGGTAAAGCGGCAGATGAAATTAGAGCCATTGCCGATGAGCTTTTTGCCATTCCACCAGAAAATAGTTATGAGTTTAACTGATCTTAAGCGCAAGAAACCCAAAGATACCCGAGTAAAGGTATCTGTAGACGACTTTATCGAAGATGCTAATAATTATGCGTTAGGTCTTGGAGCATCGCATGGTCAACCCGATATCACTTCAACAACTCAAGAGTTCTTAAAAGGGCTCGATAAAAAAAGCACTAAAATTTATCGTCATGCCACTTTCACACTGACCGAAAAAAGCATTTCACAATTGGATGAGATAGCCAAAACCAGCAAAGTTGCCAAATCCAAAATTCTCAGAATACTCATTGATGAGTTTTATCAGCAAAGTAGTGTGAAACAATCTGATTTATTGCGTAAAACATCACGTTAACAGCAACAGTTTTTGGTTAATATCTTCAGAATATACTGGCATAGATGCGGTCCTGTGATGCACCAAATACCCAAGTTATAGCGTATTACCGATTGTGAGCAATGATATGTTGAGACAACTCATCATGGTCGACTCATTAGTCGTGACAAAACGTGATAGTTCAGCGATGCATCGAAATACAATATCCCGGTTCTAAAACAACCTTAGTTGATAACCTATTATTACTATTGATGGCTTTTTAACAATAGACTGAAATTGAAATAGTATGGTTTTATATTACACTCACATTTTGAAAACCAGATGCTGAGAACTAGACTTGACTAACCTGTTAATACACGCTCACAAGAGTCAATAATATGTCCACCACAATTTGACTGCGTTTAATTAATCCAAAGAGAATATATGTCGTTAATAATACTGCTAACACAGCAAATGTGTGTTTACTTAGTTATCGTTTACTTAGTCAGTAAAACGCCATTGTTTAAACTTTTCGCAGAAACATCAAAAAGATTACCGCACAAAATTTTTATCTATCTGGTGTTCTCCAGCTTTTGCATTATGGCGACTTACTTTGGTGAGCAAACATCTGGAGCCATCGCCAATACTCGTGCTATGGGCGCTGTGTTGGGCGGATTATTAGGTGGACCAGTCACTGGTCTACTGGTTGGGTTAACAGGTGGATTACACCGTTATTCAATGGGTGGATTCACTGATATTGCTTGCGCCATATCCACCACCTTAGAAGGCTTATCCGCGGGTATGATCAGTTATTACTTCAAAAAAGCCGGTAAATCAGAAATGGTTTATCAGCCAATTGTGGTATTTGGTGTGACGTTTATGGCTGAAATAATGCAGATGTCGATAATTGTATTAATCGCAAAACCCTTTGACCAAGCCTGGGAATTAGTCAAACTCATCGCCCCGCCAATGCTACTGATTAACTCATTAGGCGCGGCGATGTTTATGAGTATTGTTCGCGACCAAAAGGCCATGTTTGATAAACTTTCTTCCAGCTTTTCGACTAAAGCACTCAAAATAGCTGAGCGCAGTGTCGGCTTACTGTCTAAAGGGTTTGATTTAGAGTCGAGCCAAAAAGTCGCCCAGATAGTAATAGAAGAAACCCAAGTCGGCGCAGTCGCCATTACCGACACCACTAAATTACTGGCATTTATTGGGCTTGGTGCCGATCACCATATACCTAATACGCCTATTTCCTCAAAAATCACTCTCGAAGCCATCGCACAAAATAGTGTGATGTTTGCTGATGGTGTCGATACCACTTATTCCTGTTCTATATCGCCCAATTGCAGTTTAGGCTCAAGCCTAGTTATTCCGCTGCGCAGTAACGACGAAGTCATTGGCACCATTAAATTATACGAGCCTAAAAACAAATTGTTTTTAAACATTAATCGTACTTTAGGCGAAGGCATTGCCAGGTTACTGTCTAACCAAATTCTTTATGGCCGCTTTGAACAACAGCAAAACTTATTGATGCAAGCAGAGATAAAACTACTACAAGCTCAAGTTAATCCACACTTTTTATTTAATGCACTCAATACAATCAGTGCAATTATTAAGCGTGACCCGCAAATGTCTAAACAATTATTACAGCAGTTATCGCAATTTTTACGCATCAACTTAACCCGAACGACTGGACTTGTGACAATGGCTGATGAACTTGAGCACATAGACGCTTACCTAGCCATTGAACGCGCCCGTTTTATCGACAAACTGCAAGTCAACATAGATATTGCTATGATTTATCATCACCAAAAAATGCCTGCATTTACCTTACAGCCTTTGATTGAAAATGCAGTTAAACACGGTACGTCGCGGATGCTTGATGCTGGTGTTATTGATGTTAAAGCCACATTAGACGGCGATGACTTATTGCTTAACGTGACCGATAATGCCGGTTTATATCAACCCTCTAAAAACACAGATGGTTTAGGCATGAACTTAGTCCACAAACGAATTCAAAATTTATTTGGCAGCCAATACGGTATTGAAGTTGAGTGTGAACCCGATGTATTCACCCGCGTTAGTGTGCGTTTACCGTTAAAGGAAATTGACCAATGATCTCGTGCTTAATCATTGATGATGAACCCTTCGCCCGCCAAGAAGTGGCAGATTTACTCGACAAACATCCTGATATCAAAGTCCTTGGACAGTGTAGTAATGCCATTGAAGCACTACAACAAATTAACCTGTTAAAGCCCGATCTGATTTTTGTTGATATTCAAATGCCACGGATAAATGGCATGGAGTTAATCGCCATGCTTAATCCTGAAAAAATGCCACGAGCAGTATTTATTACCGCATTTGATGAATATGCGATCAAAGCATTTGATAACAATGCATTCGACTACTTACTTAAACCCATCGATGAAAAGCGCTTTAACCAAACCTTAGACAAAGTACGCACCAACATGACACCGCAACCAATGACGCAGATACTGCCAACTCAATTAGCGCACTTACCCTGCTACAGTGGCAATAAACTCAAAGTTGTCGCTACCGCTGATGTAGAGTTTATTGTCAGTGATGTAGGCGGTATTCATGTGTGCTCCAATAAAGGTTTCAGTCACACCCAATTAACCCTTAAGGTATTAGAGCAAAAAACCGCGCTATTTCGTTGCCATAAACAATACTTACTGGCCACAAGTGCTATTTCAGAAATTGAAATCACCGACACGGGCGCAGAAGTCACCACCCATAGCGGAGCAAAAGTGCCGGTGTCACGTCGTTATCTTAAAGAGTTAAAGCAGTTGCTTGGATTTCAGTAACATTGTTTACGCCACATTAAGCGTGATATGCACCACACTTACCAAACAACTAAAACCGCTCAGGATGACTATTTACCGCTTACTCAGCCTTTTTAACCTGTCACTCAGTTAGTCCCAAATTACCTATTTTGATGTTTTAAAATGATGTCACTATAAAAATGGGGAGATAACAAAATGACGTGGTTTTTACTTTGTGTAGGCCTGCTAATTGGCGGCTATTTTATTTATGGGGCTTTTGTCGAAAAAGTGTTCGGCATTAACACCCAAAGACAAACGCCTGCTTTCACTCAGACAGACGGTGTCGACTTCGTACCGATGTCTAAAGGGAAAGTATATTTAATTCAGCTGTTAAACATTGCTGGTGTCGGTCCAATTTTTGGTCCGATCCTTGGTGCCCTTTATGGCCCGGCGGCGATGCTATGGATAGTATTTGGTTGTATTTTTGCCGGTGCAGTGCACGATTACTTTTCGGGGATGTTATCGGTACGCAATAATGGTCAATCAGTTCCTAACTTGGCCGGTAAATACTTAGGTAACAACGCCAAACACTTTATGAACTTGTTTGCCATTATCTTATTGTTACTAGTTGGCGTAGTGTTTATCTCTGCTCCTGCAGGATTACTAAGCAAACTTACCGGACTGGATGTCACTCTCTTTGTTGGTATCATTTTTGTTTATTATTTAATTGCTACCATCGTGCCTATCGACAAGATTATTGGTCGCTTATACCCCTTCTTTGGCGCATTACTGGTCTTTATGTCACTCGGACTGATTATAGCGTTAGCATTATCAACCGAACATACCATGTTACCTGGTTTTGAAATGGGTGACTTCTTTACCAACTTAAACCCTAAAGACATGCCATTATGGCCAGCCTTATTCATCACAATTGCATGTGGTGCAGTATCGGGTTTCCATGCAACACAATCACCTTTAATGGCGCGCTGCGTTGAAAATGAATCAAACGGTCGCTTTGTGTTTTTTGGTGCCATGATTGGTGAAGGTGTTATTGCATTAATTTGGTGTGCAATTGCATTATCATTCTTTGGTGGTGTAGAAGGATTGAATGCCGGAATGGCAGGCAACCCAGCAAACGTTGTGTACGAAGCATCTAATGGGTTATTAGGAACATTTGGTGGTTTCTTGGCTATCTTAGGTGTCATTGTATTGCCTATCACCTCTGGCGATACCGCATTTCGCTCAGCACGGTTAATTTTGGCAGAGTTCTTTAACATCAAGCAAATAGAGTTACCGAAGCGTTTAATGCTCGCGTTACCATTATTTGTCGTCGGCGCCGTGTTAACCCAAGTAGACTTTGGCATTATCTGGCGCTACTTTGGTGTTGCAAACCAAACCACAGCGGTGTTGATGTTATGGACCGCTTCAGCTTACTTACTTCGACACAATAAATTCCATTGGATTTGTACTGTACCCGCTATGTTCATGACCTGTGTTGTGATTAGCTTTATGTTGAACTCATCAACATTGGGCGCAGGTCTACCAATGACAGTGTCAACCATTGCAGGTTTAGTCACTACCGCAATCATTACGACAATGATTATTATTAAGACCAAAGGCAAAGGCGATATTGACACTGACGAAGAAGACAAAGTTGAACTAGCCAACGAGTTATAGACGTTACTATCATCAATAAACGGCAGCTTAGGCTGCCGTTTTTGTGTTGATATCACTTTGACGACAATGTGGGTATAATATTGTCAAACTTAATTAGCTCGCACGGCCCATGACACAAGCAAACAACCCGCTTCACGGCATTAAACTAGAAACTATCGTGACTTCACTCGTTGAAAAGTACGGCTGGGAAGAGCTCGCATCTAGGATAAACATTCAGTGTTTCAAAGATAACCCGAGTGTAAAATCAACCTTGAAGTTTTTACGTAAAACGCCTTGGGCTCGTGACAAAGTTGAATACTTATATCGTAAAGCAAACAAGCTGCCATTACCGCCGCCTAAAGAAGATAGCCGTGGATCATTTTCCGCTAAATCTCGGCCAGCCAAAGCCAAAGTGAATGCAGCTAAACCTGCAGCAAATAAAGTCGTTTCTGCTAAAGCTAGCTCAGAGACTGCATCGACAGAACCTGTGAATGCCAATATTTGGGGAACTAGCTCAAATTAATGTATTCACCTATTCACCTATTCACATTGGTAGGGCTTATAGCGGAAATTCAAAAATTAAGCGCCACACTTTAAGCCCACCACCGACTTGATAACTTAATCCAAAATGTTCAATTTCGACACTGTCTAAGCCTATCGCACTCAAGTTGATAGGTTTAGAGAATGCTAGCGTTGCGCCTATTTCATAGGTGTATGAGGTTAGAACATCTTTCCCAACTGGGGTAACAAATTTTAGTTTATCGAAATACCAGTGTCCGGCAATAAACAATCTCGGTTCAACCCGGACATCTTGCCACTGCCAATCATAATTAACCCCAAAATCTACACCTGTTTTAAAAACCGAATAGCCTTCTGTGCTGTCGTTTTGATTACTTTGGTAACCTGCATAATAAATCCGATTTACCCAAATAGGGGTAAACAAAGGCGCATCAAGTTTATAGAGTGCAGAAACGCCAGTGGAAAAAATACCCACATGACTGTAAGCTGAAAAATTATGTCCATAGCCTAAATCAACATAGCTCTCAAGCGTTAACTTGTCGTCCACCAGCCAGTGATATTCAAGCCCAGGGGTTAGAGTAATTGTGCCGACATTGTTAGGAATGCTGCCTTGAGGTAGGTCATTAAAGGAGTAATCAAAAAAACCAAATGATGCAGTAAAGCGTAACTTCAATAAATAGTCATCTGTTGAGTCAAGCACAAATCCCATAGGAATATTGGCGACAGCAGCGCTTTGGCCAGAAGTTCGATACACACCGCTGCCTAGGTAATTGGCAAATGCATAATGAGACGCGTCAGGTTCAGTGATCAGCTCTGGTGATGTAGTCGGCGTTAATTCAGCAGCATGACTCATACTGCTACAAACAATAAGCAATATCATCAAAGATAAGCGGAAGGTTACATCTATAAAACGCAGGTAATCAAACAATGATGATTCAATAAGCGGTAAGTTCTGCCTTTGTTTCATCATCATTTAGACTATTATTGTTGCAGACTATTCATCGTGGAAATGGTATTCCGACATCATATGGCCCAACTCTGTTGATTTGGTCTTTAAGTATGATTCGTTATAGCGATTCTTTCCCACTTGTAACGGAATACGTTCTGCGACTTCGATACCCATATTTTGCATCGCCATCACTTTACGCGGGTTATTGGTCATCAACTTTACTTTAGTCACGCCAATTTGCGTTAACATCGGCAAAACCATGTCGTATTTACGCATATCAGCTTCAAAGCCTAAACGCTCATTCGCTTCAACCGTATTGGCACCAGCATCTTGCAGCTCGTAAGCTCTTATTTTATTAAGCAACCCAATACCACGGCCTTCCTGGCGCAAGTACAGAAGAAACCCCTGCCCTTGTTCAGCAATACTCTGCATTGCTGCTTGTAATTGAAAACCACAATCACAACGTAAACTAAATAATGCATCACCGGTCAAACATTCAGAATGAATACGACCTAACATGGGCTCTGTGGGATCCAGTTGACCAAATGTCAAAGCAACGTGTTCTTTACCTGTCGCGGTTTCTTCAAAACCGTGCATAGCAAAAACACCCCAAGGAGTGGGTAACTTAGATGTTGCGATATACTTTACCGACATGAATTAACCTTACGACAACTAACTGTAAAAGAAAATATTAGAACTTAGCAGGCGCAAAACCCGTCACATCTTTTATGCCCATTTCACGGCCTAATGCCGTTAAAGGATGCACAACGACTAAACCTTTAACCGACTTGTTTAACTTACCCATATCGGCTTGTTCGGCTTTAGTCAGCACGCGCTTAAATCCTAACGCTTTCAGCGCCACACCTTCTTTGCTGAACTCGCGAGTTTGCTGGCCTTTAATGCTGGCGATTCGCTTAGTCACTGTCGCCACTTCTTTCTTAAACTGCAGGACAATCGTGGCATCGCCACGTGCTTCAGCCGCAGCTAACTTGCGACGAAACTTGTCTAATTTATCATTCAATGTCTGCAGTTCTAGCTTTAAATTCATTTGATTACCTTAAGTGCTTTGGCGTGTTAGTGAATCGTTTACGCTTATACGTTTATCACAACACCGTTTCGGAGGCAGATTATATACCCAAAACCACCTAAGATGCGAATAGCAAACGCTTCATATATGAATGTACAGGCAAAGTTTTTCACCCTGTACAAACAATCTGGATATTATCGCATTACAATTAATCATCAGCGTGAGATGCGGTGCACTTATTGGATAACAAATACTAATGTGTGCTTAAGCCACTTAATACCTAAGCTTTACCATGATTTATGCCCTTTATTGGCAAGTTAACCATGCTCATTCCTCACTCAAATTGTGCAATTGATCAGCAATCAAATCACCAAAACCCATTCTTTGCCACATTTATCACAACACACCATTGCAATACTTATGATAATCATTATCATTCGCAACATTGTTAATAAAGAGCCTAACCCGTTATGACGCCATTACGTTTATCGCTACTCGCCCTTGCTTGTCAAAGTGTACTGTTTCCCGTTTATGCTCACGCACAAACGCCTACTTCCCAATCTGAGGTTACAACACAACCTGCAGATGATACGACCAATGCATCATCCTCTACCAATTATGAACGAATAACAGTTTATGGCAGACAAAACCAAGTAGTGATGAACTCCGGCTTAGCAACCAAATCTGATATGTCGCTGATGGAAACGCCTGCCGCGGTGGTGATTGTTGATGAAGCATTAATTGATGCCCAAGGCATCACCAACATGCAAGATTTGGTTCGTAACATCAGCGGCGTAACTCAAGCGGGTAATAATTATGGTATTGGCGACAATTTGGTCGTGCGCGGATTAGGTGCCAACTACACTTACGATGGTATGTATGGCGGTGCTGGATTAGGTAACACCTTTAATCCAACTCGTTCACTAACCAACGTGAGTTCCGTTGAAGTACTCAAGGGCCCTGCTACTGGTCTGTATGGTATGGGCAGCGCGGGTGGCGTGATTAACCTTATTGAGAAAAAACCTCAATTTGACAGTAAACAGTTGTTTGAAGCTGAAGTGGGTCAATGGGATAGTTATTCTCTCATGGCTGATTCTACGGGCGGAATAACTGACGATTTAGCCTATCGCCTCGTGGCAAAAACGGCTCGTAGTACAGGTTATCGAGATCTTGGTACCGACCGCGATGAAATATATGGCTCGCTTAAATATGTATTAAATGAAAACCAAAATATCATGCTATCAACAGCATATATTAGCGATGCGATCCCCGTTGATTCAATCGGCCATCCTATCCGCATTTATAACGCAGCTTCAGTCGAGGGGAAAACCGCTGGTGAAGTCAGCTGGCAAGACTTAGTCAACGACCCTACCAGTAATGGTTTACAACTCACAGACGATCAGCGCCAACAATTAACCGACTCGTTAAGCGCAAATGATGGCCTAACACCGTATGAGTTTGGTCATAACGGTCTTATCTCACCAATGGCGAAAGACAATGAAGGCGAAGAGTTGCGCTTTAAACTAAGCCATAATGTGTACTTAACCGATGACTTATTTTTAAACCAACAACTGCAATACCGTAACTACGAAACCAGTTTTGCTCGTCAAACAGGGGCTTACAACTATGTTTACTGGCAACGTAGTGGCGTCATTAACGCCGACCCACGCGCACCTTTGGTTGAAGATGGCACTCTATACCCTTATGCGGCACGCCGTCAGGAATACCGCAAAGTCTCGGCAGAAGAAAAGTCATGGCAGTATTTTGCCGACTTACGTTATGACTTCGACATTGGCAATATCAGTAACGAATTATTAGTTAATGCTAACTTTGAAGATCGCGATATTCGCTTTAAACAGTATTCAATTTACGACGCAGATTACACCTTGAAAGATGCCGATGGTAATTTGTCATATCAAGGTTCGCTACCGTATATTTATGATATCCGTAACCCCAATTGGGGCGAAGGTGAATTTGAAGACTACGATCCATTATTAACCAGTAACTACAATAAGTCTGTCACAGCTTGGGGCTTGGGCTTACAACATGTGGGTTATTTAGGTGGCGGATTTACTAGCCGTATTGGTGTCGCATTCAATGAAATTAAACAAAGTTATGAACACTTGGGTGTCGATGCTCGTTACAGTAGTAGCTTAGCAGACCCTCAACCAGAAGCGGATACCACAGATAACGGTGTAACTTACAATTTAGGCCTAACTTATATGCCTACTGACGATATCTCTATTTTCGTTAATCATTCTAAAGGCCGTACAGCATACAGTGTGTTAGGCGATGTAAAAGGCAATGAAGCAGACCGTGAAGATTCTCAATCTATCAGTAATGATTTAGGTATTCGTGCCAAAGCATTTGATGATCAATTGCTTGCATCTTTGGTCTTTTTCAAAACATCACGTACTAATGTGGCTTATAGCAATCCAGAATACGAAAGCAGCGAAGCAACACCTGATATCTTCCCGTATTTTTACGACGGCAGCGAAGATACTAAAGGGGTGGAGCTAGATCTGAATGCATATTTAAGTGACCAATGGAAAGTCAACGTTAACGCGGTTTACCAAGATGCTAGAGACAATCAAAATCCAAATAGCAGTGATTATGGCCAACGCCAAAAAGGTGTACCTTACGTCACAGCGGGCGCTTGGGTAACTTATGCCGCAGAATTTGCCTTACCAGCACCGGTATCAATCAGTCTTGGGGCTAAATATGTCGATGAACGCAGCACACACTCTAGCTCATTTGGTATTCCAGATGGTTATGTGCCAAGTTATACGGTAATCGATTCAGCGATTAGTTATGACGTTGAACGTTATAAAATTCAATTGAACATTAATAACTTATTTAATGAAACATATTACGATAAAGCCATGTTCTTAGGCGGATTACCCGGCGAAGAGCGTAATGCGAAGTTAACCCTAACTTATCGTATTTAAAAACATATCAATCTGGATTTTGTTTGCTCGAAATCTAGATCTCAATTTAGCGTTAAATTGAGTAACGAGATGATGAAAGCACTGCCTGTGGCAGTGCTTTTTTATCCCTTTCTAATAAGGACAATTGACTATCTAGGCTACTTGTAGGATAAACAACACATTAATTCAGCGGCTTACCTTAGGATATTATTTCATGGCTAATACCATTTTCACACCATACACCTTGAGCAATGGTGCCATCATCCCCAATCGATTGGTTAAAGCCGCAATGGAAGAAAACCTTGCTAACACCTTACAACAACCTGATGACGCATTGTTCAACTTGTATGAAACATGGGCAAAAGGCGGCGTAGGATTAATGATCACCGGTAACGTGATGATTGATCCCTTAGCCATGACCGGCCCTGGCGGAGTGGTATTAGATCCCAACAGCGCACTTGAGCCGTTCATCCAATGGGCCAAAATAGCGAAGCAAAATAACGCCAGAATATGGATGCAAATCAATCATCCAGGTCGTCAGGTGTTTAAAGCGATGGGCGGTAAAAATTTAGCCCCTTCTGCCATCGCACTCGATTTAGGCAAACACTCATCCATGTTCTCTCAACCAAAAGCGATGACAACGTCAGACATTGAAGAGGTTATCCATCGATTTGTTACCACGGCACAATTGGCTCAACGAGCTGGGTTTGATGGAGTACAAATTCATGCTGCACACGGATACTTGCTGGCTCAATTTTTATCGCCGTTAACCAATCAACGTAATGATCAATGGGGCGGAAAGCTTGAAAATCGTGCCAAGTTATTACTCGAAGTGGTTAAGCAAGTAAGACTTAAATGTGGTGCCGATTTCGATGTAGCAGTAAAACTCAACTCTGCCGATTTCCAACGCGGTGGCTTTGATGTCGACGACGCCGAAAAGGTCATTAATATGTTGGCACAGTATCACGTTGAAATGGTGGAATTATCAGGTGGCAGCTACGAGGCACCAGCCATGCAAGGTCGCAGTGCTGATGAGCGAACGTTAGCTCGAGAGGCTTATTTTTTAAGTTTAACAGCGCAATTGGTCCAGCGTAGCCCTATTCCATTAATGTTAACCGGAGGTATTCATCGCCTACCTGTGGCTCAACAAGTTATTGATGCTGGTTTTGCATTGTGTGGTATCGCTAGCGCCCTCGCCTTCTATCCTGACTTAGCCAATAGATGGCAAATTCAGCCAGAGTTTGTCCCGTCAATTCCAACTGTCAATTGGCAGAGTAAACCTTTGGCTGGACTGGCGACGATGGCCGTCATTAAACGCCAACTTCGTCGTGTAAGCCAAGGTAAGTCGCCACACACTAATGATTCACCATTGTGGAGTTTATTAATCGATCAATATAAAACCAAACAGCGCACTAAACGTTATCGCCATATTGTGGGTCTTTCTAATCATTAACGGGTTAACGATTAGCGGATTAAACATTTATTTGCTAACGATTAGCGCGCTGACAGTTAACGTGCTGACAGTTAAAGTGCTGACATTAAGCGACTCGTCTTAACGCCTTCATATAAAACGCTAGCGCATAAAACGATGGATCTGTTGATTGCTACTGCCGCGCCATAATAGCGTGGGATCGGCTTTATCTTGCTCATACTTACCGTCAATCAACACATCCACAAAGTTCACCACAGCTTGTTGCTGCGGTGTAAGTTCAGCCAGTTGATAACCGGTCCACAGCCAAATATCTTTATCGGGACATTCCAGCTTTACCCGCGTAACCAATTTTAGTACGCCTTCAAAATTGGCGGGATGTAGCGGATCGCCACCACTTAACGACAAGCCTCGACGGTAAATACGAGTATCGGTTAAATCATCAATAATCTGATCTTCTAGTGTTTGGCTAAAAACATGGCCAGCATCTACACGCCAAGTACTTTGGTTATAGCAACCTTTACAACCATGCTCGCAACCGCTGACAAATAACGTACAGCGGGTGCCTTCGCCGTTGATCACATCAACGCTATGATATGCACTGTAATGCATTATAAATGCTTCACTCTACGCTTAACTTCTTCTTGCTTACCGAAGTTAAATGGTCGTGCATCTGGGCTACCTAAATAACCACACACGCGACGGGTAACAGACACTCGGCTTGGCTCATGATTACCACACTTAGGGCACACAAAGCCCTTACTAGTACAATTAAATTCACCAATAAAACCGCAATCGTAACACTCATCAATGGGAGTATTGGTGCCGTAATATGGCACTCGGCTATAACTGTAATCCCAAACGTTTTCGAGCGCTTCAATATTGTGCTGCATGTTGGGATATTCGCCGTAACAAATAAACCCACCATTAGCGATCGCTGGATAAGGTTGTTCAAAATCAATCTTATCAAAAGGATTTACTTTCTTTTCGACATCTAAGTGAAAACTATTGGTGTAATAGCCTTTGTCGGTCACACCTGCCACTACGCCAAACTGGGTAGTATCAAGCTGACAAAAACGGCTGCATAAATTTTCACTTGGGGTACTGTATAAACTAAAGCCATAACCTGTTTGTTGTTTCCAAGACTCAGTGGCTTGCTTTAAATGACTAATAATGGCGACAGCTTTATCACGTAATTGTGTGTTATCAAACACATGTTCAGCATTGCTATATAAAGCATTAATGGTTTCGTGAAGACCAATAAACCCTAACGAAATTGATGCCCGGCCATTTTTAAAGATTTCGCTCACATCATCATCCGCATTTAGGCGCACACCACAGGCGCCTTCCATATAAAGGATTGGTGCCACTCGTGCTTTGACTCCGGCTAAACGGGCAATACGCGTTTCTAAGGCTTTGCGGGCAATTAACAAACGCTCATCGAGTATTTGATAAAAACGCTGTTCATCTTTACCTGCTTCCAACGCTATACGCGGTAAATTAAGACTGACAACACCTAGATTATTGCGGCCTTCATGGACCAATTGACCATTTTCTTCATAGGCGCCCAAAAATGAGCGACATCCCATTGGGGTTTTAAACGAACCGGTGACTTTCACGACTTGATCATAATTGAGAATATCTGGGTACATGCGCATACTTGAACACGTTAAGGCCATCTTTTTGATATCGTAATTAACATCAGTCGCTTTATGATTCACGCCATCTTTAATGGCAAACACCAATTTTGGAAAGACTGCTGTTTTACGATTTTTACCTAAACCCGCCATACGTACAGTTAACATCGATTGCTGAATTAAACGCGACTCCCACGACACGCCTAAACCAAAACCAAATGTGACAAATGGCGTTTGGCCATTAGCGGTATGCAAGGTATTCACTTCATATTCAAGTGACTGGAATGCGTCATGACACTCTTTTTCGGTTTGCGTCATGGCATAACCTTCTACGTCAGCCACTTGCCATTTTTTAGCGACGCTAAGGTGCTTTTGGTAACTGATTTGCACAAACTCAGCTAACACTTCGTCGATACGGTTAATCGTGGTACCACCATAAATATGGCTCGCGACCTGGGCAATAATTTGCGCCGTAACAGCAGTGGCAGTTGAGATAGACTTAGGCGGTTCTATTTCAGCATTACCCATTTTAAAACCATGCGTTAACATGCCGGCTAAATCAATTAGCATGCAGTTAAACATCGGGAAAAAAGGCGCATAATCTAAGTCGTGATAGTGAATTTCGCCTTTTTCATGGGCGGCTACCACATCTTTTGGCAGTAAATGGGTTTTGGCATAATGCTTGGCCACAATGCCCGCTAATAAGTCTCGCTGGGTCGGGATGACTTTGGCATCTTTATTGGCATTTTCGTTTAAAATCGCACTATCCGATTGCTCAACTAAACCGCGAATAGCACAATTTAATTTACTCTGGGTTTCACGGTGTTTATCTCTATCGTGACGGTACTCAATGTAATGACGCGCCACCGACTTAAACGGGCCCGACATTAATAAATTTTCAACTGCATCTTGTAGTTCGTGAATATCAACTTCGGTCTTCACAGCCATTTGCTGCTCTACCGTCTGCGCTAACTGCTGTGCATATTGATGGTCGGCTATACCTGCAGACTCCATTGCTGCCACAACAGCCTCTTTGATTCGACATCCATCAAACGCAGTTCGGCATCCATCCCTTTTCACTACTACAAGCATACAACCATCCTTTACAAGCACTATATATAGCGCTTTAATACACGCACAACACAAGATAGAGTGTATTAGACACATTTACGCGGAGTAATACCTTGATCCAGATCATAATTGTCGGCAGTACTTAATATTGAAAAAACACTTGCTATCAACGATAGATATTGTAGGAATAGCAACTAATTTTGACAGGCTAATACAAGGGGATAAAATCGACATAATTTAGCGATTTGGGATGCTTTGCTGAATCGATAATCTGATGTGCAAACGCCATAAGGGTTGTATTTGACAACTTAAAATGGTGCTGAATGACGGTATTAAGTCATTGATCGAACCTTAAATGGCTAGATCAACAACATAAATAACGTACCCACTGTATCTAATGACTCGGTAGTTATCGTTAGATAATTGCGGGTAGACCATTGCGGATAGATCATTGCGGGCAAGTCACTACTAGATAACTACTAGATAACTACTAGATAATGACTAAATAACCATGAGTTAACTATGAGATAACCATGAGAGAGTGAATAATCTTATCAACTACATCAGACTGCGCAGGTTAGACAATGCCCTAGTTGAATAACAAACGCGGATTTAATGACAAATACCGATAAAATAGCAAACATTCACTTAGCGGCGGTTAACGGGTGTATTTATCATAAACACACCACTATATCCGATACTGCTTCAACATTTCTTTAAGGTCGCTTCGATTAAATGTTTAATATCACTTACAGCCTGCTCACCTGCTTTAATCGCTTCTTTAGCGCGATGAAACTCCATGGTGCCAATATCACCCACATCAGGTACGATGCAAATATCAGGTGGCTCGCCCATTAGGCGTGAACGTTTATGGCGTTGTTCTAGAATATCCATCGATTGTGACATCACCGCCAGCATACCCGGATGGGATTTTGAACTTCCTAAAGAGAATTTATCGGTTAAGCCATTCATATAATCTTTGCCTTTACCCCATAGGTCCATAAAGCCAGATTCAAGCTCGCGCTTTTCATCAATAGGTTCAGACTTAGTGGCTTTGCGGCTTTTTACTTGCTCTGGGATTAAGTGCATTTGGCCACGACGATGGCCATTTAAATCCACCGCAATAACCACATCAACGCCCATAGAGCGAGCTAATGATACCGGCACAGGATTCACTACCGCACCGTCCACAACCCAGCGATGCCCTTGCTGTACTGGGGGTAAAAAGCCCGGCATTGAACATGAAGCCCTAACCGCATGGCGTAAGTCACCTTCTTTAAACCAAATCTCTTGCCCAGAATATAAATCTGTCGCGACTGCAGCAAAGGGACGATTCAGCTGTTCAATGTTAAGGTCGCCAATACGATTAGCCAATACATCAAATACTTTTTCACCACTGATAAGTCCGCCTTTGCGCCAGCCTAAATCCATTAACCCGAGTACATCCCAACTTGAAAATCCACTCACCCAGGTTTCAAGTTCACCCAAATGATTATTGGCATAGGCAGCACCCACTAATGCACCTACCGAACAACCTGCCACTTTGTCAGGATAAATATCTAACTTGGCTAAACCATTCAATACCCCAATATGTGCCCAACCTTTAGCGGCTCCACTGCCTAGCGCTAATCCCACGGTGAGCTTTGTCATCTTTCTTTCCTTCCATGCTCGGTATTCAATTTTACGATACGCCCGCCTGAATCGTCCAATAGCGACGTAGAACTCAGGCCATAATATAAAGCTAAAAAATAGCATAACTAAAGCGACTCTTGTTGGCTATAGCAAGGTGAAACAGCTATAATCGTCGGCTATCATTTTTTAGGGGATTTACCTTTGCAATTTACCGATTTTTCGTTGGACAAGCGCCTGCTTGACAGTCTAAAGCACCTTGGCATTTCTACGCCTACCGATGTTCAAGCGCAAGCACTTCCCATTGCCTTATCAGGTAAAGATTTAATGGCATCGTCTAAAACCGGCTCAGGTAAAACCTTAGCGTTTTTATTGCCCGCAATGCAACGCGTGATATCCACTAGAGCATTGTCGAAAAAAGATCCTCGGGTACTTATCTTGTTACCGACTCGTGAATTAGCCCAGCAAGTTTATGGCCAATTACGTTTATTAGTCGCCAATACCCAATATAAAGCCATTAGCGTACTCGGCGGTGAGAACTTTAACGACCAAGCCAAAGCATTGGCCAGAGATCCACATTTCATTGTTGCCACACCGGGACGTATTGCGGATCACTTACAACAGCGCCACTTATATTTAAATGGCTTAGAATTACTGGTTCTTGACGAAGCTGACCGTATGCTCGATTTAGGTTTTGCGCCACAGCTAAAAGCCATTAATGATGCAGCTGATCATAAGCGTCGCCAAACGTTAATGTTTTCAGCTACGTTAGATCATGAAAGCATCGGTGACATTGCAACAACATTGCTCAAAACACCAAGCCATGTCTCTATCGGTGAGTCTTACACTGAACATAAAGATATTGAGCAAAGAATTATTTTGGTTGACCATTTAGACCATAAACAAGCCTTGCTACAGCATATCTTAAGCCAAGAGCAACACAAGCAAGTGATTGTATTTACCGCTACGCGTTCAGATACCGACCGTTTAGCCACGCTATTGGCTGCGCAAGGTTTTGCCACCTCAGCACTCAGTGGTGATTTAAAGCAATCGGCTCGTAACCAAATTATGGATCAATTTGCTCGTGGCCAATCAAAAATATTAGTGACAACCGATGTGGCATCACGCGGCCTTGATTTAATCAACGTATCATTAGTGATTAACTTTGATATGCCAAAGTTTGCAGAAGAGTACGTCCACCGTATTGGTCGTACTGGCCGTGCAGGCGCTAAAGGTGATGCGGTTTCATTTGTAGGTCCTAAAGATTGGGACAGTTTTAAAAAAGTACAATTGTTTTTACGTAAAAATTTCGACCTCACGGTGATTGAAGGCTTAAAGGCCAAATTTAGCGGTCTAAAAGATAAGCCTCAGGCAGGCAAAGCTGGTACCAGTGCAAAAGCAGCTGTGATCAGCAATAGAGTTAGCGCACCTAAAAAACCTAAAGCGGCACCAAAGAGTGATAAACGCTTTATCACTGGCGTCGATGTCGGTGATGCGCCAGTTCGCCGTAAAGTTAAGCCTATTGTCATTATCGAAGACGACGGCACAGCAGAAGACTAAATAGCCCATAAATCGCAGGTGATCTGCAAGTAGATGACCAACAAACTGCGATGACAGAATAATGAATGTAGGGCAGTACACTGCCCTGCAACAAATGAACGATAACGAGCATGCCAACGGCACACTCGTATGAATAAACCAGTAAGGATTAACATGAAAATTTGTGGTGTGGAATTAAAAGGCGGCGAAGCCATTATCTGTTTACTGACCTATGAAGGCGAAACCTATAACGTGCCAGCATGTCGTAAAGTTTCATTCAGTATTTCACAATCAGCTAGCACGGACTCAATTCGTGAGTTTGATTTTGCGTTTAAAAAACTAATGAGCGACTACAAAGTCGATGAAATAGCTATTATTGAACGTGAACAAAAAGGCAAGTTTGCCGGCAGTGCCACCAGCTTCAAACTTGAAGCGGTACTTCAATTAATGGACCTTCCAGTTTCGCTTATTTCTCCATTGATTATTAAAGAGCAATTAAAGCGTAACCCGCCACAAGTTGACTTTGAATCATTGGATCTAAAACGCGTGCAGCTTAATGCATTTGATGTTGCTTATGTTCAGCATAACCGACTCATCTTCGGTAAAGTGTAACCCACCGCTTTCACCGTTCTATATTGGCGTTATCGATACCGACTCAGATAACGGTAACGCCAAAAAATCAGTTGAACTACAACCATGTCAGATACTAAAACTAAAAAACCTAAAGCCCCACCTAAAATGCCAGTCAAGTCGGCAAGCCAATCATTAAAGCCAAAAACAGATCTCAGCCTGTTAGTCACCAGTGCCGACATTAAAAAGCAGCAAAGTGAACAAAGTGCATTGCGTTATTTGAATGGTTATCGTCCTGACGTGGTCGAGAAAATTCGCCAACTCGTTGACGCTAACGCCTTAGCTGCCCACTTTTTAACACGCTACCCAAAAATACACGACGTTCGCACAGACAAAGCCTTATACGATATGGCGCTGACATTAAAAAATACCTATATGCGTCAGTCAGATCCATTAGCCAAAGTCATTTTTGACGAAAAAATCAGCTTAAGCCACCATGCCCTGGGTTTGCATTCTTATGTTAATCGCCGCCAAGGTAATAAAGTGAAAGCCAAAAATGAAATTAGAATTGCAGCACACTTAAAACACGTTCCGTTTGAGCTATTACAAATGGTAGTGGTGCACGAATTGGCCCATCTGCGGGAAAAGGAACACAACAAAGCTTTTTATCAACTATGCAGCTTTATGTTAGCGGATTACCACCAATTAGAATTTGATATGCGAGTATGGTTAGTAGCTGAAGAAGTCGGACAATCGCCCTACGCGAAGTAATCGATAAGCTATTGGCTCAATATTTTGTTTTAAAAAGACCCAGATACTGAGGGCTTGCAAACAGACCCCTCCATACTGAACAGAACAAATTAATCCATAAGTTAAGCACCGACATATTCAAGTTTGATTGTGTTGTAACTCATTTATGGACAAAGGTTAGTTTAAGATCTGGCCTGCAGCCACTAACGTCGCAAATAACCGGATATCAAAAGCCGCATGGCGCGAAGCGGCGCAGTTCTTGACAGTCCGAGTTAATTTGCCTTGTTAGATTTTTGCCTTGCCGGCTTCTGTTGCCTCTGGAACTTCTACAAGGCTTCCAGATTTACAGTCATAAATATAGCCATAAATTGGAATATCACCTGGAACCATTGAGTTACTTCTGATTCGCTGAACATCCTCCAAAACACTTTTTTCTTGATCACTGATAGTTAACCAATTGATGTATTTACCATCGGTTGTACCACCACCAGCATTGCTATCGTGCCAACCCGAGGCATCAACGCTTGCGGTTTTGAGACTACCAGACAACAAACCACCCATAATTTCATTGTTGAATGTTTCCATCCCACAATCCGTATGGTGAATTACAAACCATTCTTTCGTTCCAAGTAACTTATATGAAATTACCAAGGAACGGATGGCATCATCACTTGCTCGGCCACCCGCATTACGAATCACATGGGCATCACCTTCAGCAAGACCTGCATATTTTGCAGGATCTAAACGAGCATCCATGCATGTAAGTATTGCAAACTGCCTTCCCGGAGGCATTGGTAGATTACCTTTATCTCCAAAGTCAGCCACGTAATTAGCATTTGCAGATGTTACTTCCTCTACTATTTTACTCATCATCATTCTCCTTTGTTTTGCCGCCAATTTTTCTCTATTGCTAGTTTCCACGACAGATTATGAAAACCTAACATTTTAGTCTTTATGCGTTGTGTTATTTGCGACGCATTAATCGCTTGTTGGACTTAGCCGATGCCTAGTCAAAGCTAATTGACATACTTAATGCTATTTTTGATGCGGGCTCTGGGCTACAGAGCCGTTTTTTGGTCAATTGATATCGAGTAGTGGGTAAGTTTTCATTGAAATCACTTTTCATAGTATTTTTCTATCATACATCTTTAAGCTTGGCTGATTCAATGAGGGTTATAAACTCAATTGAAACCGAAAATTTTTATGATTACATAACGAGAAACAAAACGGCTAATTTACAAAAGGCAAATTATAACTGTGCTTATACACAGCATTAGAGGTCTGTGCCTTCTATGGTATTTGTTGAAAAAAATAGCATGAAGCTCACATGGTTGTGAGCTTAGTTTTCGCGGTACAGGTCGTTATTTGGCATCCATGCCACCACGACATTAGTGAATCTATTCACATCAGATTCCAATCGAAAGCGTTAGCATTTTCACTCTTTACAACAAAATGGGCCGAAGCCGTATTCAAATGAGGTTCAACGCTGAATTAATCCCTATGGCGACCTTTTCGCTCTGTTGTTTAAGTAAATAAGGAAAATATTGCGGGGCAGCGGGGCCAATTATTTTGTAAACTATAAGAGGGAACTACCGTTGGTTTACTCTTGGTCTGGTGTGGTCGAAGCGCCACGTTCGTAGTGGCCGCAGGCCAGAAAATTAACCATGCTCCCTATTTCTATAATGAATTAACATAACTACTTTTAGCTTTAATTACGATAGCTTTAATTACGATAGCTTTCAAGATGATACAACTGTATAAATTGAACAGGAATTACTGACAAACAGAGCGTTAGATAGAAAGTTCTGTCCAATTCAGTAGATTCAAAGCAGTGCTAGTGGTTTGATCCGCCTTGTGGCTTCATCACGGCCAATACTAGCCCTTTTATCACGAGTCCCTTATCACCAACCTAATGCCGCCATTTTATTATTCGCTATGCTTTTATTAGTAACATGCTCAAACATTAATAACCGAGTCACAATTTTCGCACCTAAGTCCAAGGCAAGATATATAAAAACTGTAACCACTGTAACAACTGGTATATGCTGCAAACCACTGTTAAATCAATTCCTTATTCGATTTATTCTAAGAGAGTTTCATCATAATGACTCTTTTCAAATAAGCAGTTTGTTACAAAGGTTATGACTGGTAAACATTTCAATTTATATCATCTTTATTGAAAGCATTTATCACAATATTTAGAGTAAATATTGTTCGATTTCAGTGCAATGCTGCTCAGCATTGTACCGCTGTAAAACTAATCTAAACTGCAAAACCAAAAGCCATACTCTCAACGTGCTGATTTATAAAATAAAAAAATAATAACCACACTTGGCATAAATCTTCCTTTCATATTGTGTGTCAGTGAAATGTGTAAAACGCAGGTTACATCAGCGTTAACCAACGTCGTTTCTTGCAACAACATCGCCCAGTTCTGTCCCAAATAGTACGATAAGCAGCGTCACACGCGGTATTAATAAACTAAAACACGCTTTAATACCTGGGCAAATTCGGAGTTCATTACAATCAATCTTGGTTATTAGCTGTGTGAATTGGTGACGTATCACACACAAAACCTATTGGAGTGACATGTTAAACGCGTTAATCCCACTTTCAGCATTACTCATATCTAATGCATTCTTAATTCTTGGCCATGGTTTATTACTGACTCTGCTCCCCATTGCGGCGAGTGAATCTGGTTTTAGCGATACTCAAGTCGCTTTAACCGGATCGGGTTACTTTTTAGGATTTGTTTCCGGCTGTTTAGCCACACCCTATATGCTAAAACGAGTTGGGCATATTCGTAGCTTTGCTGTATTGGCAACATGTTACTCGGTGGTCATCTTACTATTTCCTTTATTACCCGTGTTTTATAGTTGGATGTTATTAAGGTTTTTAATCGGGGTGATGATTTCTGGTTTATATATGATCATTGAAAGCTGGCTAAACGGCACGTCAACAGCGAATAATAGAGGAACAATACTGTCTATTTATACCACGCTAAATTTAATCATGGTGATGTGTGGCCAACAACTGTTCAATTTAGGCAGCGAGCACGAATCGATGCTATTCGGTCTAGCCGCTATATTTATCTCTATCGCAATCATTCCGGTGTCACTGACACGTTCATCAGCACCTGCGGTGGTAAAACACGTTAAGTTGAATATGGCCAAGGTATGGCGGCACTCTCACGTTGCATTGATTGGAGCCGTGGTTGCCGGTTTTGTCACAGGTGCATTTTGGGCATTAGCGCCTATTTACGCTAAAGATAATGGTTTTGACAGTATTCAACTCGGTGCATTTTTATCTGCTACCGTCCTTGGCGGAGCTTGTTTTCAAGTACCACTAGGTAAGTTATCCGATAGGTTTGATAGGCGCAGTGTTTTGATGTTTACTGCCTTAGGTGGCTCCTTGGTGTCATTACTCTTCGTCACTCTGCCTTACGTAGTCACTACTTTTGGCGGTTGGCCAGCAGCAATATCAGCCTTTTTTTGGGGAGGGACATGTATGACGCTATACGCAATATGCTTAGCCCATGCTAATGACAACGCCACCGCTGAAGATTTTGTTGAAATAAGCAGTGCCATGCTTATCACTCTTGGGTTATCGTCGGCTATTGGTGCGCCGATGGCTTCACTTGCGATGGGATTATTTGGCGCCAAGGGTTTATATGCCTTTACCAGTTCATGTTTGGCGATTTTCTTCGTGATAGTATTATTAAGACGCCGCAGCCATATTGCCCCCTCAACACTTGCAACAAAAGAAAGTTTTCGTGCCGTCACCGATATGGCAAGCCCAACAGCATATGAAATGGACCCCAGAACTGAGATAGATCCACAAGCGGAAGCACTGCAACGATAAGTAACAACAAGGGACAACCGTTACCGCTAGTATTGAGCACTCTATTAAGTACTGTGATTTAACAACAAAAAATGCAGCCAATATAGGCTGCATTTTTATCGATCAGAGTTCGCTTACACGCGTTGTGATTAGCCTAAATCCATCATCATGCTACGGCTATGCACCAAAGCTTGAAACGCTTGTAGTTGCTTTTTAGGTAATACAGTAGCTTCTGCAATATTGGCTTTCATTGCGTCGATAGGACGACCATTTACAATAAACTCATAATGTAAGTGAGGACCTGTTGAAGCACCAGTATTACCCGACAATCCAATCGGTTGACCACGAGTGACACGTTGGCCTCTTTTAACTAAAAACTTCGATAAATGCAGGTAGCGTGTGCTGACCTTATTGTCGTGTTGAATCACAATATAGTTGCCTGCATAAGGATGTTTAGTCACCATAGTAACTATGCCATCTCCCGGTGCTACGACTTGCGTACCTATTGGGGTAGCAAAATCAGTGCCGTTATGTGGACGAATACGACCAGTAATTGGGTGTTTACGATTAGGGTTAAAGCGCGAACTTAAACGAACTTTTCGGTTAAGCGGAATACGTTGAAAAGCAGGCGTTAAACTTTGACCTTCAATGTCGTAATAATTGCCATCGACATTTTGAAACGCGGTAATGTCGCGACGGCCGGTATTAATACGAATGCCTTCAATCGATGTTGTGCCTGTTGGTTCACCTTCAACAAATTGGTCGTTAACTAAAACCGAAAAAGTATCACCTGCGCGCAACTCACGAGAAAAGTTTAATTTCGTTTTTAACAGAGTTTCAACTTTTTGAATTTCAGCGGCACTTAAACCAGCGTTTTTAGCCGATACATAAAAAGAGCCGTTAATTTCTCCGCCAACGATGCGATTTTGCCAAATGCCATCGATGTTAATGTCATTAACACCGTAAGTTCCGTCTTTAAAACGGGAGAATACTACTTGGTGAGCAGGGCTAAAGTACAGTTCAAGCTTATCAAGCTCACCATTAGCGTTGTCCCAAAATTGGATTCGGTTACCCGGCAGAAGTGTATCTAGTGCTAAGACTTCTAAATCAGCCTCAAGTACTTTATACATGGTTCGTTGGTCGATACCGGCTAATTCAAATAAATGACTTAAGGTATCACCACTTTCAATCACGCGATTTAAAATCGGTGAAATAGGCTTTACCAGCTTCAAAGCGCTATCTTGTTGAGCTATGTGTGGCAATAACGAATCGATATCGATTGCCACTGGAATACGTTGTGATGAAAACTCTTGTTGTGTTGGCCATAATAAAGCCGCCCCGACAACAAATACACTCGCTAGCAAGACTTTCTTGTGCAAGTTTGGCAAGTTCAATTGACTTACCGCTGGCCTTTGGAAGCCCATAATTTTACTCATTAGCAATGTCTAATCCACCCTAAAAGATGACGCTTTATATTTTTTATTTTTCTTTTACTGCAAATTGTTATTGCGATATTGGGCATAAATTCAGTTAACGCTATGCCTTCATGTCGTTTTTTATGGTGAATATGACCCAATATTTGATACTACGGCATCCGGTATAAACAGCTAAAAATACGGACTTTTGCACTCAAATTGCATATCAACGCTCTTTTATATCAAAAAATAATCATTTTACAAATATAAAATGATATTTAATTAATAATTAATTTGAACTCGATTACAGTAATCATGGGAGTTTGAGGCAGATCAAGACCCACTTACAGCAAACTCACCCTGCAATTTACTGATACCAAGACCGTTCATTTTAGTCACTTTTATCTGTACGTCGATCCGCTCTTTCATGGCTTCAATATGGCTAATGACACCAATCATTTTGCCCGAAGCATTTAAATTATCTAATGCGTCTAAAGCGGTATCTAATGTTTGGCTATCCAACGTACCAAAGCCTTCATCTAAAAACAGTGAGTCAATGCTCGTTTTATGACTAACAAGGTCAGATAATGCGAGCGCAAGGGCTAAGCTCACTAAAAAGCTTTCACCGCCCGACAAGGTTCTGGTGTCTCGCACTGCATCACCTTGCCAGGTATCGAGTACTTGTAGCTCTAAATCAACCGACTCTTTGCGTTCAAGTAAGTACCGGCCTTGCAAACGTTCTAGCTGCCTGTTCGCCAATGCCACTAAATGGTCTAAAGTAAGCCCTTGAGCAAACTTACGGAACTTATCGCCCTTTTGTGAGCCAATTAACGAATGCAGGTACGCAAGATCGTCGTAATCTTGTTGCATTTGAGCTTGTTCCGCTAACAGTTGCTGTTGCCCTGCCCGCTTATTGGTATCTTGCTCTAACTCATGACTTAAGCGCCACAGTGTTTGCTTGTCTTGTTGGTGCTTAGCTTCCATCGTTTGATATTGCAGCATTGTATCGCCGTGTTGAGTAATATCGTATCCGTGTTGCTCTGCCAGCTGCGCTAACTCCGTTTGTTTTGTTAAGGCTTGCTCAACTAACGTATTGGCTTTGACAATGTCGTTATCAAGTTGCAGTTTTAATTGCTGTAAGGTGTGACGCTCTTGTGGCGTCAATAAGGCTTGCTCAAATGATTGTTGATCTGCAAATGGACTTGATTGTAATGCCACTTGCCATTTTTCCTGCAACTGTTGTAACTCTTGAGTCGCCTTGGTTGTTTGCTGCGTTGTCGATTGCAGCTGTACTTGCAAACCAGCAAAATGTTTATCCGCCGCTTGCAGTTGTTGTTGAATTGAGACAAATACCTGCTGAGCTTGATCTACTGCGTGTTGGCTAAGCAGCTTTTCATCTTCAACCACTTTCTCTGCAAACACGACTTTACGCTTTGCGAGTACCGAATCGAGTTGCTCGTTAAGCGTAACTACTTGCTCAGTCACTTCCGCTAGCTTGGTTGCTATTTCAGTGGTGTGTAGATTGTTTGCGGTGAGTTTTTCTGCGGTGACACTGAGCTGCTGTTGGTTATCGATAGCCTGCTGCTGCGCTTCAATCCAACGCTCAAGTTGTTGTTGTAAATGATGCAGCCAAGTGTCGGCATCCTCAAGTCTCGGCGGCGTTAACCCTGTAGCAATAATGTGCGAATCCAGAGCGCTACTCAGTTGCTGCAGTTGCTTGTTAACAGATTCAATTTGCTGCTGCTGACTCACTAAACCTTGGGACAAATTATCGAGCTGCTGTTGCAATAACCCTTGCTGATTAATTAATACTGCCAACGCTTGTTCTGCTTGAGTAGCATTATGCTGATGTTGATGTAAGGTTTTTTGGCATTGATTAAGCTGGCTTATCGTTTGGGCAAGTTGCTGCTGTTTGGCTTCTGACTGGGCAATATAATCAGTTAGTTTATGTTGTTGCTCCTCATGTAATTCAAGCGTTACTGCAAGCACCTGAGTATGTTGTTGCCACTGTTGCTCAGTTAATTGTAATTCAGTTTGCGCTAGGCTCAATTGCTTGAGCGAATTGTCATGGTTAACTTGCAACGCCGTTTGTTGATTTTTAAGCTGCTCACCTTGCTGTTTAATCGCATCAAGTTCAATTTGTAGTTGCTGCATTCTTTGCTCGGTAACAGACACATTCAATGCTTCATAACGCTCAACTAACGGGTGCTCTGTCGAACCGCACAATGCACAAGGCTCACCGGCTTTAAGCTTGGCACGCTCTAAGGTTAAATTGGCTATTTGCTGTTCTTGCTGCAATATGGTTTGCAGATCTTTTACTTGCTGATTTTTTTCACTCCACTGGGTTCTTACCTGCGAAAGTGACAGCGCTAAAGCCTGTAAATCAGTGTTAAATTGCACCGATTGACTGCTTAATTGCTGGCATTGTTGCTGCTGACGCACATAGTGACTAAATAGCTGGGTTAACTGATAACGCCCAGCTTGCTGCTCGACCAGTTGTTGGTAGACATGATTAATCTGACTTTCGTCTTGGCCGGCCAATAATGCCGTTATTGCTTGCTGGCTGTCGGCTTGTTGAGCCAACGCTTGGGCGACCGTCGTTTTGGCAAGCTTAATTTGTGGCGAAAGTTCAGTTAACGTTGTTTGAGTTTGCTCGATATTGTGTTGTTGCTGAACTCGTTGAGTGTCAAGTTGGCTCAACTGCTGGTTTAATTGCAATACTTGGCTATATTGCGTCTGCCAAGCCGCAAACTTTTTGGCCACTTCTTGGCCTTGTGGCAAACTATCAAGTTGTTGCTGTATGTCTTGCTTTGCCGACGTGAGTTGCTGTTGCAACGCCATCAACTGTTGCTGTTGCTCAATCGTTTTGTGTTGTTGCTCAGCCGTTTGCTGATGGCTTAATCTGACCTGAGACAACTGATAGTTCAATTGGCTAATGTGTTGGTCTAACGGCAACACCTGTTTGTCGATAAGATTAAGCAAATCTTTGTGTGCTTGATTGGTTTTATCAACGCCTTGCTCAGCTTGCGTTTGCTTGTGGGTGTGCTGTTGCAGTGTTTGTTCAGCTACACCAACCTGTTCCGTTAACTGTTCAATCTGTTCCGATAATACTAGGGTGCTTAACTGGGCTTTTTGTTGCTGTTCAAATAGAGGCTGGATTTGCTGTGCTGGCTCACTATGTTCAAGTCGAGTTAGTTCATCGCTATGTTGCTGTACGCGAGACAGTGCTAGTTGCTGTTGAGCCTGAACGTTAACTAATGTCTGCTGCGATTGCTCAGTATTGTCCGCCCAGGTAATAAATTGGCTTAATTGAGCTAATTGCTGTTGATCGATCACAAGCGCCTGATTGAGTTGTTCAATCTGTAGTTGCTGCGCCACAACTTGTTGTTGATCAAATAACTCAACACTGCCAAGCTTAGCTTCAAGCACTTTTAGGTTAGTTTTGGCATCAGAAAAATGCTGATGCACTCGCGCTGAAATTAAGCTGTAAATTTCAGTACCCGTTAGCTCTTCCAATAGTTCTGCGCGCTCATTGGCTTCGGCATTTAAAAAAGCGGCAAACTGGCCTTGTGACAACATCATCGACTTAGTGAAACGAGCAAAGTCGAGTCCGGTGATTTCTTCAATTAATTCGGTTTTACGTTTTATCTGACTGGCAAGGATTTTACCGTCACTGAGTTTAGCCAATTCGACTTGCGCATCTTGTAAATTGCCATCGGCTTTGTCGCGCGAACGACGCTGACTCCAAAACGCTCGGTAAGCGACACCTTTAACTTCAAATTCAACTTCAGCTAAACATTCTGCAGTGCCACGAGTCATTAACTCGTTGGTGGTTTTAGAAATATTACTTAACCGTGGTGTACGATGGTAAAGCGCCAAACAAATCGCATCGAGAATGGTGGTTTTACCTGAGCCTGTAGGACCTGTAATAGCAAATAAACCGTTTTCAGCAAATGGCGATTGGGTGAAGTCGATTTTCCACTCATTTTTAAGTGAGTTAATATTTTTAAAGCGAAGGCTTAGAATTTTCATTATTGCTCACCCTCGGTAGCACTTTTTGTTGCAACGGCTTCTGTCGACGTTTCTTGTAACACATGGCTCGCAGCCGTTTCTTGACTGTTTCGCTCAGACTCCACTTCGGCATACACTTGGTTAAAGCGTTGCTTTATTCGTCCTAACTGTGCCTGTTGCGATTCACTCTCAAACTCTTCTTGCGACAAACGTCGCCCAAATACCTCGTCGACGCTGAGCTCAGATAAGGTTTCATTATCGAGCTGCTTAATGTGTTGCTGTCGTTGACTACGGGCACGCTTTAACTGCAATACTTCAACCGCTTTGTCTTGAGTCATGTCGGCAATGCGCGATTGCAAATCAGACAAATAATCTTGTTGTGACACCTCAATGCTCAACCAAGTCGTTTTTGCGGATTCTGCTTGCAAAGCAAATGCGCTTATCTGCTTCTCAATGCTATCTAAGTCGCCTTTTAACACCTGCATCGGCTGGAAAACTGGCACCATTAATGCTGTGATTTGAGATAATTTGGCATCACTAAATTCGACCAAAAACACCGATTTATTAGTGGCATTATCTGCCGCGAGTTCATCAAAACTTAACGCTATCGGTGAACCGCTGTAACGAATATGTTCAGATTTCGCCACCACTTGGGGGCGATGAATATGACCTAATGCAATGTAGTCTGCGGCAGGAAACAGCGCTGCATTAAAGGCATCTAAACTGCCAATATAGATATCACGCACGGATTCTGAAGTACTTGCACCCACTGTGGTTAAATGACCTGTCGCAATAATGGGTACTGGCGTAGTAAATGTATTATTGAGTTGTTCAGCTTGCTCAAAACAGCGCTGATACAACTCGCTAATGGCATCACCCAATTTACGTTGTTTATCAATTGATGACTCACCTGATTCACTTAGCACCACATCACGCGGGCGTAAAAAGGGTAAACCACATAAAATAGCACCCACTTCACCTTGGCGATTTTTGAGGATAAATACGTGCTCTTCAACATGCTCTAACGCACCTGGAATAACCACAGTATTTAGGCAAGCAAGGAGATTTTTAGATTCATTCAATGTCGACACAGAATCATGATTACCGCCCAATAAAATTAACTGGCAACCTGTTTGTTGAATTTGAACAATAAATTGATTGTATAGCGTACGGGCATAACTTGGCGGTGTGCCAGTATCGAAAATATCGCCCGCAACAATAAGCACATCAACTTGGTGGATGTTGATTTGCTCAAGTAACCACTGCATAAAGGCCTGGTGCTCAGCTGCGCGACTTTTACCATAAAAATATTGGCCAAGATGCCAATCTGATGTGTGAATAATGCGCATAACATCCCTTCAATAAAAACAAACACGTACACCACATAATGATGGCGTTAATAAACCCAAATTATCGCTACTATGATCACATGTACCGCGATCACATGTACTGCTATCACATGTACTGCTATCACATGTACTGCTATCACATGTATTGCGACCACAATAATTTGCCGCTCATGCCCAATGACATCACTACCACCAGAGGTTTAATGATTTTAACGCCTTTGGTCACCACTAAACGTGAACCTAACGTAGCACCAATTGCTTGGCCTACCAGCATAATTAATCCCAATACCACAGCGACTTGACCACCGATTAAAAAGAAAATTAACGACGCTATGTTAGTGGCAAAATTAAGTAGCTTTGCATGCGCGGTTGCCTTGGCCAAACCAAAACCAGCCAATGACACAAATGCTAAAGCAAAGAAACTTCCAGTACCGGGGCCAAAGAAACCATCATATAAACCAACGCCCAATGCGGCAGTAAAGGCAAATACACTTGGGGTGAGGACTTGTTGGCGATCTTGTTCACTTATTTTTTTAGAGAATAAAAAATAACAACCAATGGCCAAAATCAAAAATGGCAGCACCACTTCTAATAATTTAGCGTCGATCATTTGTACTAATATTGTGCCAATTGATGCACCAATAAAAGCGCATATCAACGACAGTTTGATACTGCGTAAATCAACCATCCCTTTACGTACAAAATATAAGCTCGCAAAAAAGCTGCCACCACATGCTTGCAGTTTATTGGTACCCAATGCTGCTGCTGGAGGTAACCCTGCCCACATTAATGCGGGAATGGTCAGTAAGCCTCCGCCACCAGCAATCGAGTCGATAAACCCCGCAACCAGAGCAACAAAAAATAAAATAACCGCGAGTTGGAGCGTGAGTTCAAGCATGGAGAGTCTCGTTATTAGGAATAGCGTGAAGTCGGCAGACATAATATAAGGCGTTATTAGACAATCTTTATCGTCAAAATACAAAGCGTTCTGTGTAATTTATTCAGCTTTACCCAACTAATTTCAGCTTGGGCTAATAAACACTGACCAAATAACGTATTACCCATTAATAAGCTTATATTGACTTAAACATCAGATTTGAAAATCGATTTGAGAAATGGATTACAACCGCTTTGCTGTTCACTTAGGCATTGTTATAGTAGTCGGCCTAGTAAATATTGAGCTGAAGGTTTTATTATGATTGTTATTACCGGCGCAAGTAGCGGCTTAGGTGCTGCACTAACACAACTGTATGCTGCAGAAAATCAACCGTTATTGGTGACAGGTCGCAGTGAGCAAAAATTAGCTGGTGTGATGGCTGGCCTAACTCAACCAGAGCAAGCTAACGTACAAACTCACACAGCAGACTTGTGTGTGGCCGAAGATGTCAGTGCATTATTTTCGCGTTTATCAGCGCCGCCAAGCAAGGTTATTCATTGTGCTGGCAGTGGTTATTTTGGCCCTATCGAACAACAAGCACCTGAAGCGATTAATCAGTTAATACACAACAATCTCACTTCAAGCATTCTAGTGCTGCGTGAACTTATTAGTCGCTATCGTGATCACAACGTTACTGTAGTAGTCGTGATGTCGACCGCAGCGCAAGCTGGCAAAGCAAATGAGTCGACTTACTGTGCCGTAAAATGGGCCATAAAGGGATTGGTAGAATCGTTACGATTAGAATTGAAAGGCAGCCCGATGAAATTGATTGCGGTATATCCAGGAGGAATGGCAACGGACTTTTGGCAAACCAGTGGCAAAGACATTAATACATCAAGCTTTATGACGGCAACAGAAGCCGCCACCATGCTCAAGCAAGCCTTAATAGCGACAGAACATGGATATGTCTCTGATATCACCATTAACCGAGGTTAATATTCCATAAATTAGTTAACCTAAAATAGAACGAACAGTTTATTATCTCATCCTAGTTGTTTGTGATTTTCTTGAGTTCGTTTTTTTCTTGAGTTTGAATTTATTTGGATAAAAACGGTTTGGTTGACCAGTACCAGCAATATATCCACCCAGCAGGGGCAAAAATGAGATTTAACACAAGAGCGTAAAAACCCACCAAGGGTAAATTTGTGGTTTTCCCCTTGGCAAATCTTAAGGTGAAGAACACCACAACTAAGGTTAAAACGAAAATAATTTGGCCAATCAATGTGCCATTTAACTCCATGATTACACCCTTTAACCATCAAACCCGTTATGCTGAAATAGCAACGACGCTAAGCTGATGATACATCTCATATTAGATTATTGATAAGGCTACTACAATGTGTAAAAAAATCATCGTAATACTGATATCGTTTAGCTTTATTCTATCTTTGTCCGCCTGTGCTGAATTAAAACAGACTGGCAAAGAAATCGGTCACACCACAAAAAAAGTGACCACAGCTATCGGTCACGGGACGCGCGATACCGTTAAAGCTATTGGACATGAAACCAAAGAAGTCATTAATGAGATAAAAGAAGACTAAACTACGTCGCTTTATATAATCAAAAAACCGTTAATGCTGGGCATTAACGGTTTTTGTTCAATTGAATAATTCAATCTATAGTGAAGACTATGTTAGTTGCTAGCAATGTTAGTGCTTACAATGCTCAGTGTGAACATGGTCATCATCTGCAAATTCATTATCGCTGGCTTGGTTTTGCATCACGCCCCAACCATCAGAAATACCGTCAAACTCTTTGGCAAAGTTATTTAACTCAGTTTCTTTAGCCACAAGCGTTGCGTATTCAGGTACCATTTGTAGGCAAACAATCACTTCCCACTTGGTGCTTTCTTCATCAAAGTTAAGCTCAAGCTCACCTTGGAGGTCTTTTTGGCTTAATGCTTCTAAGGCTGACTCGGCATCACGTTGATCGTCAAACACCAAGAAGAAATCTACTTCTATTGATTGAGTAAGGTCAATACCGGCATCTGCCATTGCAGCCAACATTTGGCCATTATCATCTTCTGGGAATTGCATTTATCAATCCTTACTGTGCAGGAACAATTTCAATTGTCGCGCCATTGAACGAAACGACATCGCCAACAACACACTTTTTACGTTTACGAGTATCAACTTCACCGTTGACGGTCACTTGACCTTCGGTAATGACATGCTTTGCTTCGCCACCACCGTTCACTAGACCGAGTACTTTGAGTACTTTGTACAGTTCTACGAATTCATCACCTTGAAGTAATGCAAACGCTTGAGTTTGAGTCGTCACAATAATCGCCTTTTAATCAAAATATTCTGTCTATTATAGCCTATGCCAGTTTAGCAAGCATCAAGCATTTTGAATGGATTATTAAACGCATATGTAAACCCTAACTGATGACAGATTAACTGCCCATCGATAGTTTTATTGGGTTGTTGTTGTTGATTAAATTCTGGCGCACTTAACCCAAGATGCTCAGCGGCAGCAACATAAAACTCACCACGAGTAGGATGAACGTTTGCAGCAAGATTATAAATAGCTAAAGTATCGTTGCGAGAAAGAATTAAGCTAACAGCAGCAACACAGTCATCTAAATGCACCAGATTAACCGCAACATTGGCGCCACTGACATCCGTTTTTCCGGCAAAAAAACGTCCGGGATGTCGCTTAGGTCCAACCAAGCCTGAAAATCGTACAATACAGCTATTTTTCATAGCTGAAAACATCGCTTCTGCTTGTAATAATGTACCACTGGGATCATTAAAAGCAGCAGCATCTTGTTCGGTTACAGTTTGCTCTAGCGAAGGATAAACCCCAGTCGTACTGATGAAAATAATTTTTTGATATTGGCGTTCACCCATCAAGTTTATTAACTGAGTTAAATAGCCAAGATAATCAGTTTCGCCTCGTCTAAGTCCCGGTGGTATGTTAATCACGATAGCGTCTGCATCGAATAAAGACGAGTTTTTTGCTTGGTTAGTCACATTGGCCAAATCTAACTGATAAGCATCAATACCGGCTTGCTGTAATTGGACTAAATCCTCAGGGTGACGTTTTGAAGCCTTTACCTTAATACCTTGCTTAACTAATTGTGTCGCGAGCGGCAAACCGAACCAACCACATCCGATAATAGTAACTGTATTCATGTATTCTCGATATTACGACGTTAAATTTTAATGATTGAAGTTATTGAAGTAAAAACTAATTGGACTATTGGCTTGCAATGTTTTAATGGCACCCTCAGATAATTCGTCTAATTTCATCACTTCTTGAACTTGAACATCTTCGTTAATTAAAAAACGAAAACTAGGTTCCCCCCCACTGAGGTTACATGACCACACATGTGGCTGTTTTACATCGGCAGTTGTCATCATCACCTTAGCGATGCTTTCGTCGGTTAAGCGCACTATAGTGCCTGGAGGATAAATACCTAATATTTTAACTAAAACCGAAATTAAATTATCACTGTGTTTACTGCTGTGAGTTTTAAATAAAATACCCAGTGCAACTTGTGGCGTCTGGTATTGATGTAACAGGGTTTCATAGTCATTGGCTAATGACACTATTTGGGTGGTGGGTAAAATTTTAGCTTCGGTCAGATTATTAGGAAAACCGCTACCATCAATAAACTCATGATGATGCAACACTATGTCTAACATGGCTTCAGGAAATAATCCGGTGCGGTTAAGCATCTCGTGGCCAAAGTTAGGGTGCATTTTTAAAAAGTTAATTTCATGGTCAGTTAACTCACCACGTTTTTTACGCCGGATTGCCTCTGGGACTTTTAACTTACCAATGTCATGAAACAAACTGCCTAATGCAATGTCACGAACCTCTTTTTTAGACAGTGATAATGTGTGGGCAATCATCATAGAGATCACCGCAACTGAAATACCATGTTGAGTAACACTAACATCTGTTTCGCCACTGCCCACGAGCGTTAAATGAGGGGTTTCACTTTCATATAAATGATCGACTAAATCTTCGACTAAGGTGGCAGCTTCACGATAAGCACCTTCAGGATCGCTGACTATTTTACCAAAAACGGTTCGACTATCGTTAACCGATTTTACAAAGCGCTGTTGGCTAACTCGCATACTTTTTTTAGCCAAAGGTCGATAATCAATTTCTTGTTCAACAACCTCTTCTGGTGGCTCAATTTCAACGGGCTCATCAACTTTAGGCAGCAAATCATGGCCATCAATCACGTAAACAAATGACACATCGAGACCTTTGATCATCTCTATTTGCACTTGTTGTTCAAGCTTTACTTTACTGCGAAAAAAAGGATGGCTTGTCCATGACAAAGGCAGCTTAACGGTTAACCCGATAACCATTTGCGAAACAGGTATTTGTGTTAATTCTGTTTTAGCCAAAGTACTGATCCTTTTTCACATTAGCCAAGTTATGGCCGAGATGATAATGTCATTTCTACGCTAACATTTTTGAAATAGAGCTATGTGTATCAAAGTCATACATTTTAATGTTTTTGGAAACCAATAAATAATAGTGTATTTATACCAAGTCGTACATTATTTCGTATCTGGCTTAATCTCATCATCAGATATGGTTTCGACTTGCACAGTACTATCATCAGGGGTCCAGTCGGTAAAATAGTAATATAGCCGCTTTGATTTGAAGACATATATAACTGACCAAAACAGAAAAAGTGCATCAATCGAATAGCCAATTTTAAACAAATAGTCATCGTGCATCATACGTTGGAACAAAAATAGTCCATCAATAATGAGTAATCCCCACAAAAACCAAGCACTACGTCTAAACAAAGGTATTAATATCGGCCAGCTGCGTTTACGCTCGGCAATAATAAGTCCATAAATCAGTATCGCCCCGACACCAGCAATTAGCGCCGATACAAAATCGCTTTTTTCAGGATAAAATAACCTTACTAAACCAGCACGGTCATTAAACTGGGTTAAGGATGCAATAAAAATACACCAGCCACGGGCTAAAAAGACCAAAATCAAATACAAAAATAATGGCGGTTTTATATGACCACGATCATCTAACCAAGTAATATTACTAAAATTCACAATAAACTCTTATCGGCATGCACCAGCATAAATAAAGCAATACTAGTTTTCATGTTAGTTAGCCGCATTTAATAAATCCATCAGAGCTTGTTCATCTATCACCTTAACGCCCAACTCTTCAGCTTTTGCTAATTTAGAGCCAGCTGCTTCACCAGCAACAAGGCAATCAGTATTTTTCGAAACACTGCCAGCCACTTTGGCGCCCAAAGCCTGTAATTGGGCTTTGGCATCGTTACGATTAAGTTGAGTTAGCGTACCAGTTAACACCCACGTTTGCCCTTTAAGACTAAGCTGCGATTCGTCAGCTTGTTCAATAACAGGCCAAGTAATGCCGGCTTCAAGCAATTGCTCTATTACTTCAATGTTATGTGGCTGTGCAAAAAATTGTCGAATGTGTTTTGCTACAATGTCACCAACATCAGCGACTTCGAGCAGTTGTTCAACGCTAGCAGTTCGAATACGCTCAAATTCGGCAAAGTGTTGGGCTAAATTAGCGGCGGTAGCTTCGCCGACTTCGCGGATCCCAAGACTATATAAAAAACGCGCCAATGTAGTGGCTTTAGCGTGTTTAATCGCCGCGACAATATTTGTGGCTGACTTCATCGCCATGCGATCTAACATCGTGATGCTAGAAGCGGTCAGGGAAAACAAGTCTGCTGGCGTTTTGACCAGTTCTTTATCAATTAATTGCTCAACGATTTTATCGCCCATGCCATCAATATTTAATGCTTTACGGGATGCAAAATGTTTAATCGCCTCTTTACGTTGCGCTTCACAAAAAAGTCCACCACTACAACGCGCTACAGCTTCACCTTCTAAACGCTCAACAATGCTTTGACACACCGGACAATGTTGCGGAAAGATAATATCTTGCGCATCAACTGGACGCTGTTCTGGCACGATAGCAACAATTTGTGGGATAACATCACCTGCGCGGCGAATAATCACTGTGTCGCCTATTTTCACCCCAAGACGGGCAATTTCATCAGCATTGTGCAAGGTAGCATTAGACACGGTCACGCCACCGACAAATATCGGTTTGAGACGGGCAACAGGGGTAACAGCACCCGTTCGGCCAACCTGAAAGTCAACCGACTCTAACAAGGTCATTTCTTCCTGGGCTGGAAATTTATAGGCGATGGCCCATCGAGGGGCTTTAGCGACAAAACCAAGAGTTTGCTGCTTAGCAATGTCATTGACCTTTATGACGACGCCGTCGATTTCATATTCGAGCGCACTGCGTCTGGCCATAATATCAGCGTAATATGCATAGACTTTTTCTAATGAGTCAGTCACTTTCACTTCGCTACTAACGGGAATACCCCATTGTTGCAGCTGTGTTAGTTGGCCATAGTGGCTTGTTTGCATCGGTTGTGACTCGCCTTCGACCACACCTAATGCATAAGCATAAAACCCAAGAGCCCTTGAAGCGGTAATTTTACTGTCTAATTGGCGCAAACTACCGGCTGCAGCGTTACGAGGATTAACAAAGACTTTGTCACCTTTGCTGATTTGACGCTGGTTTAATGCCTCAAATGCCGCTTTAGGCATAAACACTTCGCCACGGACTTCAACTAAATCTGGAAATCCTTCACCGCGTAACTTAAGAGGAATTGAACGAATAGTGCGTACATTTGCAGTAATATCTTCGCCAACGCTACCATCACCTCGCGTTGCGGCGCGTTCAAGAACGCCAAAACGATAAGTAATACTCACGGCCAAACCGTCGAGTTTAGGTTCGCAAACATAATCAACGCTATCGACTTTATCCGTTATACGCTTATTAAAAGCAGCGAAATCAGTTTGTTCAAATGCATTGTCGAGACTTAACATCGGTTTAAGGTGGGTAATTTGAGCAAATTTTTGTAATGCTATACCACCGACGCGTTGTGTCGGTGAATCTACCGATTTAAATTGCGGATAGTCACGTTCTAACTCAGTTAAGCGCTTAATTAATCTGTCGTATTCAGCATCGGGTATTGACGGAGCATCATCAACGTAATAACGAATATTATGTTGGTTAATGGTGTGAGTAAGTTGATCCATTTCAGTTTGAATAGCGTGCATTGTGGCATCCGTCATACAGGTTGTAACCGTGATTTACTTGATAAAGTGTAAAGGTATAAAACAATTAAGGCCGCTGCTGCGGCCTTAATAAAAACATCAACCTACGCCGCATTGAGTCGTCGTAAATAATCTTTTTTGGTTGCATCTGACCAAGGTTGGCGTTGTCCATCCAATAATTCAGCACCAAGATCCTCGGCAATTTGATAAGCCGAGTTCAGCATAATGGTGAAGTTCATCAATGGATCGCCATAGCCAGGTAAGGTCATAAACAACACCACACCTTGGGTGACAAATTGTTCCATATTATCCGGGTCAAATATCCCAGGCTTTAACATGTTAGCGAGTGAAAATAGCACTTTGCCAGTACCAGCATTGTCGATGTGGCGATGAAAAATATCCATATCACCAAATTTGAAATTGAGCGACAACAAACTTGGCAATAATTCTGCGCCTTGGATTTGCTCGCCTGCTTTAGCAACAATGTGCAGTACTAATACATCGGTCGGCTCTACAGGTTCATTTACTGGAGCATCCGCTTTAGGGGTAATAACCTCAGATTTAACCTCTACTTCGGCTTTAACCGCTACTTCAGGGCTAACATCCACTTTTGGCACCGCGGCTTGTACCGTTGGCTTAGTGGGTTCTGGTCTGGCGGCGACAGGTTTACCTGTGTAACTTTCTAATTTGGCTGTACTGGTTGAAGTATTGAATATCTTTTTAGGGGTATTCATTGACGTACTTGCCGTAGGAGCAGGTTTAACATCGTCTTCAACAAATAAGCTTTGTTGCGCAGGCTGTACTACTTTAGGTTGGATATGTTCTGGCTCAGTTTGGTGCGGACCAGGCTGACGCAGTGAGTCTTGTAAAGGCGTATCGGTGAGCTTAGTTGCACCTGAGTGTGATTTTTGACTTAAATTGGTCTTTAATACAGGCTTAATGACTACATCTTCAACCTCACCGGGTTTACGTACACGCACTTTGCCAATGCCATCGGCATCAAAACCTTCAGAGTCTCGACGTTTAGCTTGGTCTTTATAAAATCCTGCCATCGGACTTTGTTTCATAGATTTAGGTTGTTGTTTGCGAATCGACCAAAAACCGTGCACTAACACCGCAATAATTGCGATCGCGCCTAATACGAACAACACCAGTTGTAGATCTTTCATTAGATTCCCTGTCTTGCAAATTTATACCGCGTCTGCCATGGCGACGGCGGCTTCAATGTCCACTGCGACTATTCTTGAAACGCCAGGTTCATGCATAGTAACGCCAATAAGTTGATCAGCCATTTCCATTGTTATTTTATTATGACTGATATAAATAAATTGCACACTTTGTGACATTTCTTTCAGTAACCGACAAAAACGTTCGACGTTGGCGTCATCCAAAGGTGCATCTACTTCATCTAGCATACAAAAAGGTGCTGGATTCAGTCTAAAAATGGCAAAGACTAATGATAAAGCGGTTAACGCTTTTTCTCCACCACTAAGTAAATGTATGGTGCTATTCTTCTTACCTGGCGGTTGCGCCATAATAGTAACACCCGTTTCAAGCAGGTCATCACCGGTTAATGCCAAATAAGCTCTTCCCCCACCAAAAACTTTAGGAAATAGCAGCCCTAAATCATGGTTTACCGTTTCGAATGTGGCTTTAAAACGGCTTCGGGTTTCTTTATCTATCTTACGGATAGCGTCTTCTAAAATCGCTAATCCTTTATTTAGGTCGTCATCTTGACTGTCTAAATAAGCTTTTCGTTCTCGTTGCGATTCAAATTCTTCAATGGCTGCAAGGTTGATAGCACCTAAACGTATAATGTTCTGTTTTACTTTTTCAAGCTGTTGCGACCAAACATCAACAGATGCATGTTCAGGTATGTCGGCAATGACCTGTTGTAGCTGAATTTGCTGTTCTTGCAGCAATTGCAGCTGCCCATTCGCCTGCCCTTTTAAGCCCTCACGACGTAACTTTAACGTGCTTATCTTTTGAGTCAAGTCTTGTAACACTACAAGCTGTTGTTTTTGCATCAATACTAAACGGTCTAAACTGGTTTGAAGCTCTGCTTGTTGAGACCGATTTTGCTGTAATTGCTGCTGTAATGCTTGTTGCTGCTCGAGTGCTTGCGCCAGTTGTATTGATAATTGACTTAAATCATGTTGACCTTGTTGTTGCTGATTGTCGAGCAACATTTGTTGTAACTGAGTCAATTGACTGACTAATTCTGTCTGTTTTTCATGTTGTTGCTTTAATTTTTGTTCACTCAATGCTTGCTGGGTAGCATGTTGTTGCACTTGTGCTTGCAGCTGTTTAACGCTATTTGCAGCATCGGTGCGAGTAACTTTGGTTTCACGCAATTTAGCTTGGCTTGTTTGCCAAGATTGTTGAGCAACATCGTGTTGGTTCATCGCTTGCAACAATGCATCTTCTTGCGTCAGCACTTGTTCTTCAAGGGCATCGACATGCATTTGTTTATCACCCATTTGCTGTTCAAGCTTGGCGATTGATTGGCTGCATTGCTGTTGTTTATCGCGTTTCTCAACGGCTTGTTGAGTTAAACTTGTCACCAAAGAGTGCAGTTTTGTCTGCTCTATTTGCAACTGATGACAAGCCTGTTGGCATTGATTCAGCTCTACCTGAGTGGTCGCAGCCCGTTGAGTTAACGATGTCAGAGATTGCTGAGACAATAGCTGTTGTTGCTCAAGTTCTATTAATTGCTGGCTTAAGCTTGTTCGCTCTTGGCTCAGTACAATAGCGGATTGCCCTGCCTGAGTATGATTGAGCACAAAACCATTGCCTATCAAGTAACCTTCTTGAGTGGCAATATATTGCTCAGGAAGCAATGTTGGTAATAACTCCTTTGCTTCACTGAGACTGGACGCCCACACAACATGTTGTAACCATGGCGTTAAATTAACTGGGGTTGTTAAAGCAGGATACGTCACTTGATGCTGTGGTTCAAAACCCACTGTAGGCGGAGAAACGCTCAATGAAGATGTTTGCCCCAACCCTAGAACAGGTAATTGACTTAAGCCTTGTAACACTTTATCGACCGCTTTCTCCCAGCCAGGCACAACCTCAATAACTTGCCATAATTGTTGGCCATCATCTTGAGTATGATCGGCCAGTAACTCATCAATAAATTGCAATCGAGAATGATGACGAGTGACAGTTTGCTTAAGGGTTTGATAAGCATCACTCGATTCAGTGACGGCTTGTTGCTGCTCAAGTAAGGAAAGCTCAAGTTGACTGTACTGCAGCTGTTTATCATTTAGTTGTTGTTCAACATTAGCTAATTCTGCCGTGCTGTTTTGCAACTGCTGTTGGTTGTCTTGCTGAGCTAAAACAGCTAACTCTGTTTGTAATTGAGCTAAGTACTGTTCGTTTTGAACCAAACTTTGCTGTTGATGGCTGAGCGTCGATTGGCTCAGTGCCAACTGCATTTTATGAGTCGCTAAGATTTCAGCATATTGGGTTACTTGTTGCTGCTGATCATCACACGCTTCTTCGATAGCAAAAACTTGCTCATCGATTTGCTCAAGCACAATACTCGCCTGTTCATAAGCGGGTTGGTGAGTATCCAATTGCGCAACCAATTGCTGATGAGTATCGGTCATGCTGACAATATTATCGTCAGCTTGTTTGATTTGCTGTTGTAATACTTGAATTTGTTGCTGTAACTGAGAGTCTTGCTGTTGCTGATGAGCAAGCTGTTGCTCAAGCTTGGTCATGGTATTACCGGCTTGGTAATATTGCTCTACCAGCTTATGTTCAGCATCACTGAGCTCAGCCAATTGCTGTTTCAGCTGAATAACACTGGTGTCGCCCTGTTGTGCGGTTTTGGCTAACGCTTCAGATTTAAGCTCACCTTCGGCCGTTTCGGCATCAAGTCTGTCTGTTTGCTGCAACAATTGCTGATAGCGCATCACTAATAGTTGGCTATGCAACTCTCGTTCGCTATTTTTTAATTCGCGGTACTGCAGAGCAGCTTTTGCTTGTTGCGATAATTTGTCTAATTGAGCACCGAGTTCAACTCGAATATCGTTTAAACGTTCGAGGTTTTCACGGGTATGACGAATACGATTTTCGGTTTCACGGCGACGTTCTTTATAACGCGAAATGCCTGCAGCTTCTTCAATAAACACTCTTAATTCTTGAGGTTTAGATTCGATTAAGCGTGAAATAGTACCTTGCTCGATAATGGCATAACTACGCGGCCCAAGACCCGTACCCATGAATAAGTCGGTTATGTCTTTTCGACGACATTTTTGACCATTAAGGAAATAACTTGATTCACTGTCGCGGTTAACTTGTCGCTTTACCGAGATTTCTTGATAACTGGCATATTGTCCAGTGAGCCTTCCCTGAATGTTCTCGAATACCAGTTCGACACCCGCAACAGAAATGGGTTTGCGTGCCGATGAGCCGTTAAAAATAACGTCGGTCATCGAATCACCGCGCAAATGCTTTGCTGAACTTTCGCCCAGCACCCAGCGCACGGCATCGATCACATTGGATTTACCGCAGCCGTTAGGGCCAATAATCGCTGATAAGGCGTTATCAAATGGGATTTTAGTTGGGTCTACAAACGACTTAAATCCAGCAAGTTTTATTTGTTTTAATCTCATGTTGCCAGTTCAGGTACGCATTAAAAGGAAAAAGCAGCTCACTTTAGCAATTGAGCAGCTTTTTGTAACGATTTTTATCCTTTTGACACAGTTTATCACTTGTTTTATTGTGCTTGGCTCGTCAAAATCAACAATATAAGTCACAAAATAGGCAGTCTCAATGGTTACCAATTCAATAATCGCCAAGAAAAGTGGTGTGAATTATTTTATCCAAGGGTTTCAATTAATTAAACAACCGGGTTTGCGCTCATTTGTCTTTATACCGCTGATGATCAATTTAGTCTTATTCGCCTCAGCGATGTATTTTGCACTAGGACAATTAACAGCATTATTTACCTGGATGGATGGACAACTCCCAGAATATCTAAGCTGGTTGAATTTTTTATTATGGCCATTAGCCGTACTGACAATGCTAGTGGTAATGTCATTTTTATTCAGTTCCGTAATGAACTGGATTGCAGCGCCGTTTAATGGTTTGTTGGCCGAAAAAGTCGAGCAGCATCTCACCGGAAAAAGCTTAAACACCGGCGGTTCAGTCGATATGATCAAAGATTTGCCGCGAATTTTTGGTCGAGAATGGATTAAGCTAAAATACTATTTACCACGAGCATTATTGTTTTTAGTGTTATTTTGGTTGCCGATTATCGGCCAAACTGCGGCACCCATTTTATGGTTTTTATTCACTGCGTGGATGATGGCAATTCAATATTGTGACTATCCATTTGATAATCATAAAGTGCCTTTTGATGATATGAAGTTCGCCCTCAAAAATACTAAAGGATCTAGTTTTAGCTTCGGTGCTACCGTGACAGTGTTTTCAATGATACCGATTGTAAACTTCATCGTTATGCCGGTAGCCATTTGTGGTGCAACCGCTATGTGGGTCGATAAATATCGTGACGCCTACAAAAATAGCAGTATTGCCCCAGATTAATCTGTAGAGAATTAATGCTTAGATGCATGAATGCTTAGATGCTTAGATGTATGGATGCTCCAACAGTAGACCAGCTTAGATTGCAGCGCCTCAAGACAAGCCCGATAGCGACTATCGGGCTTTTTTATTACATTCACGCAAGCTAATTTAACATTAAGTAACAATTTAGTGATGATTTTAGTACAAGTCGGACCTACGTTTTAAGGACTTTTTTGCGACAATAAGACAAATAACAAAAAATAAAAAATAGAGTAAAAGTGATCAACGACTTAATGCCAACTAGCAGCTTACCCCCAATCAACCGATTAACCCGCACCTGTGACGTTATATTCACGTTAGCATTGGTAATATTAAGCAGTTTATTATCTTTTGCTGCGTTTGCGGGGTCGAGCCAGCAATTTCATCTCGACATCCCGACCATCAATGAAGATATTGAGCTTGATGGCGACTTTAACGAGCCTACATGGCAACATGCTACCGAGGTAATACTGCGTTATGAAACCTCTCCTGGAGAGAATACCGCTGCACCAGTGACAACCACAGCTAAAGTCTATGCGTCGAACACCAGCCTATATTTCGCGTTTACTGCTCACGATCCTAATCCGGACAATATTAGGGCAAATCTACGTGATCGAGACAAATCCTGGGGCGATGACATGGTGGGTATTAAACTGGATACCTTCAATAATGCTCGTTTAGCCTACCAATTTTTTATTAACCCTTATGGCGTCCAAAGTGATTCCATAGAAAATGAACTCACAGGCCAAGAAAGTGATGCGTGGGACGGGATTTGGTATAGCAAAGGTAAACTGACCAAAAACGGTTTCCAAGTTGAGGTACAACTCCCCTTAAGACTGTTTAATTTTGATGACAGTAATCCAATTCAAACTTGGGGCATTGAGCTTATTCGCTTTTATCCTCGCAATGAAACCCATCGCTTATCCACTCATAAAATCGACCGTAACGTGTCATGTCAGTTATGCCAATTAGGTATCGCATCGGGTTTAGCCGGCGCAACTCAGGGTAAAGACTTACAACTCACGCCCTCTATTGTGGCAAATCAAAGCCAGCAACGAGACGTAACACAAGCCCAACCTTGGAGCGATGACAGTAATGTCGATATTGGATTAGATTTACGTTGGGGGATCACACCGACTACCTTACTTAACGCCACCATTAACCCAGACTTCTCTCAAGTGGAAGCCGATGCGGGTCAGCTAGATGTTAACAACACATTTGCACTCTTCTTTCCGGAAAAGCGCGCCTTTTTCTTAGATAACAAAGATTACTTTGATACCCAATTAGATTTGCTACACACCCGCAATATTAGCTCGCCAGATTATGGTTTAAAATTGACCAGTAAAACCGACAACCACACTGTTGCAATATTGGCGGCCAATGACACTCAAACCCAGTTTTTAGTTCCAGGCAATTTAAGTTCTGATGTGGCGATATTAGATCAGCAAAGTCATAACATGGCGGCTCGTTATCGATTTGACCCCAGCAGAGAGTTTTCAATCGGTGGCCTAGTGACCTTAAAACAAGCGGATGATTATCATAACTATGTTGCCAGTGTTGATATCAAGTACCAACCGACGAAACAAGATACTTTTACCGCACAATATGCGCATTCACAAACAGCTTATCCGGACGATTTATTCACTAACTTTTGCAATACGGATGATTGTTTACAACCATCTGAACGATGTGAATTTGGTGATTGTAATATTAACGAACGCGTTTTACGCACCCATAAAGACGATAATTTTAACGACAACATGTACGCGGTTAGTTATCAACACGAACGCCGTAATTGGTATGCCAGTACTCACTACGAATCTACAGGCGATGACTTTCGTGCCGATCTTGGCTTTATCGACAAAATTGATGTCGCAAAATTTGTCGCTGGCGGTGGCTACATTTGGTATCCAGATAATCATTTCTTCAGCAAAATCAACCTCGGCGGCGATTGGGACATTACTCATAATCAAAACAACGAACGACTCGAGCAAGAAACAGAAATGTATATCGAGTTTGACGGCGGACTTCAAAGTTTTATCGCCACAGGGATAGTGCAACGACAACGAGTGGGCAGACGCCACAACCCGAGCATTATTAATATAGAGAATAACACTAGTGAATTTAATGAAACCTTAGGTTGGTTTTACACCAACTTCACTCCTATTGGATCGCTGAAATTAGAACTAGATGTGAACTATGGAGATGACATTGATTTCGCTAATGACAGGCCTGCAACTATCACTATGTTGAATCCGGGTATCGAATGGAAATTAACGGAATCGTTAGTGCTTGATATATCACACCGCTACCAGACATTAGACGTCGATGATGGTCGTTTATTTACCGCTAATCTCAGTGATATGCGCCTCAATTGGCAGCTGACGCTAAACAGTTTTATCCGCTTAAGCAGTGTGTATACTCGCATAGAGCGCGACCCTGACTTATATCGTTACCAACGTCCAAATACACTGTATCAAGATATGGGTAATGAATTGCTCTATGGCTATAAACTTAACCCCCAAAGCGTGTTTTATCTCGGTTATTCAGACGCATTTATTGCTAATGATGACATCGACTCGTTAACCCAAGACGAAAAAACCTATTTCATGAAACTCAGTTACGCTTGGCTGCTTTAGGCATAACCAATAGGTTTACAATTAACCTTGTCGGGACAGCCATCGATGCAAAAAAGCCGTTGATACTCAAGTATCAACGGCCTTATATTAGCTAACTCATCAGATGAAGTAACTTACTGAGAAACAACCTTATTGCGACCTGCATTTTTAGCTTTATACAGCAACTCATCGGCACGTTGCAGTGCATGGTCTAATGTTTCATTACTCAAGGTAGACACGCCGCAACTAAATGAAATAGACAAATCCCCTGCCGAGGTCATTATCGGGTTGCTTTCACATTGTTCCCGAAATTTATTCACTAGTAGGCTAGCTTTAATGGCATCTAAACCTTTAAAAGCAACAACAAATTCTTCTCCACCAAAACGCGCTACAGTAAAGTTAGCTCCAAAGGCGTTTTCTAAGCGTTGCACAAATTCAATTAACACTTCATCGCCGACATCATGGCCATAGGTATCATTGATTTTTTTGAAAAAATCAATGTCTAATAGTGCCACTGACAGCAGTTTCTGTTCAGAATCATTTTGTTGGTATTGACCAAAAAAATAACGCCGAGTGTAGGCTTTAGTTAAATAATCACGATTGGCTTTACGCCACAAATTACGCATCATATCGAGTGAATCAAGGGTGTTAAGCACCCGACAATGAAACTCTTCATGCACAAACGGTTTTTGTAAAAAATCATTAGCGCCGTTTTTAATAAACTTTGCCGACAAACTTTCATCATTGTCATTAGACAAACCAATGATAGCGATATCTTCACGGTTAAACTGCTCACGTACCCGCAAAACAAGTTCAACACCATCAACCTTTGGCATGTTGTAATCAGTGATAAGCAACTGAATATCAGGCTGCGCCTCTAATACGGCTAATGCTTCTTCACCATCATTGGCTTCAATAACTTTGAACAAATGCTGTTCAAGCAGCATTTTTACAAACTTACGACTCACCAGCGAATCATCTGCAACCAATACTTTAACGTCTTGATTGCGATAAAGTCTGTCAATTAACTTGACCACATATTGATAACTGTGACGTTTATCTTTTGGGATATAGTCAACGATGCTGAGTTTCAAGATTTCTCGACGTTGAGCAGCGTCTAGATTACTAGTCAGTACGATACAAGGAGTCGAATACGATGCCACTAACTTGACAATATCGCCGTCAGAAGCATCGGGTAAATTTAAATCTGCAACCACTACAAAATATTGATTTTTTTCTAAAAAAACCAATGCACTCGACATATCAGGTGCGATATCCACATGGTATCCAAGATCCTGAACAATCATGTGTTTTAATATTTTCGATACCGTGGTGCTATCTTCTACAATCAACACTCGCAATATGGTCACCTTTATTATTGTCTCGTACTCGAGCTATCTAACACTTTTCAAGTACGATACTACCGATAGAGTAGCCTGCACCAAATGAGCACAACAAGCCTAAATCACCTGTTTTAAAATCGTGGTTAAATTTATGAAAAGCAATAACCGATCCCGCAGAAGCGGTATTGGCATACTCATCTAATACAATAGGCGCTTGAGTTGGTTCAACATTATCACCAAGAAGCTTCTTCACTACAAACAAATTCATGTTTATATTGGCTTGATGAAGCCATAAGCGCTTAAATTCTTCAGGCTTTATTTGTTCATCGGTAAATTGTGCGTCCAAATGCTGGTAAATCATCGGCAGTAGTTCTTTAAATACTTTACGACCTTGCTGATGAAACAGCTTATCTGCCGTGGTTGCATTTTCAGGGTCGCAGCGATTAACAAAGCCAAAGTTACTGCGAATATTACTAGAATATTCGGTTACACAGCGCGTAGACAACACGTTAAAGGCAAGTTTTGATGTAGATAACTCTTCGCGTTCAACCACGACTGCAGTAGCAACATCACCAAAAATAAAATGGCTATCGCGATCGCGAAAGTTGATTTGCGGCGAGGTTAACTCAGGATTAATGACCAACACTCTATTAGCTGTGCCGCCACGAATAGCGTTAACGGCATTCACAATCGCAAACGTAGCCGATGAACATGCCACTAACATGTCATAGGCAAAGCCCTTGGTGCCCATAGCTTGTTGGATTTCAATGGCAATAGCTGGGTAAGCTCGTTGAGTATAAGCACACGCCACAATAACCAAATCGATATCTTCAGCCGTTAAGTTTGCTTGTTGTAATGCTTGGTTCGCAGCTTCAATACCCATTTCGGCTTGCATAGACAAAGACTCAGAAGGTCTATCTACAATTAATGGCATCATAATATTGGTATCAAGAATACCGTCTTTTACCATGACATAACGGCTTTTAATCCCAGAGGCTTTTTCGATAAACTCACTTGACGAATATGCCAACGCTAGCGTGGTCCCGGCCTCAATTTCGGCCGAATGCTGTTGATTAAACTGGTCAACATAACTATTGTAGCTATTAACTAATTCGTCGTTAGAGACACTGTAAGGTGGTGTATATAAACCACTGCCTGAAATCACAACTTTATTCATTTTACTCTACCATTTTTAGTGAATGAGTTAGCGAAAGTTCATTGAGCGCCAAATACATCAATATGGATCACTGAAGGTTTTAACATCGCTTATCGACGACCTTACTGATCAATTGCGTGGCACGACAGAGAAACATTTTGCTGATTAACGCTATTCTAGTATTTTATGATTTAATCTCGTCATACTAAATTAAATTTGTTTGATGGTCAGACCATTGAGTGATGACAATTGACTCCAAAAGCCTAATATAGCAGCATCTATAGGGTTTTTAGAATAAAAATAAACCCCTTAATAACTAAAAAGCATAAAGAAGAACAAACTTTCACTTCTAAATCCTGCTGAGCAGATTATGATTAGACGATGCAACCATAGGAGCAAATAATCCATGAGCAAAATTTTCGAAGATAATTCATATACTTTAGGCAACACACCGTTAGTTCGTTTAAACCGCGTTAGCAACGGTAAGGTGTTAGCAAAAATAGAAGCACGTAACCCAAGCTTTAGTGTTAAGTGTCGTATTGGCGCCAACATGATTTGGGATGCTGAAAAGAAAGGTATACTCACCAAAGATATCGAGTTAATTGAACCTACATCAGGTAACACCGGTATTGCACTTGCTTATGTTGCTGCAGCACGTGGTTATAAATTAACCTTAACCATGCCAAATACCATGAGCTTAGAGCGTCGTAAGCTACTGAAAGCATTAGGTGCAAACTTAGTGCTCACAGAAGGCGCTAAAGGTATGAAAGGTGCCATTGATAAGGCTGAAGAAATTCGCCAATCTGCGCCTGAAAAATACCTAGTGCTTGGCCAATTTGATAATCCTGCTAACCCTGAAATACACGAAAAAACCACTGGTCCAGAAATCTGGAATGATACCGATGGTGAAGTTGATGTATTTGTGGCCGGTGTTGGTACTGGCGGAACCTTAACAGGTGTAAGCCGTTATTTAAAAGCACAAGGTAAAACCATTACCTCTGTTGCTGTTGAGCCAGTTGATTCTCCGGTTATTGCGCAAGCATTAGCAGGCCAGCCAATTCAGCCAGGTCCACACAAAATCCAAGGTATTGGCGCAGGTTTCATCCCAGGCAACCTAGATTTATCTATTATTGACCGCGTTGAAGCTGTAACCAACGAAGAGTCTATTGAAATGGCTCGTCGTTTAATGAAAGAAGAAGGTATCTTAGTCGGTATTTCTTCTGGTGCCGCGGTTGTGGCTGCAAATCGTATTGCTGCATTACCAGAGTTTGCTGATAAAACTATCGTGGTAATATTGCCTTCAGCTGCTGAACGTTATTTATCAACGGCGTTATTTGCAGGTGAGTTTAGCGATAGCGAAAACGTACAGTAATAGATTGCTTGAATAGACTCTACATTTGTCTATTATAAAAACCAGCTTCGGCTGGTTTTTTGTTTCATCTCCATAATAAAGCCTAAACGTTGCTCAACTAAAAAGCATCATGCTCATCGCATATATTGCTAACTCCTTGTCTAATTTCGATAAATATTTATTTATTTTGTACTAAAAACTAAACCTCAGTTGCAAAGTTGATATAAGTCGCTTGCCTATGCAACAGCCTTCCGTTTTACTTATTGAAGTAAACACTAGTAAACATCAATTTTATTGATACTTAAATGATTCATAAAACGGAGCTATTACGCTGATATGAAATACTCGCTTAAACAAATTACCGTTTTTGATGCTGTGGCCAGTCTTGAAAGTGTTAGCGCAGCTGCCAGAAAGCTATCGATGACCCAATCAGCTGTGAGTATGTCGCTTTCTCAGCTAGAGAATTTACTAGACCGTCCGCTGTTTATTAGACAAGGCAACCGACTAACCCTAAGCCATTGGGGCAATTGGTTAAGGCCCAAAGCACGCCAATTACTTCAAGATGCACAACAAATTCAATTTGGCTTACACGAACAACACATAATTAGTGGTCAATTTAAGTTATGTTCGAGCCAAACTGCAGCAGAATATTTATTGCCAAACTTAATCAGCAAAATTGATAATGATTTTCCAGAATTAAGGATTGATCTTGAGGTTGAAAACACCGAACACGTTGTTGAAGGATTAATTAACTACGACTATGACCTTGGTATTATTGAGGGGCGTAACGACGATAGCCGCTTACATCAAGAAAAGTGGATTGATGATCATCTTGTGGTAGTTGCCGCGCCGCACCACCCTTATGCCAATGCTGAAAAAATTAGTTTAGCGCAATTGGAACAAGCAAAATGGGTGCTTAGAGAGCAAGGTGCTGGTACCAGACGCATTTTTGAAGGCGCTATCCACGGTGTGCTTGAAAAACTCAATGTGTGGAAAGAATACGAACATGTACTGCTGTTAAAGGCATTGGTCAGAAATGGGTCTTACTTAAGCTGCCTGCCCCATATTACCGTAGAGCAAGATGTTGCTGAAGGTAAGCTGGTTATTATTGATACACCACAGCTTAACCTACAGCGTCAATTGTCTTTTGTATGGCGCAATGATGCGGGTGATAATCCTCTTCGTGATTGCGTCCTAAATGAAGCAAGACGCATGAGTAAAACGCTTTAATGGTATTTGATAACGCCTTTACTTAACCACTAGATGGCTTGTGAAAGGCGTTATCGATTGAGTTGACTATCCCATCACCGAACAAATTTTAGTAGCTATCTGTTCTCGAGTAATAACTCCAAGCAATATTCCCTCATTTACAACAGGAAAACTACTCGGTTTATTCGCAGAAGCATGTCTTAAACGTTCTTCATAACTCATAAAGCGGCTACCGGTATACATTCCGCTAGCGGTAACAGGAAACAACTTCTCTCTGTCGACAACCATTAACTCAACAAGATCGGCAATTTTATCGTTGCCAGATACGGTCATCACTTGCGTCTGCATTAAATCAGCAACATGACTGTTAATGTGTTTGTTATATTCTTCTGACCATAAGCATCTTAATAAATCTTGTTGAGATACAAATCCTAATAAGCGATTTTGTTTGTCAACAACTGGTGCTCCTCGTTCTTGCGCAGCAGTGAGTTGCATCAGTCCTTCATGAATAGAGAGTTCTGGTGATAATGTAAAAGGTGTCGCTTGCATTAATTCACTGACAGTAAGATTAATAATTGATTTAGGCATAGCAGTTCTCCCATTCGTTTTTAGCGAAGGTGTAAGGTTAGATTCATGGTGGATTTGGGTTAATACTGAATGTGATTTGGAAAAATCTGTGGTCGATTGACTGACCATTGGTCGACTTGATATTGGTACGTTAGGTATTGGCTTATCTGAATTAGGCTGGTTAGAAGCAGACTTATTTGACATAGCCTGGTTTGGCATAGCCTGGTTTGAAATAGCCTGGTTTGACATATGCGCGTCAATCGCCGGAATACATTCAGCTAATGCCAACGTGGCTAATGCCATAGGCGCTGTATGATTAGCATTAGAGTGCTTTAATCGTTCGATCATTAAATAAGCAAGACCGACAAATAACGCACCGCCGACGATGTTGCCTAACGTGACAGGAATAAGATTATTAAACAGAAAATGCATTATTGTGATATCAGCAAACTGGCTTGCGGGTACACCAATAGCGTTAAAGAAATCCACCGATGCAAATTGCTGCAACATGATCCCCAGCGGCACCATAAACAAGTTAGCGATACTGTGTTCAAAACCACTGCTGACAAACATGGCAACGGGTAGCATCAGTAAGAAGGCTTTGGTTAGTACGTCTTTACTGGAAAACGTCATCCAGACACCTAGGCACACCAAAACATTACATAATATGCCCAAAATAAATGCTTGGCTCCAATCATGATGTATTTTGTGTTGCGCAATATTTAATGCATTCAAGCCCCATTGACCATCATTGAGCAGGTGCATTTTAGCCCCTAAAATCAACAACAACATCAACATAGCGCCAATGAAATTGCCAACATAGACCCGAGTCCAACACATCAATAAATCTCTAGTAGTAACCCGTTTTTGAGCCCATGCAACACTGCTTAAGACTGTGCTGGTAAAGAGTTCCCCCCCACAAATAACCACTAGAATTAACCCTAAGCTAAACGCTAAACCGCCAATAAAGCGAACTTGCCCCCAAGGACCAATTGTTCCAGTCGTTACCGTAATATAAAAAACAAAAGCCAACGCAATAAAAGCACCGGCAAAAATAGCTAAACCGAATGACTCAAGGTGCGACTTAATGACTTTAGATTGCCCGTATTGTTCAGCTTGCTGGCACATGTTGATAACTGCACTATTCGCAGCGTCTTGTGTGTAAGCACTCTGTATCGGCACTGTTGAAGTTTTTGTTGTTAAAGCAGTCATAAACTACATTCCAAATAAACTAATGGTTATTCTTTGGCTGCAGCATAAATATTGTAGGAACAGTGAGACATGTATTATCACTCTACTATTCATGGCGGCCTTCTTGTCGAAACATAAGACTACCTTTGAAATAATCAGAATAAAATCTGATAATAATGATGGCAACCATCAATAATATTGATTCACAATTCGTAATACCAACATCTGAAAAAATAGAATGATACCGATGGTAAAGTTGATGGAAGAGTTGATGGAAGAGTTGATGGATTGATCACTGATACTGGTATTTTTATTGGTACTGATATTGATATTGATATTGATACTGATACTGATACTGATACTGATATTGATGTGAATGTAGATGCCAGCACTGATGTGCAGTAACGGTTATTCGTAGTTATCTCGCGATGCAATGTAAACCATTATGTTTGCGGCTGTTGAGTCTGTTAAATCAGTATCGTGTCAGCTTTTATACACTCAATCCGCAGTTACCCCAAAGTAATGTCGCAGGTTCATCGTTGCAATCTTAAACCTAACTATTATTGACTGAGCTAAAACGGTAACCCGTGCAAAGTCTATCTATACTGCTCACCGTTAATGAAGAGAAAGATATATTAATGGGTATTTACTCTGTTTCCGCTATTACGATAGATAATCATATGCCTACACTTGCCAATAAAAAACGGCAGTAGCCATAATTTATGTCGCAGCGTTCTATCTACATGAGGCTTTATCATCGATGTTATTTGCTGATTTATTTTGTGATTATAAAAACCTACGGTAGTGAATTAGGATTTTATTAGCCATTACAAATGATGGATAGTGTTCAATATTAATGGTGCTTGTGGATAGTACTTATGAATAGCGCTTATTGATAAAGTATCTGCAATGTTTCTTACTAGTCTTTTTTGTTTATAAAAAACTCATCTATGACAATCATCTATGACAATCGACATCATGCTAAACATAATAACGAAGCGCATAAAAAACCACTTAAAAATCATTAATATTCAAATAATGAATAATAATCTATTATCAACGAAGGTCAAAACCTAGATTTTTTTACGTAAAAACCACATTAATTAAACTCATGAAAAAAATTTATAATATGTTAAATCGGTAATTTACCTAAAAAAAACGCTAGGTTATAATTTTTCATATAAAAATTAAAAATAATTTATGAACATTTTTTTAACAAATTAAATTTCGGCAGCCACAAAAAACACAAAAAACCAATATATTAAAAACCACTTATTAACAACACAAGCTACTTTAAATAACATTGTAATCTTTATGCTTACATTATTACAGCTTATTGGCGTTTACGATATCGAATTGTTAATAAAAATGAGCTTAATTGTATATACCAAGCTAATTACCAACCTGATGGCCTGATATTGTTTTTTTATTTAGGTGTGCTTATATCGATAGCTGTGTAACTTTGTTTCATTTTTATATTAAAAATGATCTGAATGATTACACCATAATAAAAAAACATTTTAGGGAGTTAAAATATGCAAGTTAATTCGCATTTAGCCAAAGCTATTCGCTTTGCGCTAATCAGTGGTGTCGCTGTTTCTGCAGCAACCACATTCAATACCTTTGCAGCAGAAGATCAAGCTAATCCAGCATCAACTGTTGAAAGAATATCGGTAACAGGCTCACGTATTATTCGTGAAGGTGCTGTTGCACCAACGCCGGTTACAGTAATTACTGGCGACGAGTTATTATCAACTGGTGTAACAAATATTGGTGAAGCGCTAAACCAATTACCTGCACTAGGTAACACTTACTCACTTGCCAACTCAGGCCGCTTTATTGGTACTTCGGGTCTTAACTTGCTCGATTTAAGAAGCATGGGTACCGCCAGAACACTCGTGTTAGTGGACGGTAAACGCCATGTATCAAGTTCTGCAGGTACTTCTTCAGTCGACGTCAATACCATTCCAAGTGTATGGATCGATAGAGTAGAAGTGATTACCGGCGGTGCATCTGCAATTTACGGTGCTGATGCGGTAACCGGTGTTGTAAACTTCATTTTAAAGAAAGATATTAATGGCTTAGATGTATCAGCAACCAAAGGTTGGGCTGACGATAGTGGCCACAATAAAGACCGTTTCTCATTATCTTATGGTTCTGATTTTGCCCAAGGTGATGGTAATGTTGCCTTTGCGGTTGAGTACAGCGCTCAAGAGCAATTAAGAGCATTTGATCGCGATCAGACTTCAACTGCTTTTTCGAGCCTAGCAAATAAAAACCGCACTGAAGATAACAATGACCCATCAGATCCCGACAAAATATGGACTCCTAACGCCGGTCACTACACGATTAGTAATGCCGGTACCTTCAATTTAGATGGTTGGAAAAGCTTTAATCCTGATGGCTCATTAAGCGATGTTTATAGCGGTCAAAATGTTGATGGTATTCGTTGTGCAAATTGTGATGTCACTAACTTAAACCAGTTTGTCGAATTACAACCAGAATTCGAACGTTACAATATTAACTTTAAAGCAAACTACCAGCTTAACGATAATCATAACGTTTATTTTGAAGCTAAATACGTTAACAGCCAATCAACAGATGAAGGCCAACCGGCATTTTTCTTTGGTAACCCGGTCAACGATATCAAAATAGATAATGCTTTTATCAATCCTGAGCTGGTTGCTTTAATGAAAGCAAACAAAGATAGCGACGGTAATTCAGCGCCATTAGATACACTTAATATTCGTCGTTTTATGACGGACTTGGGTGCGCGTATTGAAGATGATACTCGCGAAACTCAACGTTATGTTATCGGTCTTGAAGGTATAGTATTCCAAGATTGGGATTACGATGCCTATGCTATTTATGGTCAAACTGATTTAGAGCGCGTTAATAAAAATAACTTAATCTATGACAATTACACCAACGCCCTTGATTCTGTATTAGAAAACGGGATTGCAGTATGTCGTGATCAGTCAGCTAGAGATGCAGGCTGTGTGCCAGTCAACATTTTTGGTTTTGGCGCGCCAAGTCAAGATGCTATTAACTATATTAATACCGCTTCAACTGGTACATCGATTATTAAGCAAACCGTATTAGGTGGCTCACTAACTAACTCTAGTTTATTTGAATTACCTGCCGGTTATGCAGGCTTCTCTACTGGTGTTGAATACCGTAAAGAAGAAAGTGAGATATTTGAACCTTCAAATGCAGCAGGTACTTTCTTCAATGCATTGGGCGAAGATAAAGGCGATTTTGATGTAAGCGAAATTTTTGCTGAAATCACGCTTCCTTTGCTAGCCGATTTACCAATGGTACGTCAGCTAGACTTAGATCTTGCAATACGTTTTGCTGATTACAGCACCATTGGTAATGCAACAACATGGAAAACGGGCTTAAGCTGGGAAGTTGATGATCAGATCCGCGTTCGTACTACATACTCAGAAGCTATTCGTGCACCTAACATCAGTGAGCTTTATGGTGCTGCAAGCCAAACATTCTTCTCTGTAGATGACTCTTGTCGTGCTAAAAACTTAAATGATCTAGCTGATCCAACTCAACGCCAGGCTAACTGTGCGGCGCTAGGGATCCCTGCTGGTTTTGACGCTGATTACGACGATAAAACCCTTGAAGGATTAAGTGGTGGTAATCGCGAGCTAAAAGCAGAAGAATCGAAAAGTTTCACGTTAGGAATTGTTTATCAACCTGATTTTATTGATGGATTATCGATCACTACCGATTATTGGAATATCGAGATCGAAAATGCAATCAGTGCTGTTGGTGCTCAAGATATTATCGACCGTTGTGTTGATTCTCCATCTGGTGTGAATAACGAATACTGTAGTTTGATTACTCGTGATTCAACTAGCCACGAAATTACTCAAATTAGACAGTTCTCGTTAAACATTGCATCGCTTGAAGCTGCTGGTATCGACTTTGATATTGGTTATAACTTTGAAGCCTTTAGTGGTGATGTACGCACTAACCTTATTGCGACTCGTCTATTAAAACGTAAAGACTTTTCATTCCAGGATGAACCAGATACGTTTGAAGAACTTGCAGGCACGGCAGGCTATGCTGAATGGCAAGCAAACTGGAGCCTAAGTTACTCAATCGATAGCTGGGATGTTAGCTGGAGAACGCGCTATGTTGAGGGTGTAAGCCTTTATACTGATAAGGAATTAGCCTTAAACGCGAATCCTAATAGCAACATGGAATTTGACGATTACTTTATCAACGACATGGCAGTTGCATACAACTTCGATTCAGGTATTCGTTTGAAGTTTGGTATTGATAACGTGTTTAACCGTGAATTACCATACGGTTATACAGGTACTGATACTACAAGCTCAGCTTATGACAACGTAGGTCGCTTCTTCCATACTACAGCCTCTTATAAGTTCTAAACTATTCGTTATAAGCGATAGGTTTATTGATACAACGGCATCTTCGGATGCCGTTTTTTTTATCCATTCATGTTTATCAATTTCATGCTTCTCAAGTACTGACATTATCAACCACCAAAGCCAATCTTACTTTCCTTCACCCATAATAAGCATTTATACATTAACGACTGCCATAATAACTAAAACTTCAGCCAGCACTCGACCAATTTATTTTGTAACCACCATGGTAGCTACTGCAGAGGTCATTTCTCTATTATTCTCAATAATCCCGTCGACAAGTCTTAAATATAATTGAATAATAATTATACCCAGTATCAATTATATTGATGTGACACAATATTCTGAAATGAGTATTGCTTACGAGGTGAGTTATTAGGCAAATTTACTGATCTAATTTTGCTGTTAACTTGTTATCCAGCTCTCACTTCTAGTAAACAAAACATCAACTTTCTTGATACCAAGTGATGCAATCTTAACGCTATGCTAAAATCAACAAGGTAAATTGGTCTTACCAAAAAAGATCGTAATAAGGACATCACTGTAATGCTTCCCTAATAAAGGCATCGCAGCTGAGCAAAGTGATAAGAGCCATTATGGCTCACCGGCAAGCTGCTCTTATGGACATAGCCATCACTTCAACGGAACACACTCAAACTTCATCATTTGATGGATTAACCTGTTCTTTTCGGAGAATGAGAAATTATGTCAGAAACAGTCAGCAATTCAGATACACACGCTCAAGAAGCAAGCTACAGCGAGCTTCACCGTCCTGCTAGCGAGTTTGACACTCGCGATGCCTACCTCGAAAATGAACTCAAAATAATGAAACCCAAACGCTGGGGACTCAATCTTCCTGGGCGTGATTTTCGCTTTGAATGGGAAGACTTAGTCCCAGCCATCGCAGGAACTATTGGTATTACTGTGATGTATTCTGCAGTAATGGCAGCTTGGGCTGCAGGTTTAAGTGAAAAATGGGATCACGTCAATCTTGGGGCAGAATTTGCTATCCAGATTGTCCGTGTAGAAATGCTCATCCCAGCTTTACTCTTCTGTATTATTAGCTCTGGTTTTATTAATCCAAGAGCAAACCTTGGCGGCAACCATGGACCAATGATCCCGTTAATTGGTACCATCGCGCTCGCTGGTGCTCACCCGTTAGCGTTAGCAATCCTCATTGGTATATTTGGCTTGATTTTAAGTTATTTCAAAGGGGGCTCGAAACTGGTTAACCTCACCAGTAGCGGTGTCGCCGGCGGTTTATTGGTGTTCTTAGGATTTATGGGAGCTAAAAGTCAGATAGGTTCGTTATTTGACTGGGCAGGAGGACTGCAAGCCAAGCACAGTCTCGACTATTCACTCGGTTATGTTGCATTTACCATCTTGTTAATCAATGTCATTATTTATGCAGCATTAGCCAAATACGGTAAACGCTGGTTAGCGATTCCATTGTGTTCTATTGCAGCAGTTGCTCTGGCATTTGGCCTAGGCGCAGGCTTAGATTTACAATTTACTACCGCTCCAGGCATCCCAAATCTCAATCCGGTTTATTGGTGGGGTTCAACTGAACATGGTTGGCAGTTAGGCTTACCAAATGCAGCTCATTTTATTGCATCATTACCATTCGCAATTCTGGCTGTTGCCATGTGGTCACCAGACTTTCTTGGTCATCGTATTTTCCAAGAATTAAATTATCCAAAAGGCGCTGAAAAAGTACTGATGGATGTTGATGACACGATGACAACTTGCTCAGTAAGACAGATCGTTGGTACTGCAGTCGGTGGCGGTAATATTACCTCGTCGTGGGGAACTTACATGATCCCAGCGGCTATTGCCAAACGCCCTATTCCAGCTGGCGCTATCCTACTCGGTAGCTTGTGTATTATTGTGGCTATCATTGGTTATCCTATGGATATCACGGTGTGGCGCCCTGTTATGTCGATTGCGCTTTTAGTTGGCGTATTCCTGCCGTTATTAGAGGCAGGTTTACAGATGGTTAAAGACACGACGAGTAGCCAAGCCGCAGGTATCTGTATTTTCGCTGCATTTGTTGCCAACCCAGTATTAGCTTGGGCGTTAACCATGTTACTTGATAATAATGGTTTAATTGGTGATAAAGAGCGTCCTAAAACCTTGTCATTTGCAGACCGTATCGTTATCCCAAGCCTAGCCTTTGTGATTTGTTTGGCGGCGATGTTAGCAGTAGGCATGATCGAAGGGATTCCAGCGTTGCTATAATCTAGTCATGTTCGGTAATACCATCAATATAAAAGCGAGATCGGCAATGGTTTCGCTTTTTATTTGCCAAAAATTGCCGCGGGCTACTCCAAGTTATAAACAGATATGTTAGCCAGTTAACACTTTTGATAATCCGTTAGCGAAAGCTGCCGATATCGTCATTATGCTGTGCTATTATTAACCCATGGATAATTGGTCTTACCAATTAGTTCATTAACAGAAACAATATCGATTAGCGTCATTACACAAGCCAGGCGGAACATTTCTGCCATCAATGTCGCAGAAGATGTAAACGGCTCAGTCTAGCGAATCTACCTAGACGACAGAATGTAAACACTCAACGGATACCAACACTTTGTGTTAATTGTGATGACATCCGTAGAAAATCAACCAGAGGGTTAAGTAAATGACAGATAAAACCGAACTATTTGCCAACGCGTGGGAAGGTTTCGTAGCTGGCGATTGGAAAACTGAAGTTAACGTACGTGACTTTATCCAACAAAATTACACACCATATGAGGGTGATGAATCATTCTTAGCAGGTGCAACAGATGCAACATTAACTTTGTGGGACAAAGTAATGGAAGGCATCAAGCAAGAGAACCAAACTCATGCTCCAGTCGATTTCGACACTGAAATGGTTTCAACCATTACCTCTCATGATGCTGGCTATATCAATAAAGACCTTGAAACTATCGTTGGTTTACAAACTGAAGCGCCATTAAAACGTGCCATGCTGCCCAACGGTGGTATTCGTATGGTTGAAGGTTCATGTAAAGCTTATGGCCGTGAACTTAACAGCGATGTGAATTACGTTTACTCTGAGTTACGCAAAACCCATAACCAAGGCGTGTTTGATGTTTATACCCCAGAAATTATGGCTTGCCGTAAATCAGGTATATTAACAGGTTTACCTGATGCCTATGGTCGTGGTCGTATTATTGGTGACTACCGCCGTATTGCTTTGTACGGTATCGATTACCTAATGAAAGATAAGTTTGCCCAATTCAGCTCACTGCAAGCGCAGTTTGAAGCTGGTGAAGACTTATCAAGTGTGATCCAATTACGTGAAGAGATTTCTGAGCAACATCGTGCTTTAGGCCAAATGAAAGTGATGGCAGCTAAATACGGTTGTGATATTTCTGTACCCGCCAAAAATGCTAAAGAAGCCATTCAATGGACTTACTTTGGTTACCTTGCTGCAGTAAAAAGCCAAAATGGCGCGGCAATGTCACTGGGTCGTACCTCAACGTTCATTGATGCTTATATTGAACGTGACATTAAAAATGGTGTTCTTACTGAGCAGCAAGCACAAGAAATGGTTGACCATTTCGTGATGAAACTACGTATGGTGCGTTTCCTGCGTACACCTGAATACGATGAACTATTCTCAGGCGATCCAATCTGGGCAACTGAATCTATCGCAGGTATGGGTCTTGATGGTCGCACATTGGTGACTAAATCAAGCTTCCGTTTCTTGCATACCTTGTACAACATGGGCCCAAGCCCAGAGCCAAACATTACCGTGTTATGGTCCACAAGATTGCCACAAGGTTTTAAAAGTTACTGTGCCAAAGTATCAATTGACACTAGCTCAATTCAATACGAAAACGATGACTTAATGCGCCCAGACTTTGAGTCAGACGATTACGCCATTGCTTGTTGTGTTAGCCCAATGATTTTGGGTAAGCATATGCAGTTCTTCGGTGCTCGCGCTAACTTAGCCAAAACCATGTTATACGCCATTAACGGTGGTGTTGACGAAAAGCTTAAAACCCAAATTGCACCAAAAGCGGACCCAATCACTGCTGATGTACTTGAGTTTGATGATGTTATGTCACGTCTTGATGGCTTAATGGACTGGCTTGCAACGCAGTATGTGTCTGCGCTTAACGCGATTCACTTTATGCATGACAAATACTCTTACGAGTCTGCGTTAATGGCATTACATGACCGCGATGTGCGCCGTACAATGGCGTGTGGTATTGCAGGTTTGTCAATTGCTGCCGATTCATTGTCAGCGATTAAGTTTGCTCAAGTTAAGCCTATTCGCGATGAAAATGGTATTGCGGTTGATTTTGACATTCAAGGTGACTATCCAAAATTTGGTAACAATGATGCTCGTGTCGATGACATTGCTTGCGATTTAGTTGAACGTTTTATGGCGAAAATTCGCACTAAAAAAATGTATCGTAATGCCATTCCAACACAATCAATCTTAACCATCACTTCAAACGTGGTTTATGGTAAGAAAACCGGTAACACTCCTGACGGTCGTCGTTCAGGCGCTCCGTTTGCGCCTGGTGCCAACCCGATGCATGGTCGTGATGAAAATGGTGCAATTGCTTCATTAACATCAGTGGCTAAACTGCCTTTTGCCCACGCACAAGATGGTGTTTCTTATACTTTCTCTATCGTGCCAAATGCATTAGGTAAAGATGATACGGGTCGTCGTACTAACTTAGCGTCATTGATGGATGGCTACTTCCTAAGCAAGCCTAACCGTGAAGGTGGTCAACACTTAAACGTTAACGTGATGAACCGTGAAATGTTAGAAGATGCGATTGTTAATCCGGATAAATATCCACAATTAACTATTCGTGTATCGGGTTATGCCGTTCGCTTTAATGCGCTCACCCCTGAGCAGCAGCAAGACGTGATTACTCGTACATTTACTAAAAGTATGTAGTCTCTGCTAAAATTGGCTGTATCGATGTGTAACATCTTATCGATACAGCCTTTTTTATACCCATTTTAAGGAACAACAATGACGTTAGGTCGCATACATTCAGTGGAATCATTCGGAACCGTTGACGGTCCAGGAATTCGCTACATCGCTTTTATGCAAGGTTGCCTTATGCGCTGCCAATATTGTCATAATCGTGATACATGGGATCTAGATGGCGGTAAGGAAGTTTCTGTTGATGAAATAATGAGCCAAGTCATTTCATATCAACCCTTTTTAGACGCCAGCGGTGGTGGCATTACAGCCAGTGGTGGTGAAGCAATTTTACAAGCTCAATTTGTCAGCGAACTGTTTAAAGCCTGCAAAAGTCAGGGTATACACACTTGCTTAGACACCAACGGCTTTGTGCGTAAATACGAACCCGTAATAGATGAGTTGCTCGACAATACCGACTTAGTGTTACTTGATATCAAACAAATGGACGATGCCAAACACATCGAACTGACTAAAGTCAGTAACCATCGAACACTACAGTTTGCGCAATATCTTACCAAACGAAATATTAAAACCTGGATCCGTTATGTGGTTGTCGCTGGATTTACTGAAGATGTCGAATCAGCCATCGCATTAGCTGAGTTCATTAAACCGATGAGCAATGTTGAAAAAGTTGAATTATTGCCTTATCACCCGTTAGGGGAACATAAATGGCAAGCTTTTGGCGAAACGTATACTTTGGCGCATATTTCACCGCCAAGTACAGAAATCATGCAGAGAATTCAGCAGGTGTTTGTTGACCGAGGTATTAACGCTACATTTTAGTCACAATAACAATAAACAGATGTAAATTAGCATCGGCTTATGCATAAGATGAATTATAATTCGTCCCAGTAACTTTGATCTAAACGTTCAAAAGCCAGTTTCAAAATGGTGGCCATATCAGAATAGCAGGCTTTTGCGCCTAAAGGTTGGCAATAAATACCCATCTCAGTCAATGCTGAGCTGAGTTGGTTGCCCCAATCAAATAATGATAACGGTAACGGATGGCTCGCTCGCCAACCTAACCATAATAAGCCTTGTAGTGGCAAGCTGATAAAAAAGAGCAACATCGTTAATGCTTGCGGTAAATAATCCCAGCCAAATATATACAGCTGGCTAGCCGCAACGACTAATGCCAACACAGGCATTGCAATAATCGCTAATTGAGTCGCTTTGACGACACGGTACTCAGGGAAATAAAACCCAAGTTGCCTAACCATTGGCCAGGTCTTCATATAACGTTGACCATCGCCAAGTAATTTAACCAAATTCATGTTCAATATACGGCTACCTTTACAGCTTGGGACATGAGTATAACGATAACATAATACAGTGTCATGCCCAAAATGCACTGGAGAATTTACGCCTATACTGATTTAAATTTCAGTCGTAAATCACGGTAAGAACACCGAAGTGTGGCGTTTATGAATGAATAATCATAAACCTTAATCAAAATGGAATTTTACTATTTTATTTAGTTTCATTGACTTAAAAGGCGTTAACATGTCAGACAAATTAGTACTCGTGCTCAACTGCGGTAGCTCATCATTAAAATTTGCCATCATTGATGCTCAATCAGGCGATGATAAAGTTTCTGGATTAGCTGAATGTTTTGGTTTAGAAGATTCACGCATTAAGTGGAAATCTGATGGCAGCAAGAATGAAGCCAAATTAGGTGCCTTTACTGCGCATCGCGAAGCGGTAGAATTCATCGTTAATAACATTTTGGCAGACCATCCAGAACTTGCGGCACAAATTAAAGCCGTTGGTCATCGTATCGTCCATGGTGGTGAAAAGTTTACTCGCTCGGTTATTGTTACACCGGATGTCATTCAGGGTATTGAAGATTGTGCGTCATTAGCGCCTCTACATAATCCTGCGCATTTAATTGGTATTCGTGCCGCGCTCGCTTCATTCCCAGATTTGCCACAAGTTGCAGTATTTGACACCGCATTTCATCAAACCATGCCCGAAAAGGCATATATTTATGCCCTACCCTACAAATTGTATCGTGAACATAGTATTCGCCGTTATGGCATGCATGGTACTAGCAACATCTATATTTGTCGTGAAGCAGCCAAAGTATTAGGCAAAGAGACTAAAGACACCAATATTATTTGTGCACATTTAGGTAATGGTGCATCGGTAACGGCCATTAAAGGTGGCAAAAGTGTCGACACGTCAATGGGCTTAACTCCGCTTGAAGGTTTAGTTATGGGTACACGTTGCGGCGATTTAGACCCATCAATTATTTTCCATTTAGTTAAACAACTTGGCTATACCCTTGATGAAGTCAATAACCTACTGAATAAGCAAAGTGGTTTATTGGGTATTTCAGAACTCACCAACGATTGTCGTGGGATTGAAGAAGGTTATCAAGACGGTCACAAAGGTGCCACACTAGCCTTAGATATCTTCTGCTATCGTTTAGCCAAATATATCGCCTCTTACACTGTGCCATTAGGGCGTTTAGACGCCATTATATTTACTGGCGGTATTGGCGAAAACTCAGACCTTATTCGCGAGAAAGTCCTTAATTTATTGGCAATATTTAACTTCAAAGTCGATGATAATTTGAATAAAGCGGCTCGTTTTGGCCAGCAAGGCATCATTACTCAAGTAGGTAGCCCTATTGCTATGGTCATACCAACAAATGAAGAGTGGGTTATTGCCGAAGATGCTATTAAGCTGATCACAGCTAAATAAGCAGCTTATTCGGTCTTATATTCGGATAATTAACATGAACAATACGCACACAAGAGGTCGTCATGTCTCGTAATATTATGCTTATTCCAATCGGTATTGGAGTGGGATTAACATCACTAAGCTTAGGTATGGTTCGTGCACTTGAACGCAAAGGCGTTAAAGTGCAATTTTTTAAACCTATTGCGCAAATTCGATCAGGTGATACTGGTCCAGAACGTTCAACCACTATTTTAAGCACGTCTCCAACTGTTAATCCGTTGGAACCTTATTCAATGGTCCATGCTGAAGCGTTAATCCGTTCAGAGCAAACTGATGTCCTACTAGAACAGATTATTGCCCGCGCAGCAGAATGCGCCAGTAATACTGAAATCCTAGTGGTTGAAGGCTTAGTACCAACACGTAGCCATCCATTTGCTGATGACATTAACTATGAAATTGCCAAAGCATTAGACGCCGATGTTATTTTCATCGCAACCCCTGGAAACGATACGCCTAATGGATTAATGAATCGATTAGAAATCGCCTTTAACTCTTGGGGTGGACAGAAAAACAAACGTTTAATTGGCGCTATCATCAATAAAATTGGTGCTCCCGTTGACAACGAAGGTCGCACTCGTCCTGATTTATCTGAAGTATTTGATGATAAAAATATGAACGCGGTTGATAGCTCGGGAATGTTCCAACTTCCGGGTAAAAGTCCGCTGCGTATATTAGGCAGTGTGCCATACAATTTAGAGCTAATTGCCCCGCGCGCATCTGATTTAGCTAAGCACTTAAATGCCAAAATCATTAATGCCGGTGAAATGCATACTCGTCGTATGCGCCGTGTAACATTTTGTGCCCGTAGCCTGCCTAACATGGTTACTCACATCAAAACAAATTCATTGTTAGTGACTTCTGGCGATCGCTCCGACGTGATCGTATCTGCATGTTTAGCAGCCATGAACGGCGTTAAAATTGGCGCGTTGTTGCTTACTGGGGGCTACCCGCCAGAACCAGAAATCATGAAGTTATGTGAACAAGCTTTTGAAACAGGCTTGCCAGTATTTTTAATTGATTCCAATACATGGCAGACCTCGCTCAATATTCAACGTTTTGATCATGAAGTGCCTGTGGATGATGCGGTGCGCGTTGAAAAAGTGCAAGAATACGTGGCCAGCCATATCGACCAAACCTGGATTGAAAGTGTTACCCAGGATTCTCCACGTGAACACCGTCTATCTCCTCCGGCATTCCGTTACAAGTTAACCGAACTAGCCCGTGCAGCCCGTAAAACTATCGTGCTTCCTGAAGGTGAAGAGCCTAGAACCGTTAAAGCTGCATCTATCTGTGCAGAACGGGGTATTGCTCGTTGCGTGTTAATCGGTAACCGCGAAGAGATCTTACGCGTTGCATCGCAACAAGATGTTATTTTAGGTGAAGGCATCGAAATCATTGAGCCAGAAACTGTGCGTGAAAAGTACGTTGAGCCTATGCTCGAATTACGTCGCAGCAAAGGATTAACAGAAGTTGTTGCCCGTGAACAACTGGAAGATAACATGGTGCTTGGTACCATGATGCTGGCACAAGATGAAGTTGATGGAATTGTGTCTGGTGCTATTCATACTACGGCACACACTATTCGCCCACCATTGCAGTTGATCAAAACGGCACCGGGTTCTAGCTTAGTGTCATCGATTTTCTTCATGCTGATGCCAGATCAAGTATTAGTGTATGGTGATTGCGCGATTAACCCAGATCCAAGTCCTGAACAGCTAGCCGATATTGCGATTCAGTCAGCTGAATCAGCTAAAGCCTTTGGTATTGAGCCTCGCGTTGCGATGATCAGTTACTCAACGGGGACTTCTGGCACCGGTTCAGATGTGGATAAAGTACGCGAAGCCACACGAATCGCTAAAGAAAAACGTCCGGACTTGATTATCGATGGTCCATTGCAATACGATGCAGCCGTCATGCCTAACGTAGCGCTCTCTAAAGCACCTGATAGCCCTGTCGCAGGTAAAGCAACCGTATTTGTGTTCCCAGATTTAAACACGGGTAACACCACATACAAGGCGGTACAGCGTAGTGCTGATTTAATCAGCATCGGGCCAATGCTTCAAGGTATGCGTAAACCGGTTAACGATTTATCACGCGGCGCATTAGTCGATGATATTGTCTACACCATTGCGTTAACGGCGATTCAAGCAGCACAGAATAGTGAGAAAAAATAACGTCAGGCACTTCAGTGTAATATCGTTGTGAATTTACAATAAATGACCACTAAAAAAGCACTGATATTTATCGGTGCTTTTTTAGTGTCTGATGTCTTAGATTTTTTGTTTGATTGTCTGTTTGCCTGTTTGCCTGTTTGCCTGTTTGCAAAAGCATGTCCCTATGCGGTACATGATACAAAAAATAATTAAGTCATTTATGGCACAAACAAAAACGCTACCCAATTGGGTTAATGCTATTCGGATAAGCATTACTGTTTATATTTAAGTGGATAACGGCTAGGTATATAGAGCACTGAGCGTGGAT
>NZ_JBEOPN010000013.1:0-118399 GCF_040310085.1 Shewanella sp. S1-58-MNA-CIBAN-0166 | reverse complement strand
TCTTCATTACTTTTTACACCGTTTTATCTTAAGGGGATTTTACCTCAATCGGTGTACAGTTTCATTAAGCCACAATAGATGAGAATACAGAGCAGGTTTATCCCCCTCTCTATAGGATTAATAGGTGCGATTATTATTACCTATTGCGCTTAATATTATGGAACTGACTAGGTCATTTTTGCTCGATTGTTCAATGATTCGATTCTAAATTTCAGATCAGATTATCAATTGAACGTAATTGTGTTCTTGTTGTCGACTTCCATATTTGGACTATCAGTTTCTACACTTAACCATGAGATCGTAGAAATTAACCAATGTCCGAGCCATTTTATAAATGCATAATCTACTCATTAATCGATTAGATTAGCTAACTTGTTTGAAAAAACTGCAATTGAGCGCTTTATTTAAAAAAGTACTTTACCTTTGGAGGGGCTTTTAGCATAATGCCCCACGTCAACAGGGGTGTAGTTCCAATTGGTAGAACAGCGGTCTCCAAAACCGATGGTTGCGGGTTCGAGTCCTGCCACCCCTGCCAAATTTAGAAGGTCTAGCAGAAATGCTAGGCCTTTGTCTTTTCTAGCTTTTCTAGCTTTTATTTCTCTTTATTATCATTCAAATAGATAAAACCAAACTTCGCATATTTGTGCTCGGTGACCAAACGGTGACCAAATGGTGCCCATAATGCAAAATTGAACCTTATCTAGATTTAGAGTCTCATCATAATTACTGTCATTTTTGCTTAATTTAGGTTTTGAAATTAGACTAAGCTAATTATCTGAATTGATGAACAGTACCGCTTTATTGTATTTCAGTAATGAAGATAAGTTGACTAGTAACTTGCTAAAAAGCCGCAAAGCCTCACAAATATTAGCTGAATACTCCATGACGGGTTAGTTCTATCAATTGCATAACCTCTAGAGCCCCAGTCTCAGTATATATTAAGCTAGCTGGTGATTAACCATTCATATTTAAAGTTGGCTCTACAAGCCATTTTGATAGCCTATTGGCTATCACCGTCCATTAGCTTGATTGCATAATCGACCACTCGTATAAAACGTACAAGGCGTTCGCTTTCTACACTGGTCAGTTTGCCACTGATTTTGCGCCGAGAAAAATGAGTAGGCATAATGCCGATTTGTTTGAGCAGTAAAGGTCGACATATATTGAGCTCTTCTGTTGTTTGATCCACAACATTTAAAGAAAGGCCATTCTCGATCTCTTGAATCAGAATAAACCCTTGGCTTGCAGGAATACCAACTTGTTCCCATAATTTGCGTACTCGGCTCTGCCTAGGGGGATCATTCTGTATTGTTTTGGTGTTCATAACTAGCAGCCTGAATAACTAGTATTATTACCAACTGTATGCCACATGAATTTTTAGTGGCGAGCCATTTGATATATCAAATATGAGGAATTCACATTGAGACTAATTAAACTGAAAGAAGTGATGGATTGCACTGGTCTAGGGCGTTCAACCGTTTACAACTACATAGCCGAAAACCAGTTTCCAAAGCCTGTAAGCCTAGGTTTAAGAGCGGTAGCCTGGGTAGAAAGCGAAGTGCAAGATTGGATATTAGAAAGGATAGAAGACCGTGACTTGTTGAAGTAAGTATTGTCTTTAAATTTATACTCGCCGAAACTATTCATACCTAAACGATTAATGTGACACAGGGCAAAATATCAATTGCTCTTGGATACTATTATATCTTTGTCTGATGCAAATAAACGCATGGATTCCATCTTTTAACATAAATAGATGCGTGGGAGTGTTATGGAAGATAAAATCAGTATATTACATTTGAAGCTTTTTCCTGAAGAGTACGACTGTACCCAAGATAGCATTAGTGATGCTCATGATCGCCGAAGGGGAATCAACCCAATGTCTTTAGAGTATCAAGATGAAGTTAACCTCCGTCGATTGGAGATGGGAGTTGAGCCATTTCTTGTGGAGAAAAGACAAAAATTTCCAGATAGTCCCCCTATTGAATCAAATCGCAAGAAGAATCCCGCACTAATTACCTCATTTGAATACTGTAGCCGACAAATACTGGCAAAGTCCTAATGGAGCGAAATTTCTTATATTTTGGATAACAAAATTGTAAAGCAATAGCTTAATGATATTCATCTAAGGGTTAAGTACAAGTTTGGATTTGATAGATGGTGAAGATTGCGTTTTGAGCATAATCTTTAACTATCCAGATTACTCTGTATTCTAAAATGCCTGATTTTATTTTTATAGTGTTAAGTATATGTTTATCATTATGTAATTAATGCGTTCTAAAGCGCGAGTCAATGATTTATATATCTTTTAAATCTACCTTACAAGGTGCTAGTATGTTTTGCTTTTAAATAAATGATTAAGTGACATATTTTATTAGCATTCTAAACGAAGGATTGTTTACACAAGGTGTGCGTATATGTTGGATGAAATTTTAGCCAAAGTCAGTGATGCAGAAACAGCAGCATTACTCAGTTCGTATAGACTTGTGATATTGCTATTGTCCCCAAAGCAGATCGAAGTTATCCCTTCATTTTTATATGAACAGAATATTCCATCTATCAACATTTCCTTGGTTATGGCTAACTCTTTGGCTGTGCTCTCCGCAAAACGACGAGAAAATGAATTATTTACCTTACTAAAGAAACGAACGCTAATGAACACAAGTCAAAGCTTGTGGCTGAATAGATTGCACATTTTATTTGAACCTTCTCTTAATCAAGAACCAATTAAGCTATTAAAATTACTATCAAAACAGACTTTTATGGTAGTCGTCTGGCCTGGTGATTACGACGATAAAGCGTTGACCTACTCTCTGCCAGGGAAACCTGACTACAAATATTACCCATTATCCGAACTAAAAGATGTACAAGTTGTTTATGCTTGTGACAGGAGTCTATAGATGAAAACGTATGGCGATTTAATCCAGTTTGAACCCGTAACCAACAATATTGAACTTGAGGATTCAGGTGTTCATAGTAAAGCTGAGGCGCTGGTATCTTCCTACGTTATCTCAGATAAAATGTCTCAAAAGCTAAGTAATATCATCATTGAGCAGCTTCAATATGAAGAATCTGTGGACAATAAAGCTTTATGGATCGTGGGTAACTATGGCTCAGGTAAATCGCATTTGATGTCAGTCATATCTGCAGTTGCAGAGTTTCCTGATCTTGCCAGTCATATTACTAACCCAACTGTGCAGAAAGCAGCAGACAAGATAGCAGGTAAGTTCAAGGTTATTCGATTTGAAATTGGAGCGTCTCAAATGGCGTTAACCGATATTATTACTAAAAACTTAACCGATGGCTTAGCTGCGATGGGAGTCGATTATGAATTCCCACCAATGACGCAAATCACTTCGAATCATAAGCCGTATTTCGAAGAAATGATGGCTGTGTTTGACCAGAAATACCCACAGATGGGACTATTACTGGTGTGTGATGAGATGCTCGACTACTTCAGATCTCGCAATGAACAACAATTACCATTAGATATCGCCATCTTGCGAGTCATAGGTGAAGTGATAGACGGAACCCGCTTTAGATTTATTGCCGGTGTTCAGGAAGCGATATTTGACAGCACCCAACTTGAGTTTTTGTCTAAAGAAGTTAAGCGTATTCGTGACCGAGCAGAGCAAGTCGTAATCGCTCGTGAAGATATCAAGTTTGTAGTACAAGAGCGTCTATTAAGAAAAAGTGCTCAGCAACAAGCTTGGATACGTGAATATTTACAAAAATTCACTCCTTATTATGACAAAATGAACGAACGATTAGACGAGTTCGTGCGCATGTTTCCGGTTCATCCTGATTATATTAATACCTTTGAACGTGTTCGAATGGCTGGTTTAGAAAATCGTCAAGTGCTAAAAAGTCTTTCTCGTCAGATGAAAGAGCTAATGGATAAAGAGATCCCTATGGATCTACCAGGAGTATTTTCATACGACACATACTGGGAAGAGCTAAGTAGCGAGCCCAGCATGAAAACCAATCCAGAAGTCGGTCAGGTAATCGAAACCGGTGAAACATTGCTTGAGCGTATAGAACAAGCATACCCTACAGCTAGCGAAAAAGACTTTGCTAAACGCCTCGTAGCAGGCCTGGCGATTCATCGTATGGCTGTGGGTGACATTTATGCTGAAATGGGGGCTACAGCCGCAGAATTAAGAGACTCCTTATGTCTGTATCTTACAAACATTGAGTCCATGCCGGGTGAAAAGAGCAAAAACCTCGAAACACATATAGTCACTGTTCTAGGTAAAATTCGCCGTACTGTAAATGGGCAGTTTTTTTCTAAAAATAAAACCAATGATCAGTTCTATATAGATTTAAAAAAGACTGAAGACTTTGATGCGCATATTGAAGCCAGGGCATTAACCCTGTCTGAAGACAGTATTAACAGTGCCTATCGCGCCGCTATGTTGGAAATTTTAGAACAAACCGACACTCAACAATCCCATACTGCAATGTGGCAGCACGAGCTTAAATGGCTAGATAAAAATGTTAGTCGTCCTGGTTGGCTATTTTTAGGATCGCCAAACCAACGTGAAACGGCTAAACCACAGCTTGATTACTATATGTACTTTGTGCAGCCAGAAAACCCACCGAAACAGAAAAAGGAATTTATCCGAGAGGATGAGGTTCAATTCATATTAAAAAATCGCAGTGAAGAATTTAACCGCTATCTTAAATATTATGCCGCTTCGATTTCTCTTCGCGGTCAAGCTACTGGTGGGGCTAAAACGACCTACAAGCTTAAAGCAGACGCCTATTTACTGGACATGATCAAATGGATTAAAGCCAATTTAAAAGATGCTTATGAGGTCCATTACAACGGCCAAGGAAAGCCTATGATGGATTGGATTAAAGGCTCAAGTGTTCGCGATATATCGGGCATTGCAGATAGTGATCACGGCAGTGTAAAGGATATCTTTGAAGCGATAGCCAGTTTTATATTCAAGAGCTACTTTCATTCTTTGGCCCCTGAGTACCCCAAGTTTTCGCAACGTATTACTGGTGATACCATTGCTGTCGCCGCTAAAGATGTACTCAGCTACCTTGCTGGTGGCGCAGCAACTAAGCGCGCCATAGCGGTGCTCGATGCCTTAGAGTTATTAGAGGGCGACAAATTAAAGCCTACGCAATCGCGTTATGCTAAAGCCATTATGGCAATATTAGCTGCCAAAGGTCATGGTCAAGTCGTAAATCAAAGTGAATTACTAGAACAAATTCATGCACGGCTTTATTTCAAACCCTATAGCTATCGCTTAGAACCTGAATGGTTACTGGTTATTTTAGCCAGTTTAGTCCATGCCGGTGAACTAGAGCTCTCTGTCGTGGGTAAGGTTATCACCGCCAGCGATGTCGATGCTTTTAAGGGCATAGATTTTAATACCTTGGTTGAGTTTAAACATATCCAAGCACCTAAAGACTTTAATATGTCAGCCATTAAAGCTGTATTGCAGCTCTTAGACATGAACGAAGGTTTGGCGACTTCTATTCAGCAGGGTGATGACAATGTCGTTCGTGACATGGGGCAAAAGATTGAAGCGACGGTTAAAGCCTTAGTTCAAGGACAGCAAGTGATTAAACAAAGATTATCACTCTGGGGCCAGTTTGTTTTATCTGAAGCTGAAGCACAAACCTTAGCGGATAATCTCAATCAAGCGAAAATATTTTTAGAGTCGTTGCAGCGTTTTAATACGCCAGGTAAGCTTAAAAACTTTAAGTCAACTACAGCGGAAATTGCTGAGCAAGCACAACACTTAATGGCTTGGGAGTCGTTTAATAAATTGGCTGCTACGGTTGGCTACTTCTCTGATATAACCCAATATCTTAGCCAAGCTCAGTTAGTGCTACCAGAAACTGACCCATGGCAACTAGAGGTTAAAGCGGCTTCACTAGCTTTACGACAAGGGTTTGAAGATGAGCAATTACGTTTAGAACCTAGCTTTAAGCAATTACATCTAGCGACGTTACAAACCCTAAAGCAAGGCTATGGTAAGCGTTTTGTAGAGCTATACCAAAAGTCACGTTTGACACTGGTTGAAGATAAGCAAAAGGCCAAACTGATAAGTGATGATAGGCTACAAACTTTAGAAGCCTTGTCTGGTATAAGTTTATTGCCAGCAGAGCAAGTGAAAACTTGGCGAACAGAATGGGCAGAGCTCTTAGTGGCCGATTCTATTGATCCTAAACAGTTAGAGGTCAATCCTAGGCCTGTAACGTTTAACCCAAGAGCCGAGGCGATAAAAGCACCAGCCAATCAAAGATTAACAAAACTGGATGACCAGTTGGATTCCATGCTGACAGATTGGACCCTTAGTTTAAAAGCGACTTTAGAAGATCCCTTTATTCAGCTTGACTTGCTGCACCTTGAGCAAAAAACTGAAATTGATTTTTTTGTAAAAACAGGTGAATTACCTGTGCCATTAGACAAGTCTTTTATTGAAGCAGTAAATCAAGTGTTATCAGGATTAGAAGAAGTCCGGATCAGCACTGTTGAATTGGTCGCAAGTCTAGGTCAAGGTACGCCACAAACCTTAGCTGAAATAAAACGCCGTTTTGAGCAATTACTAAAAGAGTATTGCCAGGGTAAGGATACCGATAAAGTTCGTATTGTTATTGATTAGGTAAACTATGCCTGTTGTTAAAGCGAGTGACTTATCAGTCACTCGCTTTGTGACCTTTTTAAGTGCAGAGCTCCTTTTTAAATAGATTGAACATGAGCCGCTGTAAGTACCGGCTAATTGAGAAAATAATGAAACAAGAAAGCTTATTAAAAGACGAAAGCCCAAAAGTGGCAGTTGGTCCAGTAGAGTGTTTAGGTCAAACCTTCACTAACGATGAAGCTCGTCGAGCACATTTTACCGAGTTATTGCGCCAAAAGTTGCAAGATCCAGAATTTAGAGCAATTGAGGGTTTTCCTATCGGTACAGATGAGGCTATTTTAGAGCTTTCGGACCCACCTTATTATACTTCTTGCCCTAATCCTTGGTTAAATGATTTTGTTGAGCTGTGGGAATCGCAGAAAGTAGATTTAGATGACGAATATCATCGAGAACCGTTCGCAGCTGACGTAAGTGAAGGGAAAAGTGATCCTATCTATAATGCCCACTCTTATCATACAAAAGTGCCTCATAAGGCGATTATGCGATACATCCTTCATTACACGAATCCAGGAGATATTATTTTTGATGGTTTTTGTGGTTCAGGTATGACAGGTGTTGCGAGCCAATTATGTGGCGATATAAATGTGATTGAATCCCTTGGCTTTTTTGTGGATAAAGATGGGGGAATATTTGATTCACCATCATTTAATCCAAGTAATAAAATTGGAAAATTAGGTGTAAGAAAAACGATATTGAATGATCTTTCTCCATCAGCAACATTTATCTCATCTAATAATGTTCAAAGCGTTAATATCAATGAACTAAATAGTAGAATAAAGTCTGTTATAGAACTCGCGTCTACAAAGTTCAGTTTTATGTATCAAACAAACCATAATAATTCCGGTTTAAAAGGCAATATTAATTATACTATTTGGAGTGATGTATATTGCTGCCCAGAGTGTACAGAAGAAGTGATTTTTTGGAGTTCAGCTATTGATGTTAAAAATGCTGTAGTTCTAGATAGTTTTCATTGTCAACATTGTGATTCCATTTTGACTAAGAGAAATGCAGAGAGAGTTTGGATAACTGGCTATTGTGATAAAAATAAAGTCAGTACTAAAATTGCCAAGCAGGTTCCTGTTTTAATTATATACTCAGTTGATGGGGAGTCTGGAAGGTTTAGCAAAATTCCTGATGAAGATGATATAAAGTTAATTTCACAGATAGATCTTATGGATGTGAACACATGGTATCCATCAATGAAGATACAAGATGGATATAACACACGTCAACCAGTAAGATCACATGGTTTAAGTTATGTTTCAGACTTTTATACTAAAAGAAATCTGATAGCTTTAAGTTATATCTACTCATTATTATCAAATAATCGCGAAAAATTTTTGTTTACAGGATTTGTAAATGGTGCGACCAAGCTTAATCAATTCCATTTAAAAAATTACGTTTTTGGTGGCGGTGGTTTTAGTCCAGGACCAAGAAAAGGAACGTTATACGCACCGTCAATTTCAATGGAGGCATCTCCATTCGCCCTTATAAAAGACCGTTTAAGAACACAAAATAGAGCTTATAAAAAATATTCAAATTTTAAAAAGTCTGATGTTGTAATAGGCTGTAGTTCTACCACTGAGGTTTTAAGTGAAAAGCTAGAAAATTCAGTTGATTACATCTTTATTGACCCTCCGTTTGGCGCAAATCTAAATTATTCTGAACTTAGTTTGTTTTGGGAGGGATGGCTATCTGTCGTTACAGATAATAAACCAGAAGCTATTGAAAACAGTGTGCAAAAAAAAGGTGGTTTCGAGTATAGAGGTATAATGACCGAATGTTTTAAGGCGGCTTATAAAGTGTTAAAGCCAGATCATTGGATGACTATTGAGTTTTCTAATACAAAAGCTTCAGTATGGAATAATATTCAGTCTTCTCTAACCGATGCAGGCTTTATTATCGCTAACGTATCTGCTTTAGATAAAAAACAAGGTGGAATAAATTCTAATGTTAGTAAAACCGCTGTTAGACAAGATCTAGCTATCTCTGCTTATAAACCTACTCATGAATTGGACAGAAATGAACTAAATTCTATTGGGGTAAATGGTGTTTGGAAATTTATTGATAATTATTTAGCGCATTTGACAGTCGTCAGAATGGCAGAAAATAAAATTTTACCTGTGAGAGAAAGAGATCCTAGAATATTATTTGATAAAGTTATTACTTATTTTGTTCGGAATAACATTAGTATTCCAATATCTAGTAATGAGTTTCTGAAAGGTTTGGAAAGTAAATATATCTATAGGGATGGGATGTATTTTTTACCTGAGCAAGTTACTGAATATGATAAGCAAAGAGCTATGTCTGCTCAAATTCAACAATTATCAATATTCGTAGATGATGAAGCATCTGCAATTGAGTGGATGAGACAAGAACTCAAAACCAAACCAAGAACTTACTCAGAGATTCACCCTTTGTTCCTCAACGAGCTATCAGGTTGGAAAAAGAGTGAATTATCACTAGAGCTCTCAACACTGCTAGAACAAAATTTCATTAAATATGCTGGCGAAGATGATGTGCCTTCGCAAATCCATACTTACTTATCTACAAATTTTAAAGATATGCGCGGTTTGGATAAAGATGATGTCCGCTTAGTTGCTAAAGCCAAAGATCGTTGGTATGTGCCCGATCCAAACAAGGCTGAAGATTTAGATAAGGTGCGGTTACGAGCGCTGCTGCGTGAGTTTGAAACATATAAAACCCAAAAGAAAGTCAAATTACCTCGTGCAGAAGCACTGCGCGCAGGTTTTAAAACAGCTTGGGAAATACAAGACTTTCAAACCATTTTAGATATAGCGGAAAAAATCCCGACAGACGTCTTACAAGAAGATGAAAAGCTGTTGATGTTCTATGACAATGCTCTGACATTAACGTCTACCGAAGAAGACGAGTGGTAATGGCATCGAGTGCATCTCTAAATGTTGGCGAATGGGCTTGGAGTTTGGCTCATCAACAGCATGTTAAAGTGATCGAAAACTCTGGTCTTTGGGGCCAGAATTTTTATCGCGTATGGCTGCAACAGCAAGATAGCGTGGTTAAAGTGCCAGGCGATGATTTGCTCTCATCGCGTTATGGCCGAAATGTCGATGCCCATTTTATTTCTTATATGGCTGTAGCAGCAAAAATTGCCAATGCACAGCAAGACGATGTATTACTGGCGCCAATCGAGTCCAATGTTATTCCGCTGCCTCACCAATTAAAAGCCCTTGATAAAGCCATGTCGCGCAAGCAGATCAGGTATTTATTTGCCGATGAAGTTGGACTTGGTAAAACCATTGAAGCAGGGCTTGTTATCCGTGAGTTAAAGCTTAGGGGTATGGCTAAAAGGATATTGGTGTGCGCCCCTAAAGGGTTAGTGAGTCAGTGGGTGAGTGAAATGAGTACTCATTTTAATGAGAGCTTTCACCTTTTTTTACCTAGTGAGCAAAAACCGCTGGATGATAACGAGAATGTCTGGCTGCGCCATGACCAAGTAATATGCCCTGTTGATAGTATTAAGCCCATTGAAAGCCGTAAAGGCTGGTCACTCAAACAAATTCATGAATATAACAAGCACAGATATGATGACTTACTTGCTGCTGGTTGGGATTTAATTGTAGTTGACGAGGCCCATCGTTTAGGTGGCAGTACAGAGTTTGTTGCGAGATATAAATTAGGACAAGGTTTAGCTGAAGCATCACCTTATTTATTGTTGTTATCGGCTACGCCTCATCAGGGTAAAAGTGATGCCTTTCATCGATTAATGGCGTTACTTGATAGAGAAGCTTTTCCCGATTTAAGCAGTGTGACTAAAGAGCGAGTTCAGCCTTTTGTTGTGCGGACCGAAAAACGCATTTCGATTAATGGTGAAGGAAAGCCGTTATTTAAGCCCCGAAAAACTGAGTTAGTGCCTGTGGCTTGGCAGACAAAGCATGCACTTCAACGCCATCTCTATGAAGAAGTGACGGAATACATTAAAGAAGGCTACAACCAAGCTAAAGCTAAAAAACAAAATGCTATTGGTTTTTTGATGATTTTAATGCAGCGCTTAGTCAGTTCAAGCAGTGCCGCAATTGCGACTACATTAGCGCGCCGCTTGGTGGCGCTTAACAATACGATTGTAGAAGAAGAGTTACCGTTAGCCTTTGCCGAGGATTGGGCTGAATTAGATGGTCAGACCCAGTTGGATCAGTTAATTTCAAACTGTCAGCAAGCCTTAGCCAATGAAAAGGCTGAAGTCCAACGTTTACTTGATATTGCTGAAAAGTGTGTTGCTAATGAGTGTGATACTAAAGCGGAAGCCCTAGTTGACTGGCTTTATAAACTGCAGCAAGAAGAGCAAGATCCTAATTTAAAAATGCTGGTTTTTACAGAGTTTGTTCCCACGCAAAAGATGCTGAGTAAATTTTTCACGGACCGAGGGATCAGTGTTGTTTGCTTGAATGGTTCGATGGATATGCATGAGCGAAAAAAAGTACAAGCTGCATTTGCGGGCGATAGTAGGCTACTTATTTCAACTGATGCTGGTGGTGAAGGTCTCAATCTGCAGTTTTGTCATCTTATCGTTAATTATGATATTCCATGGAATCCTATGCGAATGGAGCAGAGAATTGGTAGAGTAGATCGTATTGGCCAGCCTCATGTTGTTCGCGCGCTAAACCTTGTGCTTGAGGATACTGTAGAACATAGGGTTCGTGATGTGTTGGAAAGTAAACTGCAAATTATTCTTGAAGAATTTGGCGTTGATAAAACCAGCGATGTTTTAGATTCTGCAGACGCAAATCACTTATTTGATGAGTTGTTTATTGAGTCGTTGACTAATCCAGATATGATGGACCAAGAACTCGCTAAAGCGCTGCAAACAATTCGCGAAGGTGCCAGTGATAAAAAAGCTCAAGATAGTTTATTTGCGTCAGGTGAAGAATTAGATTCAGAAGCCTTTGACAAAATAGCCAACCATCCGTTACCGCATTGGGTTGGTTTTATGGTTGAACAATATCTCAAGTGGCAGAAGAATTTAGGATATAAAGCGGAATTCTCTAAGTTGGCGAATGGTGGTCATTCGGTTAACTGGCCTGATGGTGCTAGCTGGAAAAATATTACGTTTATTGGAAAAGATGCACAATTGAATGCTGACTTAACCCACATAACATTGGAAAACCCTAAAATTCGTGGTTTATGCAGCCAACTTCCTATTTGGAGTGAAGCGCAAAAAATACCTGCAGTGACAATTAATTCATTACCTAGTGGTGCCACAGGTTATTGGTCGCTATGGAGCATCCGTTTTACAGGTGCTGATGAACGGCAAATGAAGTATCTACCGATTTATATTAGTACTAGTGGCCAGTATTTTGGTCCGTCATCGAATCGCATTTGGGATGCAATTAGTGCAGGTGACATCAACATGAGTGCCATTTCTACTCTCGTGACAGATGAAAAAATGCAGAGTGTATATAGCCAATTACGAGTTGTGGCCGAGAGCCAAAGTAAACAGATATTTGATGGTATGTTGTCCAATTATCTTGATAGCCTAGCGACAGATACTGAAAAAGGGGAGTTCTCATTTGCTGCTAGGAAAAGGGCAATCGAACGAATTGGCTTACCTGAAGTGAAACAGTATAGATTGAAGCAAATCGATGAAGAGTATCATCACTGGGAACGACAACTTGCAGCTAAACACTGTGTTTATCCTGAACTTAATCTACACGCAATATTTGAGATAAAGGGGTAAGTGGTGCGTTGGCAGGATAGACTACTTAATAAATTAGTGCTTGATAGTCATTTTTGCTATGTCATTAATGACCCTGATAACTTATGTTTCGAACCATACATAGCACAGCATTTTGAGCGTACTGGTACAGTGATTGTCAGTGAAGATGATCCTATTGTATTACGTTTGATTTATGAACAATGGCTTGAAGAGCAAGAAACGATTCCGTTGGTTATTCGCTTGTCTCAAGATAGTGGCTTGATTATTCCTCATGATATTGAAGTTCACGCAAAATCGTTAGACTTTCACATTAATGAAGTGATCCCAGAACTTGATTCTGCTGTACTGCGTTATATTGACCCAAGTTGCTATCAGTTGCTTATAAGCGCTGTGAGTAATTATAAGGTTGGTAAGTTAAGCAAGGTAGACAGTTTAGATTTTGTGCTACGACATGTTTACAAAATTGCTCCTGAGATCATTCAGACTGAAGTAGATTTGGTGCGTTTACTTATTAGGAAGCACTATATTAACCCTGATATGCCAACACTCGTTGAGCAAAGGTTAATCCAATTACTATCGTTTAATCCTGTCTTTTCTGCCTGGAAGTTTGAGCAAATTATCCCAAATAAAAACGAATTTTTTGCTTTCTTACAGTCACAGTGGGATATGTATTTAGAAAGTCAGGTAGCGATCAATCAAGTTAAAGAAAATGCTTGGCCAGTTGCTAGTTTGATTGTGCCATTTAATGATCAAGACATTAAAGTATACATAGACAATTTATTTGCTGATGGGTTACTGCAACCTGTTCATTTTGAAGGGTTAGAGAAAGATCATTGGGCTTGGATTGGTATTCAGACAGAAGGTAGCGAAACTGAACTCATTCGATATACACGTTTATTGGAATCATTAACACAAAAGTTTGCAGAGATTGAAGATAGTAAATTTACGATTGATTTTTGGGGAGATGTAGCCCATAACCTCGGAAGATTAAATGCGTATACATTTCAACTTGGCGATGTAATTACCAAGAGTGATAAAAGTAGACATAAAGCGCTCAATATTAAAATTGATCAGCTCTTTGAGGGCTGGTTAGTTAATAATTACGGCAGCCTTATCACCCAACCCTCTATTCGTTATCCCAATATGCTGCATAAAATTCCAGATTGGTTAGATAACACGGCATTGAATCAAGATAAAAAAGTGTGTTTGCTGGTCATGGATGGTATGGGGTTTCAGCAATGGTCGGTTATACGAGATAAGCTGCTTACGTGCAGTAATCTTGTTATAGATGAACATTATTGCTTTGCTTGGGTTCCGACTATTACCTCAATATCCCGACAAGCTCTTTTTTCTGGAAAGAGACCTCAGTTATTTGCAGACTCTTTGCTTTCGACGTCTAAAGAAGAAGCACTTTGGAGAGCGTATTGGGAAGATAAAGGGTTACAACGCAACCAAGTATTATTTAAGAAAAAGATCGAAAATATTAAAGTTCGAGAAGAATTTGTTGATCTATTCTATCCTCCGTCATTAAAAGTTGCTGGTCTGGTGGTGAATTTTATCGACGAGCAGATGCACGGAATGGTTGCTGGTATGGCGGGATTAAACGCTGTTGTACAAGTATGGTTAGATGAATGGCAGTTCACAGACAAAATTGCAACCATACTCGATGCAGGCTTCGAAATTGTAATCACTGCGGATCATGGTAATCAAGAAGGTGTTGGATGCGGATGGCCTAATGAAGGTGTAAAGGCTGAAACTAAAGGGGAGCGAGTGCGTATGTACAAAAGCTCTGAGTCGGCCTCAAGTTCAGCTGAGATTTCTGATGATGAAGTGGTAGAATGGCCCGCTAAGAAATTTGGTTTACCAGCAGATTTTTATCCACTAGTAAGTAAAGGAACACATGCCTTTGTTCAGAAAGGCAAAAAGATTGTTGGCCATGGAGGGATCAGCTTACATGAAGTGGTTGTTCCGCTGGTAACAATTAAGAGAAGTTATTAATAATGTCAAAGAAAGTGAGTTTTAGCCGTCATCTAGAAAAACATTGGCTTGATCAAACCGCTTTGTGGGTAGCTCAAGATTTAGATGCTAAAGCACTGTCTGAAAAGATTGATCGATTGGTGTCATCTAGCATTAATTGTAAAGTTAATCTTGGTAAAACGAGAAATATGCTTACTAATGTCTGGTGTGTTAAGCCAAAGCATGTGAGCGAACAATTTCAACGGTTTGCTGTGGATCAGGTGACGCATGACTGTGACATCCCCCTTTCACTCCATTGGGGGGTGTTGATAGCAAAGAATAAGTTTTTTGCTGATGTAGCAAGATTTATTGGACGAAATTCCAAGTTAAATGCATCTTTTACGTATGGGCAAGCTCAGAAACGAATTGTTGAATTATACGGCGATACAGAAACAGTTAAGCGTCATTTACGTTCGGTATTAAAGACGTTAGTTGAGTTTGGAGTGATTGTTCGAGGAAATAAACGGGATTATTCAGTTGTTAACGAAAAATTAACCATACCAACAACAATGAATAACTGGTTGCTTACCGCATTGTTAAATAGTGAGGATGTAAATAGTCGCTCATTATCTGATTTGCTTGATGATGCAGTTTGGTTTCCTTTCCATTTTAATGTTCAATTTAATGATATTAGTACCCAGTGGTTCGAATTACATCAACAGGGTAATGATCTTATTCTATTTAAAAAACAAAGAGAATAATGTGAAAGTATCGATAGGGTTTAATCGTCATTTAGAGCCGGATTGGCTTGCACAAACGGCTTCTTGGGTAGCAAATGGAATTATTGGTGATGAACTGAAATCAAGAATCGATTCCATGTTATCTCCTGTGTTTGATAGCCAAGTTGCCAAGGATAAAACCCGTAATCTTTTGTTTGGTATTTGGGCTAAATTGCCTAAACGCATTCCTGGTCAATTCCAGGCTGATGGTGCTCGTCTCATGATGGAATATAGTGAGTATCATTTGGCATTTCATTGGGGAATGATGTTAGCCAAGTATCCTTTTTTTGTTTTTGTCGTGTCTCAAATTGGCCGATTAACAAAGTTGAATGATACATTTATGTATTCTCAGCTAGAGCAAAGGGTTACTGAAAATTATGGTGATACATCAACGATTAAAAGAAGCATGCAATTTGTAGTTCGAACATTGATGAATTTGGGCGTTTTAGCTAACCCTAAACAAGGTGTTTATCAGCTTCAAAAACCGATAAAAATAGATGTTCCGAATGTAAAAGCATGGCTGGTAGAAGCAAATGTGTTATCTGAGCAACTCTCTAGTAGAAGTCTAAATGTGATTAATGACGATCCTGTGTGGTTCCCATTTGAACTAAGTTTTCAAGCCCATGAACTCACTAGTAATCAACGCCTAGAACTTTATCATCAGTCATCTGGTGTGGTTGTTTTTTTATAATGCTATAGCCAATGTTCCGGTATTTCGAGCTCAAACATGGGCGCGACATACTTGAGCATGGTGATAATTTCCTGATGTTTGTCTGCATCATATGTTTGACCATTTTTCCGCATTTCCACAATCTGCTGTAGTAATGGCAAGTTAAACATACCCAGTCGAAAGAAATTCCCCCAGGTCGGTTGACCAAAAAGATTGTAGATCACCTCAGTGCTATCACGCTCACTAGCCAAGCGTTTCTCGCCTGTTATCTTGGTTAAAGCAACTTCCGCTTCATCACGGTCTTCATAGGTGTTGAGTAGTTTCATCGTTTGAGTCTTCTGTTTTTCATATTAGCGTTAGCGATCTTACCTTATGTGGTATGACTATTACAGTTAGTAGCTATTTTGTAATTTCATTTTAAGTGAAAAACGACGAAAAATTAATGAATTATAGGTTTATCACTCACAATCACAGATTTTCACAAAACAATCACAGCCCTATCACTTCCTACTTTTTGAAGCTCAATTTATGCTTTATCTCGAATTAATCAATGGAGATAAACATGAGTAATAACAATCATAAAGCTAACCAATCAAATAGTAATAAAGGGACTTCAGGTACTAATCCTGCTTATCAGCAAACTCAGAATAATCGCAGTAATCAACTGAATCCTAACAATCCTAGTTACCAAGGTAAAAAATAAAGGAGAACATTGTTATGCCTAATAGTTCAGACATGTCACAAGATGAGTTAGATGTTTGGTCAGATATCAATAACCCGAATAATGATGCAGATATGGATTATTGGTCTGACGCCCATAATCCGAACAATGATGATTATTTAGGGGATGACTAATCTTTAAAGCTGGTGGACAATAAACCCACCAGCATCGATTTAAAGTAACTGTTATGACCGAAAAGCAAGTTGATAGGAAGTATAAATACACCAAGCAATTGGTTCGTATGGCTATTGAGCATGGAATGACTAACAAGGAAATTGCTAAGAAAGCAGGGCTAAGTGATAAGTCTGTAGCTCAGGTTACTAGATGGAGAAATGGCGATAGTCTTGCGACAGAGCGTCAAATGCGATTCTTCATTAATGAATTTGGTGATTTGTTGAAACGGAAGATGGAGCATTTGTTTTGTTATAAAGACGACGGTGTTATTAAGCATTTTAAGCTTTCAGGAGATATTATCCTGAGGCATGCGTATAAAGAAAAAGTACGTATTGATAGAAAAGATCTTTATGTTGGGATATTAAGGATCGTAATGATTAAGCATAGTGAAAAATTCACATTGCTTAGTCAATATCGAATGGGTTTAGAAGAGCGAGACCGCGGACAAAGTTTATCTGGTTCAGACATTGGGAAATTAGTTCAAAGCAGTTCAGAAGGTGCAAATTGGATTTGCTATAAAGCTGATAAGTTTCTCAACGCTAAAGAAATGGTAGAAGCTACCGATGCATATGCAAAAAGCTTCCTAGATGGTAGTAACTATATGCGTATTAAAGAGCATTCTAACCATTCTGAAATCATGTTTTTAGTGCGAGAGAAGATGATGAAAAATGGCTTTATAGCTGAAGATATTTTTGACTTAGATGCTCAAGATGAGATAATCAACGAACCCAAAAAGCCCAAGGAGAGATAGTCTCCTAACCGAGTTGGATGCACAACTCAATTTCAAATGTTAACGCTTATGCGGTGCCACCAGGAGCCATAATTGCTCTTTGGTCGTATTAAAACATTTCCGGTGCTATGTGATTTGCCATTGGCTAGGTGAACGGTACGCCAAGTAGCTGAATAGATCGTTAGCAATATGGGATAGGGGTGGGTAAGGCCGAACCATTTTTCTTCGTGAAGAATCGTTCGGCCTTTATTTTTAGTTTGCTGTATATGTCATTTCTTGTACCATCGTTTCTCTAACGTTATTGATTAGCTCTGCACTTACATCAAGATCTTTGCATAGAATTCGAATCAAGCGAGTTACATGGCGACTGAACTTATTATCAGGGTTAAATTTGTTGTACAGGCTTAACCAAGCAGCCACCAGTTTCTGTTCGTTATAGCCTGCATGTTCCAGCTGATAGAGTATTTCAATAATAGCGTCGTCTTCCCCTAGTTTATCAATATCAAAGATATCGAACTTACTCATGCCCATGTCGTTATCTGGGGTGAACTCACTGTTGAGCGATTCAGCTAATGAGGGATGCTCATCTGCATGAGAGGGTGATAGATGTTCTTTGATGAATTTAGGCATATGGAGGTCGTGAGGCGATAAGTTATCCTCTTCTATTGGTGTATTATCAGCTTGTTTTCTTAAAAATTGTGGTATCTCTAAGTAATTATTAGATGATGCTAAATACACAGGTGCACTTTGGTGTCTTACGTTACCAAAACCACTTTGCCCAGCAGGTAATTGGTGAGGTACTGTGCGTAATTGTGGTAGGCCTAGTTCATTTTTTTGTTCATTAATTTTTACCAGAATGTAGCTGGTGGATTCAGTGACCAATTGGTATTTTTCAGCTAAATCTAGTGCTTCAGTTATATTTACCTCTGCTAACCTAGAGTACGCAGCGAGGCGCGCTAATGTGTGGTTATCGGTATGGGTTAATGTAATCTTCTGCGTATGCTCTAAATTGATATCTTTATCGCTCTTACAAACAAATTTCAGTTCAGCTTGACTGTCAAATTTATCCTGGCTGGCTAGCCAAGAGAATACATTGATGGTGTCACCAGCAAAGAGGGGACTCAGCTGTTGTGGTGATTGCTGTATCGCTTCATTGTTTCTCGGCCATAATATCTTACTTTTGTGCAGCCTTGGCTGGTTGATGCGCTCAAAGTGTCGCACGATACGACTGCTCATATTTTCATTAGGTGTGACAAATTCGCTCGCTCCACCTGTTTCTCTCGCGAGTTTAGACAGGAAAGCTTCACTCACTGCGTTGCCAACACCAACTACAAAATGACGATGCTCAGAAGCTTGTGCGTTCGTCAGTAGGTTGTTTTCATCCCATATTTGCCCATCGGTGATCAACAATATGTCCGTGGGAATATTTTTTGGTGTTTTTGAAGAATAAGCAGCTTGTAACGCGCTATCCATTTCGGTGCCGCCTAAGTCAGCTCGAAGATTTTGTAGTGTATTTTCTACACGCTGTAAATTCTTTGGGGTTGCTTGTACTGACTTATTAAAGGTGAGTTTGTGGTGACTACCAAATAAGATAATGTTGAACCAGTCGTCATCTTCAAGTTGTTCTACTATCGCTTGTAGCGCAATACTCGCCTGGTTAATTGAGTCGCCAGCCATAGACCCCGAGCAATCTACTACCATTTTGATACAACGCTGCTGAAGTTTAGGCTGTATGTCTACTTGAGGATAGAAAGAGGTTAGAGCAACAGTTTGCTCCCCATCGTTTGTCCATAAGCCTTCTCCAACATATTGATTAGGTTTGGCTATTTCTATTATTAAATCTCGGTCCATGGGTTGTGTTGTAGCAAATAAACCTAGATGTAAGCCTTGGGAATCTAACGCTTGGGTTATGGAATGAGTTGGACTGGTTATAGTGGCGTCAGCTAGTTCGCCTTCTATGTCTGCTCGGAAATCAAACTGGTAGCCTGCGTTTATGGAGTGGCAAGGCACTTCATGTTCTGCGAGGCCTGCAATACGAGGGTAGCCGTATTTAGGCGCAAGTGTTGTAGGAATATAAAACCTTAATTTGTTTCCTTGCCATTCATTAAGCTGAGCATATTTAAAGTGGATAACCGCGCTTTCACCGGCGAGCAAGTTGCCCAAATTAATAGAGTACAACCCGTCTGTTATCTTTTTAAGCATGACAGCGGTATCACCACTGGTAACCGCTTCCTCGTATTCTTCTTCTGCAATTGAATTTACTTTGACTTGCCCTTCGAGTGTTTGGCCGTTGATCTCGACATTTAGTTGAAGTAGGACTGCATCAATAGGAAGAGGGAAGGTATACACGGTTTCAATGTTGGTGTTTTCGTTATTTTTGTATTGCTGCTTAACATCAATTTCGGCAAGTAAGCCATTTAATGTTGCCTTGATGCTGACTGCTTTTAATGCAATAGCTTCACCAAATAGTGTTGTTAATCCTATTTCACTGTTCATTTCTCTTCCTTATCACTTGATGCGTTGATACAACGAGATGATTTCTAGTGTTAGTTGTTTGGCTTGTTCTGGTGTTAACCCTGCTTTACTTGGGTTTAGTGTGAGTGATATCCCTTCGTCTATGTGTACGTGACTGCAAACCTCTATATCACCAGGCTTTAATCGTTTAAGTGGGGGCAGAGGCTTACGGTCACTTTCATCGAAAAGAAGTTCGCTAATGCGCTCAAGAGACAAGCCAGCATCCTGCCACTTTTTAATTTCAAGCAATCGCTCAATATGCATTTGGGTGTAGTAAGCACCGCGCCCACTGCCTTCTGGTGCAGGCAACAGTGACTTCTGTATATAGAAACGCACAGTGCGAGGTGTCAGCTCTATTAGCTGGCTAAGATCATTTAAGGTATAGCGGCTTATATTTTTCATGACACCAATACTAGACAGTGATACTGTTTAGATCAAGTGTTTCGTGAGATTTAATTAATTACAGATAAACCAGACACTATCAATATACAGGTGGGCTTACATCAAATAAGTCAGAAGGATTATATTGGAATGACTCTACAATTGTGGCCAATAATTGTTGACCAATACACATCTGGCAAAGTACCTTATTTAAGCAGATCAGGTATGCAGGTTTTACTGCTATCACTCGACTCAATAGCCACAATCGCAAGTGTTAAAACAAATGCTAACGACACAGATGTCTTACGTCGTGAGGTGATTAATAATCTCTCACCAATCCATCGATGAAAATTCCTATGTGCTTTAAGCCTAACAGCCAGCAGGCTCACAAATTGAGATTAACAAAATGACAATGAAGTCCCCTGAAATTCTACTTAAAGAGCTTAACAACGCATTACGTCGACTACGTGGTGCTTGTGCAGATCTTGGTAACGAAGAAATTGATGAAAAACTACTTGCAGTTATACGTCGTCTTCTATTGGCTGAGGTTCTCGGAAATACCTGGATTTTAGCGGTTGGTGGTTCTCAAGGAGCAGGTAAGACTACTTTGATGGCAAGTCTTTATAACTGCGCACTATGGCTGCAAAGCAACGAAGGGCGTGGAGAGAAAATGCCTGTATTGATTATTGAACAGAACGATATTACGGAACCACAAGGATATGTTCGCAGATTGGTTGCTAATGAATCTAATCGTGGCTTCAAACTAGATGATATTAAGGTTGATTCTGTCGAGTTTCAACGCGCTATATGCGATCCCAACGCTGAAGATCTCTTACCCGTATTACAAGTGCCACGACGTTATTTTAAACGTGAAAACCAAGCCTGGTTACTTCTTCCAGGTTATGAGAAGCAAGATCGGGCAAATAGGGCATGGCAGGAGTTGATGCGACAGGCGATGATTGCTGCTGGTGGCTGCATTGTGGTGACTGACGAGACAAGAATGGCTAACCAACAACAACTTGAAATTGTCAGAGATATGCTGGAGAACGAGCTCAAACATTGTAAGCCGTATATTGTTATCTCTAAGACTGAAACACACCGACACGACCCCGTGCGCCTAGCTGAACTGAAAAATAGTGCTCAAGTGACATTTCAGATAGAACCTGAGTTTGCGGATAATAATATTATTTTGACTGGTACTGATGATCCTGATTACATTAGTGAATGGATGCCTCACTTGCATAGCGCAATTGATGCTCTCAATTTCACTGGCCAATCGGAGCGTTACTCTCAGATGAGTCATCTATCAGATGTGATCGGTCAAGATTTAAATCGAGTTATGAATAGCATACGCAGTAAGTCGCGACTTTATTTTAGTAATAATGATGAAAGTGATGGTGCGCAAGTACTGGAAAATATTCTTGATGGATTCGATGAAGCCGCAGAAGTACTTCGGATTCAACATAATGAATATGTGGCCAAGCTAGCAAGCGAGGCTCACACTAGGGCAACAACAGAACTTGATAATAGGTTGAAAAATGATCACGAGGGTTTTAGTAATTGGTTATCAGATGCTTTTGATACCAATACTGAAACTAAATTAAAAATGCAGATGCTGGTAAGGAGGGCATGGTCGGAAGCTACGCCAACATTTTTTATGGACTACTCAAATTCCTTATCATCGTTAACCTTAGGCAAGCTAGGACCATTAGCTGAAAGCGATACAACAGATGATACCCAAAGAAAACTACCTATTGAGAAATCCAAGAAGCTGATTCAGATGGGGTATGTGCATGAGTCAGGACAACCAGTGCGATTTTCAGAGCTGAATATAGAGAAAGTTAACGACATTAAAATTCTTCTTGGCAACGGTAGTAATGAAGAACACAAGCTCCAAGAGACTAGTAAAGAACTTAGAGCTAGTGTGGGATTGATCCCTGCCATGTCATTGGAATATTCACGACTTTTCTATGCAATGCCTGAGGTTACGGGGCTTAAACAAGGTTTCACTTCGAACGATGACCCATTCAGTATCAACATAGTAGAAGATGGTGTTGAAAGCTTAAAGAAAGGTTCCGAACTTGGGAAAACAGCTATTAAATCAGTCGCTACAGTTATGGCTGTGGATGTGCTTAGTGATGGTGATTCGGATATATTGGGAGCTATTTTGGGAAGTACACAACCTATTGATGGGATCCCTACGTCTCCAACTCCTGTACCGGTTATGGCTCACCCGGCTGTTATTGCTGCTACTGCGGTGGTCGCGGCGGCATATCTCACCACTTTAGCCGTTACAAGACTTCGCACTTTTGAAAAGAAAGCAAGTTCGCAAGCTCACAGTATGCTTGCTAATGTTCATGATCATCATGTGGAGCATTTACGTAAGAATTTCGACAAAACGATGAGTGCGGCACGGGAGCGAATCAAGGAAAAAATACGTGAGCGATACCATATGGATGAAGCATTGATGCGCAAGGATAGGCTAATCAAAGCAATTACCGACGTTACATCCATTACCAGCGATCTTAAATATGAACTTGACTCTTCAATTTGTGGATTGCAATTATTAATCGCAGATCGTGCCGTTTGACATGGCTAATGACGTTTTATTAGATTATTGGCACCAACTACAATCACAGCGATCCGATTGGGCATTTCGTGCCTATGATCGTTTGGTTAGAACACTGAGCCAAGATGTGCAGGAAAAGTTACAACTCAAAAAGGATGTGGTTGAACCTTATATAGTGATTTTTGGAAAGACTCAAGTTGGTAAAACGACGTTATTGCTTGATCTCATGGGCATAGATCTAGATCAGATGGCTCTGATATCCCAAGTCTTGCGTGGTGGGCGTGAAACTGGGAGATCAGCTACAGCCACAGCTATGGAGTATTGCTGCTCAGTAAGCGAACATTGGGGATTAACCTTACAATCAAAAACGCTTTGGTTTGATACAAATGAGGAGGTAACACATGCCTTAGGGCGACTAAGAGAACAGATGGAAAGCGGTCGCCTGATTGTCAATTCACCTTGTGTGGTACATATCCCTAGGAGTTTTTTCGCTAGCACTACTGGGGCTAACAATGTTCGTATCTTGGATCTTCCTGGAGACAACCCTGCTAATGCAGCAGAGCAAAAGCATGTGTACCAGATGGCGAAAACCTATCTGCCTTTTGCTGATCTGGTTCTTCTTGTTGGTAGAGGGGACGATCTCAGTTTCTTGCGTCCTGAGGTTCTAACTCTCCCAGGAATCGAAGACTGGCAAGCTATGCCTCATCGTTTCCGGATAGTGACTACCTATTCATATTCAGCAAAATCGATAAAGGATTTACTTCGTAATGACGCAAATTTAGATATTACCCAGATTCGCCAGCGCCTCATGAAGCAAATCGAACTTTTTGGCAGTTTAAGTGATGCAGCTAAAGATGAAAATCTGTACTTCCCACTGGAGTTTGGAACAAGTTGGAAAGGTATAGAAAAGAATGAACCAAAGCTTTATGTGAAAGTTGCTCCTATCATCAAAAATTTGCGTAAGGAATTACTTGAGCAAATTTCTAACTCCACAAGCCCTGTTGGTCGTTTACGCAGCACTTTGGACACACATCTCAGCGTTAAATATATACGGAAAAAAAAAGAAGAGACTATCAGTAGAGAAATTTCTAAACTTGTTAAAATAGAAAAGACCATTTTAAGTGAGCTGGTTGTTTGGAATAAATCTATCGAAAGATCACGTAAAAAATTATCTAAAACATTGGATATGATGAGTAAAAACTCTCTGAAACGTGGCACTCAACTCATCCATAAAGTTGCTAAAAATCCGAAGTTTAGTCATCCTGATAAATATCCACCGTCAGGAGGAAAGAAAAATGACAGTGCGACATTAAGAACGATGATAAGTGATTATTATCGCTTACTCAAAGGCATGCGTCTGGTTGTAAGTGCAGACCAAAAAAAATCATCATTTAAATACTGGAATATGGTTTGTGTGCACGTTGATGAGCCGGAACTGCACCTCATTCAAAATATCCTTGATGATGCGTTTGGAGGTATTCGTAGTAAGATTGATAGCTATGTTATTGATACTTATTGGATTCCATCTAACTATGAAAATGATAGAGTGGAGGTCCATAATGCCGGCGAAGAAGCTAAAATTAATTTAGTTCTGCAATGGAAAGAAGCTTGGATTAAAGGACTGACAGAAGTTGAAAAAAATCTTAAATATGAATGCAAAATACTGAAGTCGCAATTAAATACAAGTATCGAAGAGAAGAATAAAGCTCTTAAACAAGTAAAGTCTATTGAGTTGGATCGTGAATTCAATCATGGTGAACTGAATCGCATTAAATGTGCATCAGAGGAAGACTTAGATCGTTGCGATCGATTTATCCATTTACTCGATGAAGAGTATCTTATAACGCTCACTAGGAGCATAGATATGGCTTATCAGGAAGATGACGCTTGCGATGCACTTCTTCAAATACTCTCATGTGCAGAATTGATAAGTCATCGTGATGAATTGATGAGTTTAAGTGGAAATAAAACGGATTAATAAAAATGAATACAACATCAGAAATCAGGAATAAAGAAACGAGTCTTGCAGAATTGATGGTGAAAATCCTCAAGGAGCCACTCAATCCACTTGAAAGCTCATTGCATGAATTGAAAGATGGACTTTCTGATACGAAGGACTTAATCGAAGAAATCAACGATACATTAGGTGCTTCTGCGATTGATACCGAAAAGATGGGGAAAACACTAAGGAAAATTCGAGAAGAAGATTTTCCCGCTCTGACGTCAGGTATTCACAAGTATATTGTAAACCAGTTTGAAAACGAATCACAAAAGATTGCTAATATGCTCGACGCGAATTCGAATAGCCATGATGAGAAATTGAAATCGTTTTCAGATGCTTTGACTGAAATAATCATAAAAATAGTTATTCAACAAAGTGAATTAAAGCAGTTCATCGAAGAATTGACAATGGGTCTCGATCTCAAAAGTGAAAGTATGATGGTTGCAGTACAATCAACCTCAAATGAAATCCAACTCAGTCGAGAGCGTAGTGAAAGATCCTATTCAGAACTCATTGCTAAACTAGACATAAGCCATAATGAAGCATTAATTGGGTTGAAGAAGCTGTCCATCGAGCTTCAAGATGTGATTGCTCATAATCTAAGTATTGGAAAAAAAGCCATTGATTGCAACCAAATGGTACTGATAGACGTTCTGAACCAACAACATACTGCTTTAATTAATGAAGTCACCTCTAGCCAAACCAAATTTAAGAGCTACATAATTATTTCCAGCATTTTTTTTGCATTGATGTTGAGCTATGTTGGTTATGACATCTGGAGTAAATTGTATTGACTTTTCTTGGTGCTACAAAGTGATTATGGGTGGCTGTGAAAGATATTTTTGGCTTTAGCTTAAAAGTAAGAAAATTAATTCATGGATAGAGCTGGATTATGAGATAGGAATGCCTGTGTCGGAAAAGTGATGGCGCTGGGTAAATCCAGGGACAGTCTAAAATCCTCGGAGGAGTTACTTGTGACAAGAGAGCAAACTAGTGAAATCATTGATAGATGACAGGCAAACTCAATGTCCATTTTGAATGCAAGGGCCGATGCATTCAGCTGCAAGTAAAGTGTTTTTATGTATGTGTTTTAATTACACAATAAATTTTTGGAGTTATGTTTTTCATCATCCCCTCTTTCAACTCATTTGTACTTAATGCAACTGGAGCAAAGTTGTGGCGACCAAGATGGATGGGTGAACATGGTGATTGCCTAACAAGTGCTCTGAGTGTGGGTAGTCTGAGCTTAAGTGCGAAAAACTCTCGGCTTTTGATAGAGTATTTGCAGAATTAACAAGGAATTTTAGCAACAAAAATTGCTATTTAACTCATTAGAATAAGTTTTGAGTATTAGTTCACAATTTTATGTTCATCCAATAAAAGTAACAATTTACCGCTGAAATCAGACATCGTAGGCTCAGTAAAATCTCTTTTAACAGAGTTGAATTTAAATAGTTATTTGAATAATTTCATTTAGTTTATAGAGACTTGTTGATCATATATTCCAATTGTTGTGATAGTTTATGTAATGCCTCTTTCCGCTCTTCAAAATAATCATGCTGGTTATAAATCCCCTCAACGCCCTTAAGCTTATGATTCAGGCAACGCTCTGCTACATGCCCGAGTGTACCTTGCTTGGCCAATAGTGTTCGGCAAGTGCGGCGCAAGTCGTGAAAGGTAAAGTTGGCCATATCACCCATTACGTTGGGTGGTTGCTTCTTTTTACCAGCTTCATTCAATGACCAAAGAGTTTGGTGATGGTGCGATCTAGGGGGTCTTGACCACATCAGATCCAGCACTCATTTACATCTAGTGTCTTGAAAAACACCGGTCTGCTGTATATGTAACCTAATATTATAAAATGGGATAATATAGTTAGGCTGACTCAACACAGTTAGTCTTTGACATCAGGTAAAATATTGCACCGTGCAATAAATGTGATCAATTATCTTCTTTAATCTCTAGTAATTCACCGATCTCTACATCTAAATACCTACAAAGTGTTTCAATCATTTCTAGTTCAATTCTAGTCGCAGTTTCATTATAAAGGCGATGTAAAGTATTTTTATTTATACCTGTATCCCTCGCAACCTCAGAAACTTTTAGCTTCTTGTCCCCAATGATTCTTGAAAAATGGCACTTTATCATAATGTTCACCGGTAAAAATTACCTGTAGAGGGTATTTTATACTTGCATTTGGTTTAAATGGTGTTATTGTACCTGCTGTGAGTACAAAAACTTCGTTTAAGTGATTTAATCTTTTTAAGGAGTATATTATGTCTAATACTTATTTAACAGCAGAAGAGCTTTCTGTGCGCATTAAATATGATGCAAGAACGATTCGTGATCAGCTAAAGGACGCAATTTTGCTTGAAGGTGTGCATTACATACGACCTTTTGGTGGCCGCAAAATTTTATTTATTTGGGAAAGTGTAGAGCAGTTAATGCTATTTGGTTACTCCGACATTTTACCGACCAAATAAAGGAGGGCTAGTTTATGGGTAGTGTAAATGTCCGTAATAATAAGTTGTTACTCGATTTTCGGTATAAAGGGATTCGCTGTCGTGAAATGACAATGTTGGAAGATAGTGTTGCAAATCGGAAGAGAGCTGGTGCCGTGTTGAAGCGAATTGAGGCTGAAATTCATCTAAATCAATTCGAATATGTTAAGCATTTTCCTAACAGTAATAATGTTAAAAAATTTACTGAGTACGATCGGATGACAATATTAAAAGAGTCTACCGAGTCATTGAAGGTCATTGAGTTCATTGAACAATGGCTAACTGAGAAAAAAGCTGAATGGCGTCCTTCACAACTTCGAACCATTGAAGATATTTTGAATCTTTATATTTTGCCCCGATTTGGTGAGATGCAAATTAGTTTGATCACTAAATCGGACATTATGACTTTTAGAGCAGATCTAGTGGAGGGTAAATCTTTTGCGAAGGATTTATCTGCTTCTCGCATCAATCAAATATTGTCACCTTTACGTGTGGTGTTAAATGATGCCTCGGAACGATATGAATTTGTCAGCCCTTGGAAGTCGATCAAGCCTTTACCTGTTAATCGTAAGCCAGTTCATCCATTTACGCTGGATGAAGTGCTTAAGATTTTGAGCTTTGTTCGCAAGGATTTCCGTTGCTATTTCTTAGTGCGATTTTTTAGTGGGTTACGTACGGGTGAGATTGATGGTTTGCAATGGGAAAATGTGGATTTTGAACGACGTCAAATCCTTGTTCGTCAGTCTTGGGTACGAAATAAGCTGGGCCCAGTGAAGACAAAAACGTCATTGCGTGAAATTGATATGAATGACCTTGTTTATGAGGCGCTAACTCAGCATTTCAAACTCTCGAATGGCCGTGGTTTTGTCTTTCAAACATCTGGGGGCCATCCGATGAACAACAAAAATATGTCTTATCGTGTTTGGTATCCCACATTGGATATCTTAAAAATACCAAGACGTAACCCATATCAAACTAGACACACCGCAGCGACCTTATGGCTAGCATCAGGGGAGTCTCCTGAGTGGATAGCTAAACAAATGGGACATGCGAATACCAATATGCTTTTTACTGTGTATTCGCGTTATGTACCCAATTTAACCCGTCGAGATGGCAGTGCTTTTGAAGCATTTTTAAATCAAAAAATGAAAGGGGAATAACCATGAACCATGATACTCGTATTAACCTTGCGTATTACTTATGCCAACGATTCTATTGTCAACCAACAGGAAGAGAGCTGAGCTGTATTTTGGATGTACCACGTTCTTCTAACAATTTATCAGCATTGGTTGAATGGATTAACCAATTGTATTTTAAAGAAAGAGGTAATGATTTGTTGTGGTGGGAGAGGCGGTTGCAAAGACAACTGGAGTCTAAGGGCTATCAACTTTGAAATACCGTTATGATTAATTTTAATTGACTCTAATAACCAAAATACACCTTCATTTTTGATAGGTGTATTTTGGTTATTAATGTTAGTGAGATATACCGGTAATCAATTCGCTTTCAGGCATATAATTTGACGACAGTTAGCTTGAAGAACACAATAAACCTAAGTCGTGCAATACTTATTATAATAATGGTAACGAGGTGCATATGAGTCAAGATAACCTTATAGATGAAAATGCGGCAAGAGCAGGGTTGAAAGCAGCTCTGATTATTTTAGATAAATGGCAATGTAATACTGCGCAGATTGAAAAATTACTTGATTTGAAGTTTGCTGATAGTGAATTGAAATCCGCACCTGATTTGACTAGAAATCAGCAATTAAGGATTAGCTATATTCTAAATATACATGCTAGTTTACGGAGCTTTTTTTCAAACACTGACAATATATACGGCTATATGACCATGATAAATCATAATGCACCATTCAATGGCTCGACGCCGCTTGATATTGCAATGGGGCATGATGGGCTGAAGAGCGTTATGGAGCATGTGGTGTCCATGGGGCAATGGTAAATTAGGGCGTTACGTTAGGCTCTCTCTGCTTTTTATCATCATTATGCCCATCATATGAAACAGAAATATTAGTGCGCTAGAAGAGTGCTTTTTCTGCTTGCCGTGGGCAATGATTTCTTTTTCGTCAGAATGCCTTAACTCTAGCCATATAGCCCCTTTGCCAGTGCGTCCATTACCTGAAGATGATTTTGACGTGAGAGCTTGAATGCCCTTGTAAGCATTTATCCAATGCTCTTTCTGTGTGCTGTGCTTCATCGAAAGTGTTAATACTCGCCATTTACTTTTCGAAATGGCAAATGAAAATGTATCAACAAAGCGTGCTAAATCTTCAGGTTTTGAAAAATATATACCTGACTTACTGTTGCTTTTGTTATGCAGCGCATAGTCTAGTGCCCACTGAATCTCCTGACGATTAATGGGGTACTCTTGTCTAACTTTTGTGATAATCGAGTCAAGCCATTTTAACTCTGATGTAGCATTTGGCTTAGAGGGCAGAAGTGATTGGAAGCTTCGCTTAGATTGCAATCGAGGTGTGTCATAGAGGGTCTTTACTGACATTAATGTTTTAGCATTACTGCGCCATTTATCAATTGTATTTGAATTAATATGGTACTTGAAAGCCAACTCAATCGGATCAATACCGCGCTCTATTTGGTTTAAAATATTATAACAAGTTTCAATATTGATAATGGGTTTCGGGGTTGAGAATTCTGGCTGAATAGCCAAGTTTTTTTTGGCTTTTGGCGATTTTATTGGGGTTGTTTTTAGTTTTTTAAGTGTGTGTTCAAGAAATCCATCTATGGACCAACAATCATCCGTATTTTTTGATTGTGCTAATTGACGTAAATTTCTTCTAGACCCTAGACCAAGGTTAACTAATTGTTTTTGAGTTAGATCAAGTTTCATTTTAAGTAAGTTAGAATAAAGTATTAAATCGCAAAAATGAAAGTAGTGATTAAAGCAAGTTTCTGGGGATGAATGGCCATCAAATGCTGCAATCGCATAATATTTATTACGTAATGTTTTGGCCGCTATGGTGTCAGTTATTTTATTGATTTGCCCTGCAGAATAAGGAACGATTTCAGCATAATTAACACTCTCTTCGGCACCTAACTCAAACATTAATTGCAATCTAGATACCGCACTATGTCTTAAGTGATGAAAAACCAAGTGCTCAAGCCCTGAAAGCGCCCTAAGAGCCGTTGATGTAAAGTTAGATATTAGAAACTTATCTATTGGTTGGTTTTTATCTTGCCCAATCGTAAAGGCTAAACGGTTCTCTGCCCCATTGATATTTTCTTGTCTTGCCAAGTTTAGTGATGCTGTAACAATCTTTTTTTCATGGTCGAGTAATGATATATAAAGCGGCACTTTTCGTAGTGAAGAAGGGCTCTTATTATTACCAAATTTGTTTTCTCTAACTTTGAGCCAGCCTTCTTGTGAATTTTCAATATCTATTAGTCTGAGCTTGATGATCTCGCTAATACGTAAGCCACATCGATAAGAGATAATTAATATGCTTTTTATAATTAATTTGTTGTTAAAGTCTAAATCAACAATTTGATCAACAGCATCTAAAAGTGCCTTAAATAGCGTTTCATCGACAAAACCGGCATTAGTATGACTTTTATGCTGAGAATCATTGGATATCGGCTCTAGTAATAATGGAAAGTCAAATTCTTGGACTGCAAAAGCATGAAAGTCACTTAATCTGGCTGCAAGTTTAGTTTTTTGTTTCTGGTAATGAGTGAGTTCTATTAATTCATCGTAAAGATCTTGAAAATCTTGTTCCTCAGCCTCTTCTAAATTGAGCCCTTCTGTTTGATAAAGCCATTTTCTTGATAAGGTCGAATGGTAAGTTCGAATTGTTGATGGTTTGCAGGTGTCTAGTTTTTGGATAAACCACTTGATGAGCACTTCTTGTGCTGTTGATAATTGATTTTCATTTACGACATTTTTAAGTTTTTTTGCCGTGGATTCAGATGTTAACTTCTTCTTAGCATTCTCCTTTAGTTCACCAGCTAACGTCTGATAAAAATTGGATAATGGCAACGTAGGCTTTAAACGAAGTCTTGCTTTGCTTTTGTTCTGTCTTAGTGGGTTATAAAAATGAAGCTTGGGATGCTCTTTAATGGCACAAGTAGCCAATCGAGCTAGATTTTCTTTAGGTAGACTATACGCTTTGTTTCTGCCCATTGAATACTCAAGAATAGATTGTGATATTCGCACATTGGGAAAAAATGTAATTAAGCTTACCGCTGATTTTACAAGTTTATTTAGCGTGTTAGGTAAAGGTATGGGGCCAACATAGTCCTGAATGATTAAAGCGTGGATGTTTTTATTTTCAGAAGGAGCTTGCCAAAGTGTATTTTGAGGGGCTTTTTTAAGTGCTAAAAAGTGGCTTATGCAGCTAATTGTAATCGGGGATAAGTAACAAGTGATTTGTGTTGTTTTTTCATCCTGATTTACAACATTTGTATTGAATCCGTTTTCATTCATTTCTAAGTTGATAAAAGGCAAATTATTGACCGTTGAAATGTCTAACGATGTATTTAATTGGTTTGATATTGCGATCAATAAATGGTGGTTTAGACAGCCTGAGTGACAAATGAATGACATAATAATAGCGCGATAAGCATCTGATATATTATTGCTTTGTCCATTGTTAGATAAGTTGTCAAACCAATGGGTATAGAGCCAATTAAATGCAAGCCCATCTTGCATTAATGTTTGAGTGTATATTGGTATTTCAGCTCTTTGAGTGACCAAAAAAGAGGGGATAGCAATATCGACTTTTTTTTCTTTGATAAGTGCGATGCAATGATTAAAGGCTCGTTTGAAGTCTATTTGGGATTTGAAAACCTCTGCGAGGTTTTCAGTTAGCTTAAGCCAAGTTGAATCAAAAATTTCTGATGATGGAAAAGTTGCCCCGCTTGGGAAATACTTTTCACTCAGCTCTTTTGCTTTTTTAAGAACATTGTTTTGATGGCGATTGCGTTGCTGTTGGCGTGCATCTTTACCAATGAGTTTAGACAAAACTTATCTCCTTACAATTGACAGAAGTTAGTTTTTGGTTGATTAAATTACTGATTTCATTCAAGTCGGCAATAGAGTAAGAACTAAATCGAGTAAATGCTGGTTCATTTAATTGAGCATGTCCCATCCATGCAGCAATCAGTTCGGGATGTATTTTTTTCTTAAAAAGTAGTGATCTCACGTAATGTCGATGCCAATTCAACGGTAATGGAAGTACGCTATCAAAATGAGCAGCCATGGTTGAAGGTGTGACTTCTTCGATTGCATCATCAGTAATGAAGAAAAACAGATGTTGTTCGCCTGTTATCGCTTGTTGGTACCGGGCTGAAATATCTAAGTTAAATCTACTGGCATCAACTGCTCCTGCTTTTAAATACTGTAAATAACGTTTTAAAATTCGTAATGCTATTTGCGGAAGAATGATGAGCCTACCTGTCTCAGATTGGAGCATTTCTTTGTCAGAGATCCAAAGGGTCAAATTCAATAGATTATAATCAGTGATTTTCCCAAGCCATCCAGTGACAGGGCGATATCCAGAAGATAGAGCGAGGGTAAATAATACATAGTAGGTGACTAAGTTATGCTGCTGCTGAGAGTAACTTCCAGATATTGCGGAAATATTTATGCCTAAGGTTTTAAAAAAAATGCTCATAACTTCATCACTCATGACTAGCGGGCTGCCAATTGGGCTTTCTTTTTTCCCGTTAACTTGACGTTTGAATTGTATTTTTTTTGATTTGCTTGAGAGTTTTTCTAAATTCCATATGAAGTGATAATACGTTTGCTGAACATCTAAATCTGATAAATGTGTATAGGATAGTTCGGGTGCAGTTTTCGCCGTTTCTCCTTTAATTAACGCAATGATTGTTGGATCAATAGGCTCTTGCTTAAGTAAGAAGCACAGATAAGATGATATTTTTGTTGTGGTTAAACTTGTCCCATGTGTTTTATTGATAAAGTTTAACAATTTTGATATTTTTTCTGAGGTTGAATCATCCAAATCATTCAGTAAGTTTGCAGTAATATCATATGGTAACTCAATACAAAATGTTGTTTTTGTAGGTGTTATCAGCTTAATGATTGGCTTGCGCTGCTTTTGTGTTGGCAGTATGTGTTCTATAACTAAGCTGTTATTTGCACTATTATAATTTAACTGGTTAATACGTTCTAATGATGACCCAAGTGTTAATGAAGCTAATAGAAATGAACGTGTTTTTTCACAAACTATGCTGGGACTCATGCAATATGAAATCAATACCCGAATTTCAAACTTTGTTGCTTGATTAATGGCACAAGCTAGACGCATATCGTTTTTCTGAATTTGATTGATTATTGCTTGAGCTTGTAATTTTTGAATGGCGTAGCCATTTCCACTTGGTTGTTTCATTGATACCAAAAAAGACTTTTTTTTTCGCTCTGATGCCGCTTCTTCACTTGCCCAAGCTTCTTGATGCATTTGGATTTCAATTAATTCTGTAACTGTATCTGGCCCTTCAAATTCAACAGGATTGGTCATGAGTGTTGTTGATGGGGCGCCAGGATCACGTAGTGCCCTTTTTCGCAAGATACCATCTTTGTTAAAATAGCTAGCATTATACGGTGTATAAATTTTTGATAGTTGATGACCTAAGCGAGATGATTTATTGACTTCAAGTGTTTTCTTTCTTTTTGAGTCTAATTCATCAAGTAATTTTCTCATGTCGATATCAATAACATCAGGTAAATTATTTGCGAGATCATTTCTTTTCCCAAGAGACCATTGGCGTATTTCATTACATACAGTTTTGATCGGTGTTTCATGATTACCCATGGCGTATAACTTTGCACAAACCAGTAGGGTTATCGCTTTATAGTGCTCAAATTGTTGATGATCATGGGAAGGTGATCGCATAACACTGACGATAAAGGCGGTGAAAAAATATTTTTCAATTTGTTCATTGTCCACGAGTGCTTGGTATATCAATGTCAGATTTTTTTTATGCTCGCATAGAGGTGTTTGCGTTTTAGATATTTTAAGTTGCGCTAAAGATACTATCGTTTCTAACTCAGGAAAGTCTAACTGATATTGATAGCTCAAAAGTTGAAATAGATTAATGATTTCATTAGCAATATAAGGATGGTGGTAGACTAATTCTTGAGGGAAAGCATTAATCAAGAAATTTTTTAGAGTCTCTATTTCGAATTTTGAAAGCTCTGACTTATTGTTCATTTATCGCTCCACTCACTTGTTGAAAAACTGAAATTGGATTTTCTTGTGATGGTTTACTTTTACGGGATTTTTGTTTTGCAATGGTGCCCTTAGATTTTCCTGCCATTTGAGCTAAGAGCTCTTGGCTTAAACGTGGGCGATTAAAGATTTGTTGTGCAATTTTGGGATCAACTTTTTTATTGATTGTTGTATGTAAAATATTGAGGTTTTTGCTTGAAATTGAACTTAAAAAGCAGTTTGTAAATACTCCAATCCACGCTTGTTGTTCTATTTCAGAATCACTGATTTCATCATCGAGAATAACAGTGCATTCAGTTGGATCAATCGTATTGATGTCAAAAAGAATTGATTCAAAACCAGAATAAATCTGTAGTTCATCACTCACTACTTTTGCACGTAAAACTAGAGCGACGGTTAATAATTTTTTATTAACTAAATCTTGTTTTATTGCACCGCAAAACGAAAAGACGAGGCTGTGAACAAACTCAAATGCTTTGTAAGCATTTGTGTGGATTTTGACCTTTCTACATGATTTTAATGTTTTGCGCGTAGCAATTCTTATCGACATAAAACCTCTCCAATACTTTGTGTTGGTTAACGTATATATCATATAAAAGTGGATGTAAATTACTTAAGTTGCTGAATATAAATAAAAAACTTATGTAGTACATGATAAGTATATTGAGGTGAGGAATTTTGTTAATCTGCCGTTTAACGTATGCGAAAGTCATTTTAACTCACGCGTAAATTTGACAAATTTATATCGTAAAATTGGTAAGGCCTAAGAAAAATATACTGCTCTTTATGGGGGCTCGTTATGGAGTTGTTTTGTTGCTAACTAAAATTGATCACATTTATAGAGTATTTCAATATGTTTTCTTATTTGAGCATTTACGGAATTCCCCAAGCGTGCACCAACAGATGATATGTCTGATTTGCTGCCGTGGAATATTGATTTAGGTGAAGCGGAATAAGCCCCTGCCAATAAGTGAGGTTTTACCCGCTGACAATTTTCAGATTGTTAGTCATTAAGCTGTTTAAGCTTTTGAAGTGGCAATACATATTTCTTAGTTCGATACGAAAATACTTTAAAATATCAGTGTTTAGACGAGTTTAGGAACAACTAAATTGACTTTAGACTTTCTGCAGCCAACCAAAACACAACAATCTTTAGGCGAAATATTCCCAGCCAAAACTCGTTCCGCATATCTCTTTTGTCGTGAAAGCTTTTCTTGTTTGATAGAGTCGAAGTCGTTTAACATGAGATTGATACCTTAGACGTTAATAGTTGAGTTATACGCTCTGTAGTGTTTATTGCAAGATTTATCACTTAAGATAATAACAACATGCTTTCGATCCAATTCTAATATCCTAGATATTAGCGCGATAAATACTGATAATGCTACATTATCAATATTCTAATAAATTTTAATTTTACGAAACAACCAACTATCATGATAAGAGCCTAATTTTTAAGCATTTAGTCGTGTCTCCAAGTATGCAGGGCAACCGAGTGAGTATTTTTTTGAACTCCACATTTGGGCTGCAAGCAAAAGAACAAGAAGTCACCCTAACTATGAATATTTAATGGACTACGGCAGATCATTAAGCGATCTAGTTTTGTTGAGTAAATGTTCACGGTTTCGTCTTGGCAATGACTCCCTAATTTCTTTTGTATTTTATGGTCAGGCTACCCGCTGCTGCGGGTTGAACTTTGTTTAACGCCTATAGCGTGTGAATGTATATTTAACGGTTAAAGCGTGTAAAGCTTGATTTACCTGTTTTAGCGTGTAAAGTAAGAGTTAAGGACAGTTTAAGGGTAAAGCTATCATGAAGGTGACCAACGCAAAGCAGCTTAGTGCGTATCTAAAAGATGCGCGACTGAACGAGCAGCTCTCGCAAAGCAAGGTGGCGAGCAAGGTGGGTATTCGCCAGGATACCGTTTCAAGCTTTGAGCTGAACCCGGATTCGACCAAATTAGAAACGCTGTTTAAAATCCTTTCTGCATTAAACCTTGAATTAGATATAAAGGTTAGGAATCAAGAGCTGGTGAATGAACGCCGCCATGATAACGCCACAGTGCCTGAGCAAGAATGGAAGGAGGAGTGGTAATGGCTGTGCTTGACGTTTATATGAATAGCTACCTGGTGGGGGAGTTTACCAAGTCATCCACAGGCTCTCATCAGTTTAACTATTCATCTCAATGGTTAGCGATACCCGGTAGTCGTCCAATTTCTTTGTCTATGCCGCTACGTAAGCAAGCCTATAAAGGTGATGAAGTTTATAACTTCTTCGACAATTTGCTGCCTGATAATCTCGAAGTGAGAAACAGGGTCGTTGCTCGTCATAATGCTGATTCAACACAAGCGTTTGACCTACTAGCTAAAATTGGTCAAGACAGTGTGGGTGCATTACAGCTTATCCCCCATGGTCAGCCTCCCTTTGATATAAAAAAGATTGAGTCTAAATCTCTACCCGATAAGCGGTTGGAAAAAGTACTCAAGGGTTATCAGTCAAATATCCCCTTAGGCATGTTAGCCGATGACGATGACTTTAGGATTTCTATTGCCGGTGCTCAAGAAAAAACAGCCTTACTTAAAATTGATGGACAGTGGAGACTGCCTATCAAATCGACACCCACTACCCATATCATTAAGCTGCCCATAGGTGAGATAAACAGCCACTCCCACAGCATAGACATGTCTGACAGCGTCGAGAATGAATACCTGTGCATGATGACAGTCAGAGAGTTTGGTTTAGATGTCCCAGAGTGCTCAATAATCGAAGTTGGTGATGTTAAAGCACTTGCAGTGGAACGATTCGATCGCAAATTATCTTCTGATGGCACATGGATTATGCGGCTACCCCAAGAAGACTTTTGTCAGACATTAAATATTCCACCAGCGAAGAAATATGAGAGCCATGGTGGTCCGGGTATTGAACAAATTATGCCTTATCTATTAGGTTCGATGAACTCAGATCGAGATAGGTATAATTTCATGAAGTCCCAAGTGCTGTTTTGGCTGCTAGCCGCAACAGATGGCCATGCTAAGAACTTCTCGCTGTTCATCGAGGCTGATGGCGGATATCGACTAACGCCTTTTTACGATATTTTATCTATGTACCCTGTCATCGGTGGTAAAGGCTTAAATATTCGCGATGCCAAGCTTGCTATGGGGCTCAATGCAACTAAAGGTAAGAAGTATCAAATCAGCCAAATTTTCCCACGGCACTTTATCCAAACAGCTAAAGCTGTGGGCTTTGATACTGCGATTATGATGGAGATGATGCGTGACATAGCTGACAAGGTAGAGGCTGTGATTATGAAGGTTAAAGCGCAGCTGCCAAATGATTTTCCAGCACACATACGGGATTCAATATTGAACGGTTTAACTGACAGAATTAAGCGCATAGTTTAAAAACGGTAATGATTAGGTGACATTCATCGCATCGACTCAAGCCGTTTCAATTTTGCTCTAGTTTTAAATCAGCTGTACGTGTCGATTAATTGCTGTTTTGTAAATATGTTTGCACTACATGTTGATTGAATCGACATCAGCCACAACTTTATTAAGTTAATTTCTTTACCCATTTTCATCTTAAAGAGGCAAACATTGTTGCTTGGACTAGGTGTCAATTTAAACCCCGACTCCATGCAAGTTGGGTGGGCAGGTATCGTATGTGTCATCACTGAACATGTGACCAATATTATTCATTTATTTGCAATGTGTACGTTTTTTCTGTAATTGCCACTGTCATGAATTCCTTTCTCTGCCGACTTTACTTGGTGAAGGTGTGGAGTTCAAACTCATCTTTTTTTATTACCCATCCATCTAAAGTCTATATGTATGTAATATCTTGCACCCACGCTTGATTAGCGCTTTGTACATCGGAATTCTGTTTAAGAAAGACCAACCAAGTGGCTTCATAGATGATTTTAACGAATGTTTTTTGCTTGATTTATCTAAAAACGGTATACTTTTTACACCAAAATTGGTGACCAAAAAATGGATAAGGGCTCCCAAAACTGGTTCAAAACGACTTAAATTGATATTGAATGAGACAAGAGCGCCTTTGTTTTAAGCTTTTGTTATTATTAGTTATATCGCTTATTGTTGAGCTGGTTCATTTGATATCGATTAACAGCATTTGGTCTTCTGACGGTCTCCAAAACCGATGGTTGCGAGTTCGAGTCTTGCCACCCCTGCCAAATTTAGAAGGCCTAGCAGAAATGCTAGGCCTTTGTCTTTTGTACTATTCACAATGTCTCTCATTTACTTTCATACAGACAATCCATATTTGTTTTTCTTCGATCAAACTAGCTACATAGTCGATTTCGTTTCTTAATGTGAAACACTCATTTTGACATCTTATGCTAGCTAGTATTTTGTCGTCATAAGTCATATTTTATAATCGAAAATGTTTGGTCTACTATTTTTCGACAATTCAAGCATTCATTAAATTCGCTATGACTGTGATTTTGTCGTTTTAAGTCTTGCGACAAATAAGGCTTAGTTTTTTTGGTTAAATTACCTTAAACCTTATTTAGTTAACTGTTATGCTTGTTGAAGTATCCTTGTTTTTGAGAGTTCGATGGATAAATCTGCTTTTTTAGATGCGATGAATATTACTCGCTGGCTCAGTGCTGATAAACCGTTAAAGCCTTACTTAGTGTTGCATGATCTCGATGCCGATTTATCTGATCAAACGTTTATCCATGATGTATTGCGTTTATTAAACGTTGATATTGAACAGTGCGAGTTTGATTGTGAAATGATTAAAGGACCACAGGTGATATGGGATATGCGTAAGACAAAAGTTCGTCCTCGTGTTGCTTGGGTTGTAAGTGCGCCGCTAACAGACCTTCATGCACTTGTGGATGAAAAACGTCATTTATGGCAGCAAATTTCTCAACATTTAGACAAAACCCAGCAATTAAGTAAAGGCCTGACCAATGAACAACACTGATGGTCACTTAATTGTCCCCCTTGGCGTTGAGCATGTTACTGCAATGGCGAGTATTGAAAATCAAGCTCATACTCATCCTTGGTCAGAAACTGGCTTAAAGGAGTGTTTTGGGCCTTTATATCGCGTTTTGGGCATTAAGCAGCAAGATGATTTGTTTGCTTTTGCGATAGTGCAGCAGATTATTGATGAGGCGACTTTACTCGATATTTGTGTTGCACCAGATAATCAAGGTTTAGGTTTTGGTTCGTTACTAATGCAGCAACTGATTCATGATGCGAAAGATGCGGGTGCAGTTGTGCTGATGTTAGAAGTTCGTCAGTCCAATGCGGCGGCAAAATACTTATATGAGAAAGTCGGTTTTATTGAATCAGGCAGGCGTAAAAACTATTACCCTACCGATGATGGTTATGAAGATGCCATTTTAATGGATTTATCGTTGAGTTAATTTTTTAGTCTGATTCGACCGAATAAAAATAAAAACAGCGCTAATAGAGCGCTGTTTTTTATTCGGGCGAAGTAAGATTACTTAACTTCTTTACCTTGAGCTTGTAAGTCTGCGTGATAGCTTGAACGAACAAGTGGGCCACAGGCTGCATGAGTGAAACCAAGTTCATCAGCTAAGGCTTTCAATTCATCAAATTCGGCAGGTGGAACATAGCGTTCAACAGGTAGGTGGAATTTAGATGGTTGTAAGTATTGACCAAGTGTGAGCATTTCCACGTTGTGGGCGCGTAAATCTCGTAATACTTCGGCTATTTCTTCGTTAGTTTCACCTAGACCCATCATTAAACCAGACTTAGTCGGGATCGTTGGGTGACGCTCTTTAAAGCGTTTAAGTAGATCTAATGACCACTGATAGTTAGCGCCTGGACGTGCTTTGCGGTAATGAGCTGGAGCCGTCTCAAGGTTGTGATTAAATACATCAGGAGGCTCGGTCGCTAAAATATCTAAAGCGGCATCGATACGACCTCGGAAATCAGGAACCAGAGTTTCAATCTTGATTTCAGGGTTTAATAAACGAATTTCGCGAATACAGTCAGCGAAATGCTGTGCACCACCATCACGTAAATCATCACGGTCAACAGAAGTAATTACCACATACTTTAACTTCATGTCTTTAATCGTTTGAGCCAGTTTTTTAGGCTCGTCAGAATCCGCTTTGAGTGGGCGACCATGGGCCACATCACAAAAAGGGCAACGACGGGTACAGATTGCACCTAAGATCATAAAGGTTGCTGTGCCGTGGTTAAAACATTCTGCTAAGTTTGGACAAGAGGCTTCTTCGCAAACTGAGTGTAATCCGTTTTTACGTAATGCCGCTTTTATCTCGAGAATACGTTGATTTGACGCGGGTAATTTTACTCGTAACCAATCCGGTTTACGCAGCATCGTTTCGCGCTCTGATGGCACGACTTTTACAGGAATTCGTGCGACTTTATCGGCATCACGTAATTTGACACCTGGTTGTAATCTTTCAGGCCTATTCATTATTCTGCTAATCCTTGATGATGTACAAGTTGTTGGTAGCCCATAATTTGGCTAAAGGTTTGGATTAATTTATCGCCAGCTTCAAGCACAGTTTGTGGACCACCTAATGCTTTACATTGCACCATTTCTAAACCCGCATATCCGCAAGGATTGATACGCTGAAACGGGGCTAAGTCCATATCGACATTTAATGCTAAGCCGTGAAAAGAGCAACCTTTACGGATGCGTAATCCTAAAGAGGCAATTTTTCGTTCTGTTACATAAACACCAGGAGCGTCAGCTTTTGCGTAAGCATTAATAGCGTAACAAGCGAGCATGTCAATAATACTTTGCTCAATATTGTTCACTAACTGACGAACGCCTAGTTTATTACGTTTGATGTCGATAAGTGGATAAACCACTAATTGTCCTGGGCCGTGATAAGTAACTTGGCCACCACGATCGACTTGAATAACCGGAATATTACCAGGGTTGAGTATATGCTCGCTTTTACCTGCTTGGCCTTGGGTAAATACTGGTTGATGCTCAACAATCCAAAGTTCATCTTGGCTGTCGCTATCGCGAGTGTCAGTATATTCCTGCATTGCATGCCATGTCGATTCATAGTCTTGCATGCCAAGATGGCGGATGTGCAGTGTTTGTGCTTGCAAGGGCAACGTCTCCCCCAGATAAATTGTGTGTGTCCATCGAGTCAATGGATGAATTCTTAGTATTATACTCAAGTTTATGAGTAAAGATGACTCTTTTGGCTCTTACAGTACGCGTTTTACACCTTCAATTGCGGCAAGATCAATATACGCTTTTTCAATATGTTCTTTGCTGGTAACAGTAATACGGATGGTCACTGAATAGTAACTGCCTTTACTTGATGCCTTCACGCTTGGAACATAATCACCGGGAGCAAGTTGTTGCGCTACAGCAACAACACGATCGGCTAAGGTATCGTCAGCATCACCAATCACTTTGAAAGGGCACGAATTAGGAAATTCCATCACTTGGTCAAACGTTGTATTTAACATTAACTTACTCGATTCTATTTTGGTGTTACTAATATGGTGGCAATTATACCCGATTCAAGCCCGGTAGATCTTAAAAAGTTAAAGCCGCTGATTAGGCGGCTTTAATTAGTTGATTCACTAATAGTTTCATTAGTGAATCATGTCAATCTGAATAATTACTCAAACCAACTGGCAAACATTTGTTTAAAGTAATCCATTAACTTACTGAACATACCGCCTTCTTGAACTTCATTCAATGTCACTAGCGGGAATTGAGCAATGTCTTTTCCATCAAGCTGGAAAAAGACGCGACCGACGGTTTCGCCTTTAGCAAGTGGGGCTGTTAGTGGCTTAGTTAATTCAAAGTTAGCTTGTAAATCTTTTGCTTTACCACGGCTAATAGTAATAGGGGTATCGGTCATAACACCAAGATCAACAGTTTCTCTATCGCCATACCAAATTTGCTGAGTCACGAAGGTATCACCCGCTTTGTAAGGTGTGATTGTTTCGAAAAAACGGAAACCATAGTTGAGCAGTTTCTTACTCTCAGCTTTACGTGCAGATTCACTCGATGTGCCCATCACAACGCTAATAAGACGCATGCCTTCGCTGGTGCCTGAAGATACTAGGTTGTAGCCTGCACCTGATGTATGACCAGTTTTAATACCATCAACGTTTAAGCTTTTATCCCATAACAAGCCATTACGGTTATATTGCTTAATGCCGTTATAGGTAAAAGACTTCTCTGAATACACTTTATACTCTTCAGGTACATCACGGATCAGCGCGGCACCTAAAATGGCCATATCATAGGCTGTCGTTTTGTGATTTTCTGAATCTAAACCATGAGAGTTTTCAAAGTAGCTGTCTTTCATGCCTAATTGCTTAGCCCATGAATTCATTAAATCAACGAATGCACCTTCTGTCCCGGCAATATGCTCAGCCATAGCAACACAGGCATCATTACCCGATTGAATAATAATACCGCGGTTTAAGTCGTGTACTTTGACGGTTTTACCCACTTCAATGAACATTTTAGATGAGTCAGGGAAATTCTTTGCCCACGCGTTCTTGGTAATGGCTACATCATCATCTAATGAAATATTACCAACGCGGATTTCATGGCCAATAACATAGCTGGTCATCATTTTTGTCAGACTTGCTGGGTTTAAACTTTCGTAGGCATTTTCTTCAGCAATAACTCTGCCAGAATTATAATCCATTAGCACGTAAGCTTTAGCTGCAACACTAGGCGCGTCTGGTGTCACCATAGGTGCGCGATTGGGGGTAGGACGTATATCTGGTTGTGGCGTTGCTGCGATTGAAGAAAAACAGACAACAGATGCAAAGAGCATCGTTGTTAATTGAGCAGTTTTGGAAGTCATCATGAAGTTAGCACGTCTCTAGTTAGTCGAAGAAAAGACAAAGATCAATTGGTATAATTTTTCGATTATACATTAGTAGGCAACCATTTCGCATTAAGGTTCATTCATCCAATGTAAATGAAGCTTAATGTTACTCTATATCACCAGTATTATTGCTTACGGTACGATAAAGCTTTGTGGATAACCATCTGTTTGCACACGATCGAGCAATTTATTGGTTAGATGAATTTGTCTGATCGGCCCCAACTGTAATCTGTGCATGCCATTTATGGATGTCACGCGAGAATTAACGGCGTATTTGGTTTCTAACTGTTTGGCTAACATATTAATACGCAGTTTATCTTGCGACGCTGCAACTTGAATAAAGTGATTATCATCATCTTTTAAATCGCTTATTACTCGCTCTTCTGGTGAGGGAATGTAAACGGTTTCAATGGCGACTTTTGCGGTTCCTCTGGCCAGCATGCCTAAGTGATAAGCCGCAGCATAAGATAGATCAATCACTCGACCATGATGAAACGGTCCGCGGTCATTTACCCTAACAATAATTTGTTTATTGTTGTCTAAATTGGTCACTTTGACATAACTGGGTAAGGGCAGGTTTTTATGCGCTGCAGACATAGTGTACATATCATAAGTTTCGCCATTAGAGGTTAAGTGGCCGTGAAACTTTGAACCATACCATGATGCATGACCTTGCTCTTTAAATCCCTTACCGCTGTCGAGCACTTGATAGCTTTTGCCTAATACCGTGTAGTCTCGATTACCTTGTCTGCTGTAAGGTTCGTATTTAGGTTGTGCATTTTTAACCAAGCTCACATCTGGTGCGTCATCAGGATATCGATCGTTAGCCATTTGATAGCGGCTTTTTTTTCCTGAAGAAGAGTTTTTAGCATCATTTGACGAGCAGCTAATGAGAAAGACACTGCTAAAAATGATTAATAAGATGAAACGGTAATTAATGACCATGTTGATTTACCGATTTATGATGAGCGTTAAGTTGTTGGCTAAACTGATAAACCGCCATGGCATATAATGGGCTGCGATTATAGCGAGTAATCACATAAAAGTTTTTAAGCCCGAGCCAGTATTCAGTGCTTTCAGCTTGATCTAGTTTAATTAACAATGCAGCTTGTGAGGCATCCATATCTTGATTATCTGCCAAGCTTAATGATGGGCTAAGAATGTCTGATACCTTATAGTGAAGCTTTTCTTTGGTCCATACCTTCGTTTTAGGGGCCGTGCTTGAGGTGTGATTTAGCAATAGCGCTACAGGTTGGCCTTTTTGCCAACCGTGTTGATGAAAATAGTTAGCTACACTGCCAATCGCATCAGCTTTGCTGGTTAATAAATCTCGTCGACCGTCACCATCAAAATCAACAGCGTAATGACGGTAGCTAGATGGAATGAATTGACCGTAACCCATTGCTCCAGCATATGAGCCTTTTAAGGTGGCATTATCGAGTTTTTCTTCTTTAATTAACGACATTAAATTGGCATATTCACTGCGAAAGAACGTTGCCCGTGGTGGGTAATGAAAGCCCAGCGTGTACAGGGCATCTTGCACACGATAATTGCCTAAGTAACCACCATAGAATGTTTCAATGCCAATGATCGCCACTATAATTTGTGGATCGACGTTAAATTGCTTGGCTGCTTTATCGATGGTTTGCTGGTTTTCTTGCCAAAACTCTAGCCCTTTTTGCAACCGTTTATCGGTTAAAAAAATAGGATAATATTGGTGCCAAGGTTTCGCTTCCCAAGGTTTTGATATCGCGTCAATAATGGTTTGGTCGAAGCTTGACGATGCTAAAAACTGCTCGACTTCTTGTTGCTTAAATCCTTGTTTTACTTGTTCGGCAATAAAGGTTTTCTGTAACGCTTGAGTATCAGTTTCGGTCACTGCATTTGCGTCAAAAACAGCACTCATAAGTAATGCTAAGCTGGCGATTTGAACGGTTATTTTTGTCATGGTTAACGTTAATCCTATCTATCGACAAATCGTCTGTGGGTGTGAATACTCATTAAAATACCAAAACCTGTCATTAAGGTCAGCATTGAGGTTCCACCATAACTGATTAGCGGTAAAGGTACACCAACCACAGGTAGAATGCCTGATACCATGCCGATGTTAACAAAAACATAGACAAAAAACGTTAGGGTGATACTTCCGGCCAATAAGCGTGCAAAACTGGTCTGTGCTCGTGAAGCGATAACCAGACCCCTGCCAATGACAAATAAATACATTGCCAGTAACACTAAACTGCCAATTAATCCGAACTCTTCTCCGATCACTGCAAAGATAAAGTCGGTATGTCGCTCAGGTAAAAATTCTAATTGTGATTGAGTCCCATCAAGCCAACCTTTACCCCAAAGTCCACCAGAACCAATGGCAATTTTCGATTGGATAATATGATAACCCGCGCCGAGAGGATCTTGTTCTGGATTAAACAAGGTTAATACTCGAGTACGCTGATAATCGTGCATCAAGAAAAACCACAATACCGGTAAAAAGATCAAAATCGCAGTAACAAAGCCGCCGACAATTAGCCAGCTCATGCCAGATAAAAACAACACAAATACTCCAGAAGCTGCGACCAAAATAGAGGTGCCTAAGTCAGGTTGTTTAGCAATGAGTAATGTTGGAATAAGTAGAATAATAACGCCACCGGCCAGATATCGCTTTTTGGGTGGTAGCGGGAACTTACTGATATACCACGCCATGGTGATGGGGAAGGCTAGTTTGATGAGTTCCGATGGTTGGAATTCCATAAATCCTAAGTTTAGCCAGCGCTGGGCACCTTTATTAATGGTGCCGAACAGTTCAACACCGATGAGTAACGCTACCCCAGCAAGATAAATAGGCAAAGCCCAACGCCTGAGTATTTCAGGATTGATTTGTGCAAAGCAAAACATGACGCCTAACGACAACGCCATACGCACAAGTTGACGCTCCATCATCGCAGGGTCTTCGCCACTGGCAGAATAAATCACAAAAAGGCCAAAGCTCATTAAGATAACGATGCCGATGAGTAATGGCACATCTAAGTGTATTTTTTGCCAAAACGATTTTTGATATGCATGATTATTCACGGTTTTACCGCCCATTCGTCTCGTAAAATATACTCATCGAGCAAGGCTCGAGCTAGCGGGCCAGCATTGGCGCCACCCCAGCCGGCGTTTTCTAATACCACAGCCAAAACAATACGAGGGTTTTCGTAAGGAGCGTAAGCAACAACTAATGCATTATCGCGTAAGTGTTCTGCGATAGTGTTGGCATTATATTTTTGATCTTTAGCTACGCTAAATACCTGTGCAGTACCCGTTTTCATTGCTGCAGTATAGGTTGCATCGGTAAAGCGAGATTTATCAGCAGTTTGGCGCATAGCTTCATTGATGATGTCCCAATTACGAGGGTCTTTAAGCTCTATTGGTACTTGCTCATCAATCGGCGAATCAATTTTAACGGTACTATTTTTAAATGATTTTAATAGATGAGGCGTAAAGCGCTTGCCTTTATTTGCCATGATAGTCACCGCATTAGCAAGCTGTAGAGGAGTAGTGGTCCAATATCCTTGGCCAATACCGACCGAAATGGTATCGCCGTTATACCAAGGTTGGTTGTAACGCATTCTTTTCCAGTCTCGAGATGGCATTACGCCATCTGATTCTTCAAAAATATCAATGCCAGTACTTTTGCCAAAACCAAAGCGATCCATAAATATGGCCATTCTATCGATGCCAACTTTATAGACGAGGTCATAAAAGAAAATATCACAAGAGTCGACAATGGCATGATAGATATCTACCCAGCCATGGCCCCATTTTTTCCAGTCGCCCCATTTGCGATCGACGCCTGGCATTTGCCAATAGCCTGGATCCCAAATCCGCGTGCGTTCGCTAATGATTTTTTCTTCTAACCCAAGTAATGCCACATGCGGTTTGATGGTTGACGCAGGAGAGTATTGCCCTTGGGTTGAACGATTTATTAATGGCCGCGACTTATCGTTTAACAGCTCATTATAAGCTTTAGAACTAATGCCGTGAACAAAGGGGTTTGGGTCATATGATGGGCTTGAAATCATGGCTAAAACACCGCCATCTCTAGGATCTATAGCCACAACGGAGCCTTTGCGGCCATCTAAAAGCTCCATGGCCTTCTGCTGTAGTTTGAGGTCTAACGTGAGATAGATATCTTGTCCTGGTGTTGGCGGAGTCACTTTAAGCGTGCGGATCACTCTGCCACGATTATTGACCTCTTCTTCGAGGTGACCAGGGGTACCATGAAGTAAACTTTCATAAAATTTTTCAATACCTTGCTTACCAATATCTTTGGTTGCAGCATAGTTTTTCCACTGACTGCTTTTTTCAAGTAAGGCTTTATCTCGGCTATTAATTTTGCCGACATAACCCAATACATGAGTCATTAGCGCATTAAAGGGATAATGACGCTTAAGACCTGCTTCAACATAAATACCAGGAAATTTATATTGATTAACACTAAAGATGGCGACTTGTTCGTCGGTTAATTTACTTTTAATGGTTAACGGCTTAAACCGGCGATGAAACTTTAAGGTTTCAGTGATGCTTTCGCGCTCATCTTCTGAGAGTTCAATGAAGGTATTAAGCTCGTCCAAAGTCGCGGTAATGTCATCGACTTTTTCTGGAATAAGTTCTAAAGAATAATAAGGTTGGTTTTCGGCTAATAGTACGCCATGACGGTCATAAATTAACCCTCTGCTAGGCGGAGTAGGAACCACACGGATACGGTTATCATTTGAACGAGTTTCATAGTCTTTGTAAGAGACAACTTGAAGATGATAAAGATTCGAAAATAAGATGCAGAGTAGAAAGAATACGCAAATAAAAGTGAATAATGCACGGCGTTTAAATAGCGCGGCCTCTGCGGCGTGATCATGCATGGTAATGCGCTTATTTGGCGACACTTATGCTATCCCCGTCTTTACCAAATGGAAGGTTGAATTATAGAAGGTCACAGTATCAGCTGATGAACATGAAAAAAAGAGTTGCATGATAATCATTATCGATAAGCTTAGTTATTCATGCGACTGAGTTTATTCTCTGTGATACGGATGATTGTTATTGACGCTCCAAGCTCGATATAGGCTTTCTGCCACAATAACCCTAACCAAAGGGTGAGGTAAGGTCAGGGCAGATAAACACCAGCTTTGGTTGGCCGCCTCTTTACAAGCAGGTGAAAGTCCTTCTGGGCCACCAATAAGTAAGCTGACATCTCTACCATCGAGTTGCCACTTTGTCATTTGCTCGGCAAGTTCTGGTGTTGTCCAGTTTTTACCGGGTAAATCTAGGCTGACAATGTGGTTACCTTTTGCTACTGCCGCTAGCATTAATTCGCCTTCCTTATGTAAAATTCGGGCGATATCAGCATTTTTCCCGCGTTTCCCTGCTGGGATTTCGATGAGTTCCAAAGCCATATCTCTAGGGAAACGGCGTTGGTATTCTTCGAAGCCTCGGGTTACCCAATCGGGCATTTTGGTGCCAACGGCAATAAGCTGTAACTTCATTAGACGCTGTGTTCAGACCAAAGTTTTTCAAGCTCGTAGTAATCACGAGTTTGTTCTTGCATCACATGCAAAATCACTGAGCCTAAATCAACTAATACCCATTCACTGCTGTCACGACCTTCGACCCCAAGAGGTTGCACGCCAGCATTTTTTGCTGACACGATTACGTGCTCACCAATAGATCGAACGTGTGTTTTTGATGTACCAGTACAAATGATCATAGTGTCGGTAATGGTTGACCGCTTAGATACATCTATAACAGTAATATTTTTTGCTTTTAAATCATCGACTTTGTCGATAACGAAATCTTTTAGTTCGGTGCCTTGCACTCGAAGTACCTCATAAGTAAAAATTAACGGAGTATTATACTCAAATTCACTGTTGATGCGCAATTAAGCATGGCTAAACAGCGATAGATTTAATTTTGTGTCTGATGCCGAGTTTACCCATAATCATAAAAATTGAGTTAATAACTGTGCGGTTTATTGTGTTAGCGATAGAGCTGATGTTGGCGAATATATTCGGTTGTTGTTTGAGATAAAACTGTGCTGATATCAATATTTTGAGCTAACTGCTGACGTATTTCAGTTGAAGAAATATCGACTAACTGGCTGTTGATAGTGAATATTCTGCCATTTTTAGCATGGGAAGGCGAGTCAAGATAGTCTGCGGTTGCTTGTCTGAATAATAATTCTTTGGTCATTTCGCTGTGGGCGTCCATTGCCCAACCTGGGCGTTGACATAGCGCAATATGGCACAGATTAAACAATGATTGCCATTGATACCACAATGGCAATTGAACAAATGAATCCATGCCCATAATGAAAAAGAATTCATCATCGGGATATTGTTGGGTAAGTAATGTGAGCGTGGTGACGCTGTAAGAAGGGGTATCACGATTGATTTCGATGTCACATAGTTTAAATTCTGGATGCTGCTGGCAAACTAACTTCACCATTTCCAGCCGATGATGAGTACTGACTACGGTAGTATTTTTATGTGGGGGTATATGATTGGGCATTAGCCAAATCTGGTCTAAATGAAGTTGCTGTTTTACATCTAGTGCAGGATTGATATGTCCTAGATGGATAGGGTCGAACGTGCCACCCAAAATACCGATACGCATTCGCTGTCCTTACTTTTTGTCTCAGTCTGTTAATTCAATATGAGCTAAACGGTTATGTGCTCGTGGATCAAATAAAATGCAAAGATGGCTGAGACCAATCCAATCTTCAAGCCCTTTTTGTTTTAGATTTAATTCTAATTTAGACGCAAACGCGAGCATATGTTCGATATGATCTAAATCTAATCGCGTTATTGCAGCTTGATAGAGTGGTTTACGCTTATCCCAAATCCGGTGCTGGCCCCACAGTTTACTGAGTTGCTCGCCATTATGAACGGCCAGTTTCAAGGTGAGCAGCAAATTTATCTCTTTGAATAAAGCCCACATTAAAATGGGCATTGCAGTGCCTTCAGCCTGCAATTGAGCCAACATATGTTGCGCATGTTTTTGATGATTACCTAGAATGGCATCACAAAGTTGAAACACACTGAAACGAGATTGGTCTTCGAAATATTCACTGAGTTGTTCTGGGGCAATATTTTGCTTAGGGCTGAGCAGTTGTAACAATTGCATCGCTTGTTCAGCCGCCAATAAGTTACCTTCAAATAGGGTAAACAACATGGCTTTGGCATCATGGTGAACTGTGAGTTCATAATGAGAAATACGACTGTCTAACCAGCGTTCAAACTGTTTACCTTCAGGCGTGGTGCAGGGTAGGTATATACCTTTGGCATCGAGTGATTTAAACCATTTGCTATTGGTTTGCTCTGCACTGGCTTTGGGGCCTTGAATAATCAATAACATATCAGGATTAGGGTGTTGCAACAGCGTTTGAAATGCTGCAGCGCCTTCCATGCCAGGTTTGCCTTGCGGCAGGGTTAACTCAATAATCCGCCTACTGGAAAATAAGCTCATTGCTTGCCATTCTTGGACTAAATCTCCCCAGTTAAAACCGGTTTCTTGGCTTAACTGTACACGCTCTTCAAAGCCTTGTTTTTTAGCGGCGTTGAGGATCAATTGTTTACTGTTTTCGATTAACCATGGGTCATCACCAAACAGTAAAAAACATTGAGGTAGTGGTTTGAGATGTTGTTTGAGTTGATCAGGATAAACCCGCATTACTCTGCCCCGATTGACGCCAGAGTTTGGATAATATAATCGGCTGCCTGTACGCGCATTTCTTTAACCAACAACTCCATTTCACGGCTTTTTGCTAATGCAGTACGAGGATCGTCTTGATAATCTCGACGGATTTCAGTATCAAAATCTTGTGGCTCTTGTCCTGGTAAAGTGACCGAATAATGCACTAAGTAGATCAGCTCATATTCTGCGACATTTCCAGTGGGATAAAGTGACAATGTGGCACGTTCCAGTGAGTCGTTAATTAACCGTAATGTCGGTGTTTTTTCTGCTGCATCGACAAGGCTTATACGGTTGATCCGTAATCTGTCACGAACTAAGCGAGTTAACTCACTGTATTCATCGCTGCTACTCAAATGTAATTCGGCTAATTCAGCTGGAATGGAATAACTGCGTTGGAGTTTGAAGCCGCATCCTGCAGTGGTCAGTAGCACCAATGTCATTATGGCTAAACAGATTTTTTTGGCTAGCATAGTGAGGGGAGGCATCCTTGTTTATTTGCATGGTTAAATAAATAACTTACCGCGGTGTAACCCGCGGTAAGTTATAACACTGAAGCGTTAACGTTATCACCCTAATTTCGGAGGCTAACTTGCCTCATCATTAAGACGACTTAGTTAGCAACTATACTTAATAGTTTGCCGGGCACGTAAATCACTTTACGAACCGTTAACCCTTCAGTGTGTTTTTGTACATGCTCATCACTCATGCCTAATGCTTCTACATCTTCTTTTGATGCATCGGCAGCAACAGTAATTTTTGCACGAACTTTTCCGTTTACTTGTACCACAATGAGCTTACTGTCTTCGACTAATGCTGACTCATCGACTTCAGGCCAACGGCTGTCTTCAATATCACCTTCGTTACCTAGCTCATTCCATAACGTAAACGTCATATGCGGAACAATAGGGTAAAGCAAACGCGTTACTGCAGACAAAGCTTCAGCAAGTAATGCTCGGTCTTGAGCCGTTTCTTGTGAGGCTTTCAGTAAATGGTTCATTAGTTCCATTACTGAGGCTACAGCGGTGTTAAACATTTGACGACGTGCAATGTCATCGCTGACTTTGGCAATGGTCTTATGTAATTCACGGCGCAATGCTTTTTGATCGGCATTTAATTTGCTGGTATCTAATGGGTCAGTTTTACCTGCAGCAACATGATCGCTAGCCAATTTCCAGAAACGTTTAATGAAGCGATGTGCTCCTTCAACGCCAGACTCTTGCCATTCCAGGGTTAATTCTGGTGGCGAGGCAAACATCATGAATAAACGTACGGTATCAGCACCGTACTTTTCAACCATAACTTGTGGATCGATACCGTTATTTTTCGATTTAGACATCTTACTCATACCAGTGTAAACCAGTTCATGACCTTGATTGTCTATCGCTTTAATAATGCGGCCTTTGTCGTCTTTTTCTACCACAGTCACTTCTAAAGGTGATACCCAAACTCGGGCACCTTTTTCGTTGGTGTAGTAATAAGCATCTGCTAATACCATGCCTTGAGTCAGTAATTGCTTTGCGGGCTCATCACTGTTGACTAAGCCAGCATCACGTAGCAACTTATGGAAAAAGCGGAAATACAATAAATGCATACAAGCGTGTTCGATACCGCCAATGTACTGATCTACTGGTAACCAGTAGTTAGCTTTAGCAGGATCTAACATTTCGTCTGCGTGAGGGCTACAGTAACGGGCGTAATACCACGATGATTCCATAAAGGTATCAAAGGTATCTGTTTCGCGCATTGCAGGCTGACCATTGACTGTGGTTTCTGCCCAAGCTTTATCAGCTTTGATCGGACTTTGAATACCGTCCATCACCACATCTTCTGGCAAAATAACTGGCAGTTGATCTTCAGGCGTTGGCACAACAGTACCATCTGCGAGGGTCACCATTGGGATAGGAGCACCCCAGTAACGCTGACGAGATACACCCCAGTCACGTAAACGGTAGTTTACTTGACGCTTGCCTTTGCCTTCTGCAGTTAATCGAGCATCAATGGCTTCAAAAGCCGCTTGAAAGTCTAAACCGTCAAGCTCTGGGAAAGTGTCTCCAGAATTAAATACGATACCTTTTTCGGTGTAGGCTTCTTTGCTGACGTCTACTTCGCCATCTACTGGCTTAATGACCGCTTCAATCGCAAGCTTATATTTAAGCGCAAATTCATAATCGCGTTGATCATGAGCAGGTACCGACATTACCGCACCCGTGCCGTAATTCATCAATACAAAGTTAGCTACCCAAATAGGTACTAACTTGCCACTAATAGGATGAATAGCTTGTAAACCGGTTGCTACGCCTTTTTTCTCCATCGAAGCCATCGCAGCTTCAGTGGTATCAGCATTTTTACATTCTTCTAAAAATGCGGCTAACTCAGGGTTATTCAATGCAGACTGTTCAGCTAAAGGATGACCTGCTGCAATAGCTACATAAGTCACGCCCATTAACGTATCTGGGCGAGTGGTGTAGATGTCAAACGAGGCATCACTGTCAGCAACGGCAAAGGTCATTTCAATACCTTCACTGCGGCCAATCCAGTTGCGTTGCATGGATTTAACCTGCTCAGGCCAGCCATCTAACGTGTCGATGTCGTTAAGTAATTCTTCTGCGTAATCGGTGATTTTAATAAACCACTGAGGAATTTCTTTCTGAATCACTTCAGTATCACAGCGCCAGCAGCAACCATCTTGTACTTGCTCGTTTGCGAGTACAGTTTCATCGTTTGGACACCAGTTTACTGATGAGGTTTTTTTGTACACTAAACCTTTGGCATACAACTGAGTGAAAAACCATTGTTCCCAACGATAGTACTCAGGGGTACAGGTAGCGATTTCACGACTCCAGTCATAACCAAAGCCTAATAGCTTAAGTTGGTTCTTCATGTAGTCGATATTTTCGTATGTCCACGGTGCCGGCGAGGTCTTATTATTGATCGCGGCATTTTCTGCAGGCAGACCAAATGAGTCCCAACCAATCGGTTGCAAAACATTTTTACCTTGCAAACGTTGATATCGTGCCACTACATCGCCTATTGTGTAGTTACGGACGTGGCCCATGTGAAGACGACCTGAAGGATACGGAAACATTGAAAGACAATAGAATTTCTCTTTGCTTTCATCTTCAGTAACTTCAAAGGTTTTATGTTCGTGCCAGTGCTTTTGCACTAAGGCTTCAATTTCTGAGGGATTATATAGCTCTTGCATCAATCTATTTCCGGCCATGCCGCCCATTGTTTGATCTAACGCTCAGCAGCGAGATTTATAACTGCATAGAATAAACCAGAAGTGATCTATTAAAAAGGTGCGTATTAAGGAGTATTACTTATGAGTGGAAAAAGTTCAGCACTATTAGCCTTATATCAGTCACTATTCGAACAGGTGAAAACCTCGTTTGAGCAAGATAACTCATTGACTGCTAAAAGTTTGTTTAAGTCAGTGACCCAGGGTAAAGAGTATTTAAAACTAAAATCTCATGCAGATGAAGAAGAGCTCGCTTTAGTAGAAGAATTTTTAAAGCGTGACATTGCAGCCTTCTTAAATGAGGAAAATGCCGATAATTTGAGTTTTAGTCCGATGGTTATTGGGATTGAGAATACATTATGGCAGTGGTTGAGCGAAATAACTGATCGTAGCCAAGTGGAGTGGCATGAACTTTTACAAGATTTTAAACATCATGGTGTTTATAAGTCTGGGGAAATTATTAACCAAGGTAAACTGACCTGCGATAAATGTGGTCATCAAATGCAAATCGATTTTCCTGGGGTCATCCCCGACTGCCCAAAATGTGATTATAATGAGTTTTCAAGGGAGCCGTTAACACCATAACCAGCTAAGTGAATACTTAAAACTCTACTCGGTAATGGTAGTGACTCGTACTGCTGTTACCGATCATTTCATCATACGCTGTCTGAATTTCTAGCATGGCATAATGAATGCCTTGTTGTTTCAATAACACTTCAGCTTGTTTGATTGAGTTGAAACTCAGCTGTTTCCCTGCTTTATTGCGAACACTGTAAAAATTTCCCAGCAGATCTTTAACACCGAGCAAATAATGATTTGAGTCGGCATAACTAATAATCGTTGGATGTTTAGTTTGTTGGGATATGGCTAATTTTATTTCAAATAGTTGCATCGTAATCTTCACCAATAGTTGTTTACTGAAGACATTACGAAGCAAGCTGAAGCTTAGTTTATATTGATAGCTTATTTTTAACATCTAAATGCATTTAAAGATGGTTGTAGATTAGCAACCACTGACTACAGTTTGATATTGGGGTGCTGTATTTGCATCTGCGGCTTGAGTGTAAGAAAAGTAACAATTGTCATTGATGACCTGGCCATTATCATCTTTATCATATCCGATATAAGTAATAGCAATTCCTTGATATTGAATGGTAAAAGCGTCATCCACAACGATCCATTTTTCGATGTCCGTGTTGTCTAAATAGCCCCATTTCAACCGAGTTTCAAATACTCCGTCGTTGTCGATATCAATATCGATTAAGTCATCGCGGTTTGTGACGGCTTGCACTCGTAAGCTCGTCATTTTTGAACGGGCATACACCAGAGTATTGGCTGTTTTAATGCTGCCCATGAGGCCCGATAGGGTGCGCTGTCTCGCTTCGGTACTCAAGCCAATAAACTTAGGTGCTGCAACCAGCGCTAGAATGCCTAAAATAATGATGACCACAATCAACTCTATTAAGGTAAATCCTTTTGAGAGAACCTGTGTTTGGAGTCGAATCGATTGTGACATCAAATTGTCCTGTTATTTACGTAAGACGTTTCTGACACCAAATAACACTAATAAACCGCACAGTATGAGTAAGGGGAATTGACCTATTTTTCTAAACCAAGTTTCACCTTGATAAAGTGCAATATTGGTTACTAACACCCCAGTTTCAAACTGCGGGATAGCATCGGTAATTCGTCCATGCGGATCAACGACTGCAGTAATGCCATTATTGGTACCACGCAGAAGAGGTTTACCCATTTCAATGGCACGCATTTGGGCTATTTCCATGTGTTGTAATGGCCCGTTAGATGCGCCAAACCAAGCGTCGTTTGATACGGTGAGTAGCATATCTGTTTCATTTGTAACGCTTGCTCTTACTTGCTCTGGAAAGGCAATTTCATAACAAATCGCCGGCGCTACATGATAACCCAGTGCAATTAAATTAGGTTGAGTGTAGTCACCACGTTGGAATGATGACATTGGTAAATTAAAAAACGGTGCAATAGGGCGTAATAAATCCCCTAATGGCACGAACTCACCAATTGGCAGTAAATGATGTTTCTTAAACTCGTTGGTGCCACCGGCAATATAGTCAGCACTTTGTTGCTGTTTCTGATGGTGATTACCTAATACGATTAATGAGTTATAAAAATCATTTTGCTGGTGGCTAATAATGCCTGTAATAATCGCAATGTTATTCATATTGGCGACTTGATTGGCATTCAATAAAAAGTCTTCCACCATGGCTTCTGGTGCAGGAATGGCAGCTTCTGGCCAAATAACGATATCGACACTAGAGGCATCATCAAATTGCTCACGGGTTAGATCCATGTATTTAAGCATGGTTGGCCACAATGCATCTGGCTCCCACTTCATACTTTGGGGAATATTACCCTGCACTAATGCCACTTTAACTGTTTTACCACTGGCTGATATTGGGTTGAGTTGCGGTGCCGCCCAAGCGCTTAATGCCAAGATAGGTAATATGATTAACACTGGGAATACTCGCTTTTGTGTTAACAGCATCAGTGAGCCTGCAACTAAAGCCACCACAAAGCTCAGTCCTAACGCACCAATAAAGCTGGCAAATTCACTAAGAGGCCCTAATGTTTGGCTGTAGCCAGCCCAAATCCAAGGGAAACCTGTCAGTACCCATCCTCTTAACCATTCAGTTAGCACCCATAATGCTGGGAATAATCCTAGATAGGTAAAGTAAGGATTTAAGGAGTGCTTAGCTGTGCGTGATAACTTGCTGAGCAAGTATCCTGTTATTGCGGGATAAATTGCCAGATACAGTGCCAGTAAAGCCATTAAGGTTATTGACACAACAATGGGCATGCCACCAAAGGTATCAATACTGACATGCACCCAACTAATGCCAATGGCAAAGCAGCCAAAACCGAAACTAAGCCAGTAATACAAACTTTGTTTGGCGGTTAATGTATGACTCTGCCATAGGGCAAAACTCAATGCTAAAGGAAATATGGCCCAAATTTCATAAGGCGCAAACGAAAGTGCCGTACTGGCGCCAGCAATAAATGCCGTCACCAGACGAACAATACTCAAAGAAGAGTGTAAAGGTTGAGTTTTTAGCACGATTTAGTTGTCGAATTCTTCACTAATATTAGGGTCAGGGAGTTTAACACGAAGTTGCACCAAGCGGCGGTTATCTGCGTTAATGACTTTGAACTCGATATTGTTGATGATAATGCTTTCATTACGTTCTGGTAAATGGCCAAATGCATGCGATACCATACCACCGACAGTATCGAACTCTTCATCACTGAAGTTGGTACCACAGGCATCGTTGAAATCTTCAATTTCAGTCAGCGCTTTTACCATGAACACTGTGTTACTGAGTTTTTTGATTTCGGTATCTTCAACTGAATTATGGTCAAATTCATCTTCAATTTCCCCGACAATTTCTTCGAGAATATCTTCAATAGTGACTAGGCCTGACACTCCACCATATTCATCGACAACAATCGCCATATGGTAGCGTTGCGAGCGGAATTCTTTGAGTAGTACATCGACTCTTTTACTTTCAGGAACGACCACGGCAGGTCGAATCACTTGGGCAAGAGTAAAAGATTCATCAGATTGTTTAAATCCGTATTTGATCAAATCTTTAGCCAGTAAAATGCCTTCAATATGATCTTTGTCTTCATTAACAACAGGGAAGCGAGAGTGACCTGAATCCATGACGATTTCTAAAAACTCATCCACGGTAGAGTCTATTTGAATGGTAACAATTTGCGATCTTGGGATCATGATGTCGCGCACACGAAGGTCGGAAACCTCTAATACACCTTTAATCATTTCGCGAGTATCTTCGGTGATGAGGTCACGCATTTCTGCACCGGCGATGACATCAACTAAATCTTCGCGATTTTGAGGTTCGCCCTGAAATAATTGGTTAATTTTATCGAACCAGCTCTTCTTGTGGGCGTTTGTACTCGGGGGGATATCGTCACTCATAATATTTACCTAAACAGGGTTATCTATAAGATATACCTTGTTTATTTATGCTTCCTTATAGGGATTGTCAAAACCTAAGCCTTCAACAAGTTGGGTCTCTAATGACTCCATCTCATCGGCTTCTTCGTCGATAATATGGTCATAACCCAGCAAATGCAAGCTACCGTGTATGACCATGTGTGCCCAGTGTGCGATTAGCGGTTTATTTTGCTCAATTGCTTCTTGTTCCACCACTGGTGCACAGATAACGAGGTCACCCAATAATGGCAATTCAACTTCAGGCGGCGCTTCAAATGGAAATGACAATACGTTAGTTGGTTTGTCTTTACCGCGATAAGTTGAATTGAGCTGCTGACTTTCGGCAATATCAACAATACGAATGGTTAACTCGACTACTGACATTGTTTGGCCAATAGCCGTTCGAACCCAAGTTTCAAACTCAGCTTGTGTCGGTAAATGTGGATTATCGACTGCAATTTGCAGGTCGAGATCTAATGATATCCCTTGCTGGCTCATTGAGCACTTTCCTCTTTATCTATTAGCTGACGTTTCTGCTCACGTTCACGATAAGCTTGTTCTTTGATGGTTTTTTGGATTTGCTCTTGTTGCTCGAATGCTTCATACGCTTCAACGATACGAGCAACAACAGGGTGGCGGACCACATCTTGGGCAATAAAGAAATTAAAGCTGATCTCAGATACTTCACTGAGAACCTCAATGGCGTGACGTAGGCCTGATTTTTGGCTACGAGGTAAATCAATTTGAGTAATATCGCCAGTGATCACCGCACGAGAATTAAACCCAATACGGGTTAAGAACATTTTCATTTGTTCAACTGTGGTGTTTTGGGCTTCATCTAAAATAATGAAAGCATCATTGAGAGTCCGGCCGCGCATGTAAGCGAGCGGGGCGACTTCAATTACGCCGCGTTCAATCAGTTTTTCAACCTTCTCAAAACCCATCATCTCAAATAAGGCATCATAAAGTGGGCGTAAATATGGATCGACTTTTTGGCTTAAATCGCCCGGTAAAAAACCGAGTTTCTCGCCGGCTTCAACCGCAGGACGAGTTAATAGAATACGACGCACTTCTTGTCGCTCATACGCATCAACCGCCGCTGCAACAGCAAGGTAAGTTTTACCTGTACCAGCAGGGCCAATACCAAAGCTGATGTCGTGACGAGTGATATTATGCATGTACACACTTTGATTTGGTGTACGAGGCTTAATCACTCCACGCTTAGTTTTTATATTGATGCTACTGTCGTCAGAGTCTTGCTGTGCTTCAAGGTTAATGGCTTCTTGAATGGCTAAATGCACTACTTCAGGTTCTAAGTCTGGCGTGCTGCCTTTTACGGTTTGGGTTTCAATGTATAACTGACGCAGCAAGTTATTGGCATTGAGCGCATTACGTGGCAGTCCAACAATAGTGAAGTGGTTATCTTTATGAACAATCTCAACACCTAATCGGCGCTCTAGCTGTTTGATGTTGTCATCAAATGGGCCACATAATGACACGAGGCGGCGAGTATCTGAAGGTTCTAGATACAAATTCATGGTAGTGACTTTAGTGGTCAAATAAGGCTCCAGGTTTTGGTATTGGACAACAAAATATATGCCATTTAGTAATAATGACAGTTTACGAGTCTCTGTATCGAATTACCATAATATGACTAATTTTAGGCAAAATTAAAGGCGGACAAGCCGCCTTTAATATCATCTTAAGCAACAAACATGAATTACGGCTTAAAGTGGGTCACACCTAATGCGTCATCTTGCTTGTGTTTAGCCATAATATCAGCTGGTTGTAAACTGCGACGTAAATCCATTTCATCTTCACCACGGACAAATTCGCCGCGTAATGAGTTGGTATAAACATCAACAATTTTCACATCAACGAAACTGCCGATATGAGTATGGGCGGCTTCAAAGTTAACGACTCGACTGTTTTCAGTACGACCGCGAAGTTCCATTGGATTCTTTACCGATGGACCTTCTACTAAAATACGTTGAACCGAGCCTAACATATGACGGCTATAACGCATTGCTTGTTGCGTAATGCGCTCTTGTAAAATCGCTAAACGCTGCTTCTTTTCTTCGTCGCTAACATCATCAGGCAAATCTGCCGCAGGCGTGCCTGGGCGAGCGCTGTAGATAAAGCTAAAGCTGTGGTCAAAACCAACATCTTCAATCAGTTTCATGGTATCAGCGAAATCTTGTTTAGATTCGCCAGGGAAACCAATAATAAAGTCTGAACTGATTTGAATATCAGGACGCGCTTTACGCAAGCGACGAATAATCGACTTGTATTCAATTGCCATGTGACCGCGTTTCATTTGGGTCAAAATACGATCAGAACCCGATTGCACCGGTAAATGCAGGAAGCTCACCAATTCAGGCGTGTCTTCATACACATCGATAATGTCTTGGGTGAATTCAATTGGGTGGCTAGTGGTAAAACGTAGACGGTCGATACCATCAATTGAGGCCACTAGGCGCAATAATTCCGCAAAGGTACATATCTCATCATCATGAGTTGCACCGCGATATGCGTTAACGTTTTGACCTAATAAATTGACTTCACGTACACCTTGGGCCGCTAATTGAGCCACTTCAAGAATAACGTCATCTAACGGACGGCTGACTTCTTCACCACGGGTATAAGGTACCACGCAGAAAGAACAGTACTTACTGCAACCTTCCATAATTGACACGAACGCGGTTGGACCGTCAGCGCGAGGCTCAGGAAGACGATCGAACTTCTCAATTTCTGGGAAACTGATATCAATCACGGCTTTTTCGCCACGTTGAATTTGTTCAATCATCTCAGGTAAACGATGCAATGTTTGTGGACCAAAGATAATATCAACGCATTGAGCGCGATCTTTAATTGCTTTACCTTCTTGCGAGGCAACGCAACCGCCGACCCCAATAATTAAATTAGGATTTTTATCTTTTAAAGATTTCCAACGCCCTAGCTGATGGAATACCTTCTCCTGTGCTTTTTCACGAATAGAGCAAGTATTAAGCAGCAGAACATCTGCTTCGCTTGCGTCCTCGGTCAAGGTATATCCTTGATAGTCGTCTAATAAATCGGCCATCTTTGATGAGTCATACTCATTCATTTGACAGCCCCAGGTTTTAATATGAAGTTTTTTACTCATCAGTGCTCGCCAGTAAATCACAGTAAAAATAGCGCGACATTTTACCTGTTGTCAGGCGGTCTGGCTAGCACTAGTGCAAGTTTCACTCATTTGAATCTAAACTTTGTAATAGCCTTGAAAATTGTAATGATTTATCGTTGGCGTTAAACGTGATGGATTGAGCGGAGTAAAAACCAAATTCCGCGGCCATTTGGCGACTTTGTTGCTGGACTTGAACGAGATTACTTTGGCTTAAATCGCGATTAAAGCTGAGCAACATTTCCGTGGTTTGTTGATATAGGGCATAATCGAATGCATTACGATATGTCACGGTAATGGTTTCAATGGAACCTATATTTGTTACGTCCGGAATGATTAAATTATTTTTGGGGTTATTGGCACTGGCATTAGTCGACAGTATTAATGCGCAACTTATGATTGTGGTGATCAAAACTGTGGCAATTAAACCATAGCGAATGTAATGGCGTACAAATTGATGGTGACGGTTCATGATGTCCTCTCTTGATTACGTAAAGTGGATCAATTAATCAGACAGTCACAGTATATAAAATCGTTTATTGATTGATTTTTGTTCATTGTAAGCGGATGTAGGAAAAAGCCGTTATAGCAACATTTGGTCATGCTTTAGCTCTTATAGACATATTTATACATATATTGACCTCTATTCACTGTCATATTAAACAGAAACTCATCTCACTATTTATGGATGCCAACACAATGCAAGATGCTTCATTTACATCAACGAACACCACTGGTCACACTAATCATTATGATGTTGTCGTTGTTGGCGGCGGAATGGTCGGTGCAGCAGCAGCGATTGGATTAGGTCAGTTAGGGCTCAGTGTTGCAGTGATTGAATCTCGCCAACCGCAACCTTATGAACCAGAGCAGCCTCTAGATGTACGAGTTTCGGCAATTAGTGTGGCATCTGAGCAATTGTTAGCGCGACTTGGTGTTATGGATGAGCTGCTAACCATGCGTCATGTGCCATATACTGGTTTAGAAACATGGGAACTTGATGGCTGCCTTACTGCATTTAGCGCCGAACAAGTTGGCCAGCCGCACTTAGGCTATTTTTTTGAAAACCGTTTAATTCAATTAAGCCTATGGCAACAAATTCATCAAATGGACAACATCACCTTACTGTGTCCAGCTAAAGTGATGCAGTTTTCGCGTTTAAGAGATGGTCATCAAGTCGGTGTTTTGCTGGATAATGGCGATATGCTTACTACAACATTACTTGTTGGTGCCGATGGGGCTAACTCGCAAGTGCGCCAATGGGCTGGTATTGGGGTGACAGGTTGGGATTATGCCCAATCGGCAATGTTAATCAATATAAGTACTCAAACTCCTCAGCAATCAATTACCTGGCAGCAATTTACTCCAGCAGGGCCTAGAAGCTTACTGCCGCTGCCTGGAAATAATGCTTCGTTAGTGTGGTATGACGATGCCAATCGAATTAAACAGTTATCTCAACTGAATGATCTACAACTTGCCGAACAAATCAGACTGCATTTCCCATCGAGATTAGACCCTGATTTTACTGTTGAAAATCGCGGTAGTTTTCCATTAACTCGGCGCCATGCACAACAATATTATCAAGATAATCTGGTTATTATTGGCGATGCAGCTCACACGATTAATCCATTAGCTGGTCAAGGCGTTAATATTGGTTTTAAAGATGTCGATGTGCTGGTGGCTCAAATTGCTAATGCTATTGGTAATGGTAAAACATGGTGGCATGCGAGTGTATTAAAGCATTATCAGCAAGCGCGATATTATGATAATCAATTGATGATGACTGCAATGGATGCTTTTTACGCTGGTTTTAGTAACAATTTATTGCCATTAAAATTACTGCGTAATGGCGCGTTAAAACTGGCCAATATCGACTCACCGCTAAAACGTAAAGTATTGAAGTACGCGCTTGGGCTGAATTAAACTATCGGTTGGCGATATGTGCCATTTGTTAGCTAGGCTTACTACGCAACAAACATGACTTCTGTAAAGAGTCGTCAACCGTAAAGCATGAGTGGCTTTGAATGATTACATTATGAGTGAAATTGGTATAAAATGCCGCGTTTTGCATCATGTGTATTTTGATGTACCCCATGAAGGCATTTAGCAGCATTGTTTGCTATTAAACTGACTAGGTTGTGATGAGTAACATTAAATTGATTGTCGGGTTGGCAAATCCGGGTGCTGAATACGCACAAACTCGCCATAATGCTGGTGCATGGTACGTGCAAGAATTAGCGCGTATATGTAATGTCCCTTTGGTTGCAGAGAGTAAATATTTTGGTGTCACAGCCCGTGCAACGTTGCATGGCAGGGATGTTCGTTTACTGATCCCGACAACTTATATGAACTTAAGTGGTAAGTCGGTTGCAGCGTTAGCCAATTTTTTCCGCATTTTGCCCGAGGAAATCTTAGTCGCCCATGATGAGCTGGATATGGATCCTGGTGTGGCTAAATTCAAGTTGGGCGGTGGCCATGGCGGTCATAATGGTTTAAAAGACATTATTGCCAGTTTAGGTAACGACAAAAACTTTCATCGTTTGCGCATTGGCATTGGCCATCCAGGCGATAAAAATAAAGTCAGCGGCTACGTACTTGGCAGGGCACCAACGATAGAGCAAGAGCGAATAAACGCCGCGATTGATGAAGCGGTTCGTTCAACCGAGATTTTATTTAACCAAGACATGGCGAAAGCCATGCATAGATTACATTCGTTCAAAGCAGAATAAGCCAAGCGAGTTTTGTTTTAACACCCTTTCGACATCATTATCCAATGGGATAACTCTACATATATAAAGGTAAGCATATGGGTTTTAAATGCGGCATTGTTGGTCTGCCAAACGTGGGTAAGTCAACGTTGTTTAATGCGTTAACACAAGCGGGTATTGAAGCGGCAAACTTTCCGTTTTGCACTATTGAGCCAAACACGGGTGTGGTACCGGTACCAGATGCACGTCTTGATGCGTTAGCTGCTATTGTTAAACCTCAACGTATTTTACCTACTTCTATGGAGTTCGTTGATATCGCTGGTCTAGTCGCTGGTGCATCGAAAGGTGAAGGCTTAGGTAACAAGTTTTTAGCTAACATTCGTGAAACTGATGCAATTGGTCATGTAGTACGCTGTTTTGAAGATCCGAACATTGTTCACGTAGCGAATAAAATTGACCCAGCTGGCGATATTGAAGTCATTAATACTGAGCTAGCTCTAGCAGACTTAGACGCATGTGAGCGCGCTATTTTTCGTCAAGCTAAACGTGCTAAAGGCGGCGACGGTGATGCAAAATTTGAAGTCGCTGTACTTGAAAAAATGCGTCCATTGTTAAATGAAGGCCAAATGTTGCGTTCGTTGGAATTAACTAAAGAAGAGTTAGCAGCCGTTGCTTACCTTAACTTCTTAACGATTAAACCAACAATGTACATTGCTAACGTTGCCGATGATGGTTTCGAAAACAACCCTCATTTAGATGTTGTTCGTGCTATTGCCGCTACAGAAAATGCTATCGTTGTGCCTGTATGTGCTGCTATTGAATCTGAATTAGCAGAAATGGAAGCAGATGACCGCGCAGAGTTTATGGCTGACCTTGGTTTAGAAGAGTCTGGCTTAGACCGCGTAATTCGTGCAGGTTACGAATTACTGAATCTGCAAACGTACTTTACTGCAGGTGTAAAAGAAGTTCGCGCATGGACAGTACCTGTTGGTGCTTCTGCCCCACAAGCTGCTGGCGTAATCCATACCGACTTTGAACGTGGCTTTATTCGTGCACAGGTTATGGCATATCAAGATTTTATTACCTACAAAGGTGAAGCTGGCGCCAAAGATGCGGGTAAATTACGTGTTGAAGGTAAAACATACATCGTTAAAGATGGCGATGTAATGCATTTCTTATTTAACGTATAAGTGTCACTTACGTTAATTAGAAATTAAAATGGGGCGTAAAGGTGTTTAAGGTGTGTTAATTGGGTTTATTTTGTCGATTCGGCATTCAGTTTGGTGAAGTTATAGCCGAACAAGTCGAATTGATGAAAATAGCGAAAAAAACCAGTTGACCTAGATAACCTGAATAAGCATAATACGCCCCGTTCCTCACCAAGAGGGATAGCAAGAAATAGTGGCAATATAGCTCAGCTGGTTAGAGCACAGCACTCATAATGCTGGGGTCGCAGGTTCAAGTCCCGCTATTGCTACCATCTATTTCTTACCCATCTGCTCAAGATGTTAAACTAGAGTGTTGTGCGGGAGTGGTGGAATTGGTAGACACGCCAGATTTAGGTTCTGGTGCCGCAAGGTGTGAGAGTTCAAGTCTCTCCTTCCGTACCATTTATTAGAAATATTGGCTTAAGCGGATGTTTCAAAAAGTTTGATTGGGATATCGCCAAGCGGTAAGGCACTGGGTTTTGATCTCAGCATTCCAAGGTTCGAATCCTTGTATCCCAGCCATTTATAAAGTTAGACAAGATTATTGGGATATCGCCAAGCGGTAAGGCACTGGGTTTTGATCTCAGCATTCCAAGGTTCGAATCCTTGTATCCCAGCCATCTTTGGCAATGTAGCTCAGCTGGTTAGAGCACAGCACTCATAATGCTGGGGTCGCAGGTTCAAGTCCCGCCATTGCTACCATATTTACTGGGTAGAGTGAGTTGTACTTACGTTAGCTGGTAAAGCAAAGTTTACTCTGAAATAAAAAGAGTATACTCTAAGTTAAAATTTGATGCGGGAATGGTGGAATTGGTAGACACGCCAGATTTAGGTTCTGGTGCCGCGAGGTGTGAGAGTTCAAGTCTCTCTTTCCGTACCATCAAATTTTAGTCACAATTGTTCTTCATATCTGTTTAAAAAATACTATTGGGATATCGCCAAGCGGTAAGGCACTGGGTTTTGATCTCAGCATTCCAAGGTTCGAATCCTTGTATCCCAGCCAAATTCTAAAAAGCCCGTCTTATAGACGGGCTTTTTGCTATTCTTTTTCAGCAAAATGTTTTCAGCAAAATGTTTTGAGCATATTGAAGCCTGTTGATGTTAATACTGCTCAAAGAAAATCACCCCTTAGCCTTATCCCATCTGCTATCAAGTTACTCTGAATAAGCAGATAATTAATACAATCGGTATTGTTTACCAATAGTATTTTCCTATCAACGCGATTGATTCTATCGGTTATCTATTTTACTTACTGTTGTTTAGACTTGTCTTATGCAGTGAATATTTTTAGAAAGGCTTATCATGAACGTCCTAACACCAACACCATTAACGAACCCTTATGAAGCATCACAACCCAAGATGGCACTGATTGCTGAAGGTGGTGGTCAGCGAGGGATATTCACTGCTGGTGTTTTAGATGCGTGGTTAGATAATGATTTTGATCCCTTTGATTTATTCATAGGCACATCTGCTGGTTCACAAAATCTCACGAGTTTTTTATCTCGCCAAAAAGGCTATGCCAAGCGATTAATCCGTGGGTTATCACGACATAAGCGATTTTACCAACTGGGCCGAGGGTTAGTTGGCGGAAATGTTGTCGATTTGGACTGGTACTTTGATAAAACGACTCAAGGTAGTTTTGCCTTAGACTTTACCGCAGCAGCAAAATCTTTGGGACAACGCGAGTTATTGATCACCGCAACTAATTCACGCGACCGACAAGGTTATTTCTTACGCCCAAATGGTGATAATGACCACTGGCGCGAATTGCTTAAAGCCTCAAGTGCATTACCCTTTCTATATAAACAGGGGGTTAAACTTGCGCCCTGGTTAACCGCCAGTGCAGCTAATCAAGTTCATACCGACGATGATTACCCTCAAGCGGACTTTTATCTTGATGGTGGACTGGCTGCGCCGTTACCGGTTCGTGAAGCATATCGCCGTGGTGCGAGAAAAATAGTGGTAATTCGTACTGTTAATGAAGATTTTCATGCACAGTCTGCTTGGGTGCATAAATTAAAATCATGGATTTGTGTGTCAGGTTATTGTCCCAAAACCATAGATTACTTGGTTCAGCATGAACATGCTTACGAACAAGAGCTCGCGTTTATCGCCAATCCACCAGATGATGTCGAGATCATTCAAATTTTTGCTGATGATGATCTGCAAAGCAAATTGTTGGGCAGCACAGATATGGGCTTACGCCATGATTATCAAACCGGTATCACTGCGGGCAATACTTTTTTACACACTCAAAAGACATTCTATTCTGCACATTCTCAGCATCCGCTAGAGTCGAATGCAGTCATGCAAAGCATGACTGCATAGATGAGTCTGGTTTTTGGGTTTGGAAGCCGACGATGAGATGATGCTATTGATTCAATCAATAAATGCACTTGTGAGTTGAATGCTTGAAGGTTGTAGAATGATTTGACGGTTAATGTTAGACATCAGCCATTCAATAATGACGAACATCTGGTAATGGTGGTTCGGCTTATTTCTCAAGTAACTTATATAAAGTATTTTTGCGAGGTTTAACCAAACAAAAACGCACTCGTAAGAGTGCGTTTAGTTGTTTCACTCACTAAAGATGATTAGTGGCGGAACATCGCAGAGATTGACTCTTCGTTGCTAACGCGACGAATCGCTTCAGCTAATACTGCAGACATCGTTAGCTGGGTCACTTTAGCCACTTTCAGCATTTCAGGGCTTAATGGCACCGTGTCTGTCACGATAACTTCATCGATAACAGAATTAGCAATATTTTCAGCAGCATTGCCTGAGAATACCGGATGAGTAGCATAAGCGAACACGCGGTTAGCGCCATGTTCTTTTAATGCTTCAGCAGCTTTACATAAGGTGCCACCCGTGTCGATCATGTCATCAACGATGATGCAATCACGGCCTTGAACATCACCAATAATATGCATTACTTGGGCAACGTTAGCTTGTGGACGACGCTTATCGATAATCGCAAGGTCAGAATCATCTAATAGCTTGGCAACTGCACGAGCACGAACTACACCGCCAATATCAGGAGACACAACAACAGGATTTTCTAATTTCTTTGCCAACATGTCTTCAAGTAACACAGGGCTACCGAACACGTTATCAACAGGGACATCAAAGAAACCTTGAATTTGCTCAGCATGTAAGTCACAAGTCAATACGCGGTCAACACCCACGCTTGACAAGAAATCTGCAACAACTTTTGCGGTAATGGGTACACGTGCACTGCGTACACGGCGGTCTTGACGAGCATAACCAAAGTACGGAATAACGGCAGTAATACGACCCGCTGATGCACGACGTAGCGCGTCAACCATTACAATAAGCTCCATGAGATTATCGTTAGTTGGTGCGCAAGTAGATTGGATGATGAACACATCCGCACCACGTACATTCTCGTTTATTTGAACACTGATTTCACCGTCGCTGAAACGGCCTACAACTGCGTCGCCAAGTTTGCAAAATAAACGGTCGGCTATCTTGGCGGCTAGATTTGGGGTAGCGTTACCAGCAAAGAGCTTGATGTCGGGCACTTTATGAACCTCAGGTGTTTGCTTTACGATTAAAGGCTAGATCAATTTTACGTGTTGTCACTCAAAACTGACCCAGAAGAAATAATGTTGTTAGAGCTGCTCAAGTCGTATTTGTAATGGCGACTTGTTCATCCCTTTTGCGACAAAACCTCGCATATCAGCCGGTAATTTGGCTAAAGCGTCAAGGGCTTGTTGCGAATGTGTAAATTCCCCGAACACGCATGCACCTGTTCCGGTCATTCTCGACGGCGCATATTCTACCAGCCAGCTTAAGGCATTGGCAACTTGAGGGTGCTTAGTTGTGACCAGTTTCTGACAATCATTGCTCCATTGTTGAGTCATTAAACTACTCATATCCAATTTTGGTGTGTTACGTGGCAAATCAGGATGTTGAAAAACATCCTGGGTTGACACATGTACATCAGGGACAATAACTAAATACCATGACTCGGGTGGATGTACTGTGATTAGCTTCTCACCTACACCTTCGGCAAACGCAGATAAACCATTAATAAAAACAGGGACATCCGCACCAAGCGTTAAGCCAATTTCAGCCAGTTTACTGGGTGAAACATTGGTTTTCCATAAGGCATTTAGCGCCACTAATGTGGTTGCCGCATCAGATGAACCGCCGCCTAAACCACCACCCATAGGCAACAATTTTTCTAACCAAATATGCGCACCGCCTTGATATTGGGCGTAACGCTTAAGTGATTTTGCGGCCTTAAGAATTAAGTTATCGCTGTTAGCGACAGAATCGGACATCGTAGAATGGAGAATTAAATCTGGTGTGTCTGTGATATGAAAATCAAGGTAGTCACAATGGTCAATAAATTGAAATAGTGTTTGTAATTCGTGATAGCCATCGGCTCGTTGACCAGTTACATGTAAAAATAAATTCAGTTTTGCAGGAGCAGGCCAACTTTTGGATACCGCTGATTTGCGTGATTTCGTCGATGTCATGTTTTGTTCACTACCTTGTTGATTAGCCAGCACTGAATATTTAACGTTATTTAGTTTTGGCTGCTACCGCTGTCCATTGATTAGTTTGAATTTTTATTTGTACATTCTCACGCTCAACCTTCAACAACCTAGGCACAAGCGCGCCGCTTTGTTGTTGCCAACCGAGAAAACTGACTACCCAATTGGCTTCAGAGTCGTGACTGATTAATTGTTTAATTGTGCCATCAGGATTATAGCTGACAATTTTATCATTGCTGCCAATTTGGCCGGTAATCCATAAAGGAAGGCTATCAAGCGGGATTGACCATCCGCTAATACCTGTCAGTAAATCTTGTGCATTACTGTCACGATAGGTTTTGCCGTCAACTTCAAGTGTCGCCATACCTTGATTTGTCTTAAGGGTTAATACTGTAGTGCCTAATACCGTTGTTAGGCGTAAATCATTTGCTTTAGGTTGATGTAGCCAATACAAATTGGTGCTGAATTTGTCTTGCGATGTCTTGACGGCAATTTTGCCTTGAAGTTCCCATGCTTTGGCTTGAGCTGCGTTGGTCACATCGATAGGGGTGAAATCATCAGATGGAGTGACACTACAACCGGCTAAGACAAGCAACACGGTAATGAGAGCTGTATGAAATAAAGATGCAGATAAACGCAATGGATTGCCTAGCGGTTGCTTAAGATGATCTTATGATACTGGGCTTAAGCCATTATGTAAAAATGCTTTTGCCAAAATTAATGTGATATTAATGTAATGGTTTGCACAATAGATATGTGATCAATAAATAAAAATTTAGACATTTATTCGGTTTTGTTAAGCCAATTGTGTTTTTAGTTGGTCCAATTCAGTAGAATAGCCTAATTAACGTCACCGAAAAGAACTTGATACCGTCTAATGAGCCTAGTAATAATCGGGATAAACCATAAAACCGCCACGGTAGATTTGCGTGAAAAAGTCGCTTTCTCTCCAGACCGCATTCATGATGCCATGAAAAGCTTGGCCAGTCGCACCCGCACGGGTGAGGCTGTTATTGTGTCTACCTGTAACCGAACTGAGCTATATTGCAATAATGCTGAAAAGGAAGACATTATTGAATGGTTAGAAGATTATCATGGTTTAGAACATAGCGATTTAATGCCGTGTATCTACGCCTATGAAGAACAAGTTGCTGTCAAACATTTAATGCGGGTAGCGTCAGGTTTAGATTCTCTGGTGCTAGGCGAACCGCAAATTTTGGGACAGGTCAAACAAGCGTTTGTGAAAGCCAAAGAAGCAGGCACTATTGCATTAACCATCGATCGTTTATTTCAAAATACTTTCTCAGTGGCTAAAAAAGTGCGTACTGACACTGAAATCGGTGCCGCCGCGGTTTCTGTTGCCTTTGCCGCTGTCAGCATGGCCAAACATATTTTCTCATCGTTGAGCACCACTAAGGTGTTACTCATTGGTGCTGGAGAAACCATTGAATTAGTCGCTAAGCACCTTAAAGATAATGGTGTTGCTTCTATGGTGGTGGCAAATCGCACGATTGAACGTGCTCAAGCCATGTGTGAAGAGTTTAATGCGACCGCAATTACCTTAGAACAAATACCAGACTTTCTCGCTAAAGCCGATATCGTGATATCCTCTACCGCCAGCCCTTTGCCTATTTTAGGTAAAGGTATGGTCGAAAAAGCGCTAAAACAGCGTCGTCACCAACCTATGTTGTTGGTGGATATTGCAGTTCCAAGAGATATTGAAGCAGAAGTCGGTGAGTTAGACGACGCATTCCTTTATACTGTAGACGATCTGCATAGCATAATTGAACAGAACATGGCTTCACGTAAAGAAGCCGCCGAGCAAGCAGAATTAATTACTGAAGATCAATCACACTTATTTATGGAGTGGATTAGGTCTTTAGAGTCAGTCGACAGTATTCGCGAATATCGCAGCCAGAGCTTGGCTATTAAAGATGAATTAGTTGAACGTGCCTTGAATAAATTATCTCAAGGCAGTGATAGTGAACAAGTGATACTTGAGTTAGCTAACAGGCTGACCAATCGTTTGATACATTCACCTACACAAGCGCTCACTTCAGCAAGCCGCCAAGGTGATTTGAATACGTTAGGCCAATTAAGAACTGCGCTTGGTTTAGATAAAAACTAAGGTTAGCGAGCTAAATGAAAGAATCCGTTATCCGCAAGCTTGAAGGCTTGCTCGAACGTAATGAAGAAGTATTAGCGTTACTCAGTGATGCTACCGTGATTTCGGATCAAGACCGTTTTCGTGGATTATCAAAAGAATATTCTCAACTTGAAGATGTTGTGAGTAGCTTTAAGGCATTTCAACAAGCTCAAAAAGATTTCGACTACGCCAAAGAGATGCTTGAAGAAGACGATCTTGAAATGCGCGAAATGGCGCAAGATGAGTATAAGCAGTCAAAGCAAGTGCTAGAAAAGCTTGAAGATGAATTACAAGTTTTACTATTGCCAACAGATCCTAACGATGACACCAACGCGTTTCTTGAAATTCGCGCCGGTGCTGGTGGTGATGAAGCGGCTATTTTTGCTGGCGACTTATACCGTATGTATTCACGTTACTGTGAAGCCAACCGTTGGCAAATGGAAGTGATGAATGTCAACGAAGGCGAGCATGGCGGCTTTAAAGAAATCATTGTTAAAATCAGTGGTGACGGTGCTTACGGCAAATTAAAGTTTGAGTCAGGCGGACATCGCGTTCAACGTGTGCCTGAAACCGAATCTCAAGGCCGTGTGCATACTTCTGCTTGTACTGTTGTGGTATTGCATGAAGTACCAGAGGCTGAAGCGATTTCGATTAATGCAGCAGACTTAAAAGTGGATACATTCCGCGCCTCTGGTGCGGGTGGTCAGCACGTTAACAAAACCGATTCTGCTATTCGTATTACCCATATTCCATCTGGCATTATTGTTGAGTGTCAGGATCAGCGTTCACAACATAAAAACCGTGCCCAAGCGATGAGTGTATTGGCAGCGCGTATTCAAGCGGTTGAAGATGAAAAAAGACGTAGCGCTGAAGAAACAACCCGCCGTAGTTTAGTGGCCAGTGGTGATCGTTCTGAACGTATTAGAACGTACAATTACCCACAAGGTCGCGTAAGTGATCATCGTATCAACTTAACGCTATATCGCTTGAATGAAGTCATGGAAGGCGATTTAAATGTCTTGCTTGAACCTATCATGCTAGAACATCAAGCAGACATGCTTGCAGCGTTAGCTGACGATTAAGGAGTGCTCTTGACTCAGTCTTCGTATTCAACAATTGCTGAAGCCCTGCAATGGGCTTATTCACAATTAGCTGCAACCTCTGAATCTGCACATGTGGATGCAGAGGCATTGCTATTGCATTGTATGAATAAAAATCGCAGTTTTTTATACACTTGGCCTGAGCGGCAGCTGACCAGTGAGCAATTTAAAGCTTATAGTCAGATGATTACTAAGCGTCAAAGTGGCACTCCGGTTGCGCATATTATTGGTGAGCGAGAGTTTTGGTCATTACCCTTCATTGTTAACGACTCCACCCTTATTCCACGACCTGATACTGAAATTTTAGTAGAGACTGCACTGAACTTATCTGTGCGTCACAATGCCAAAGTATTGGATTTAGGTACCGGAACGGGGGCCATTGCATTGGCTCTAGCGTCTGAGCGGCCAAAATGGCGAATTACTGCCATTGATAATGTGCCTGAGGCTGTCGAGCTTGCTAAAGCTAATCGCGGTAATCTTAATTTAACCGAAGTCGAAATTATCCAGTCGGACTGGTTTTCAGCGGTAGAGCAGCGCGATTTTGATTTAATTGTGTCTAATCCTCCTTACATTGATGAAGCCGATGAGCATCTTCATTTAGGCGATGTTCGCTTTGAACCGCAAAGTGCACTCACCGCAGGCAATGAAGGTTATGCTGATTTGTATTACATTGCAGAGCAAGCACGGGCTCATTTACTTCCCGGTGGTTACTTATTGCTTGAGCATGGCTATGAGCAGGCAATCAAAGTTCGTGAAAAACTGATTGAGCTGGGTTATCAAAATGTCGCCACAGTGCGAGACTTTGGCAGCAATGATCGATGTACGCTAGGACAATGGGCTGATTGATAATCCTGTCTTACTCGGCGTTTCCCTTCTAAGTAAATAACACTCATCGTGATATTGGTATGTGGCTGGTTGATAGAGTAGACTAGCCACCTTTTATTTTGACCTTTTTAATGAGACTTAATTAATGGAAACATTTTACAGTTTATATCCAGCGGTAAAGCATACTCACATGATGCTAGTTGCCATGAGTGTGATCTTTTTTATCGTGCGTTTTGTTTTGCATTTACGTCAGTCTCCTATTATGGAAAAAAAGTTTGTTAAAGTGGCGCCACATGTTATTGATACCTTTTTATTACTATCAGGCTTCACTCTTTGCTTTATGATCAAACAATATCCTTTTGTTGATCCATGGATGACAGAAAAAATCATCTGTGTTGCGGCATACATTGCTTTAGGCATCATGGCACTTAAATCTAACCGTAATAAACTGTTTAAGTTTTTTGCTTTTATCGGTGCAATAGGTTGGATAGTGTTAGCGGCCAAACTGGCTCATTTTAAACAAGTCGTATTCATGGGTTAATTGGTTTTTAATGGCAAAATATCATCTTGATGATGCAGTTTCGATACCTGAAACTGCATTTGAACTCTCTGAACATCTTGGCTTTTCAACCTCTAAACCTGCTATGTGGGCATGGTATGAAATGGCTGGTTCGGTATTGAGTCACTATGTTGTTGACCAACAAGCACGGCTTGAAGGTCTGTTTAAGTGGTTTTACAATGATTTAGGCTTTTGTGCTCGCGATGACTATTTTAGTGTTGAGGCGGCAGATTTAAGCTATTGCGTGTTAAAGCGTCAAGGTAACAGCACCACGTTATCAATATTACTCATTTTATTGGCTAAGCAACTCGACTTAACACTCGAGGCGGTTTTATTACCCGGTAATACGGTATTAAAAAGCCAAGTGAATGATGTTATTAGATATCATGATCCGCTTACAGGTGAAGAGCTTAGCCGTCATCAGTTGCATGCATTTGTACGCGGTGAATTGGGTAATGCGGCTAAATTAAAGCCGAGTCATCTAAAAACAGCTACGCTAAAACGATTAATTAGCCGCATGTTACATGAGCTAAAAGCGGGTTGTATTGTCAGTCATAAATTTGAACAGGCAATGGAATGCTGTAATTTATTATTACAATGGCATCCAGATGATGTACATCTTAATCGCGAGCGAGCGTTTATTGCGCAGCAATTAGGTTGCATTAAAGTGGCCATGTCTGATTTACAACACTTCATTGATTTGAGTCCGCATGATCCGGTGATTGAGCTGGTTAAGATTCAATTAAAGGAACTCAGTCAACATATGCAGGTTTATCATTAATGATGTGATATTACCTGCCGAACAGGCTGCTTTGGGTTAACTCAAAGTGGCTTTAGTTCGCAAGTCGGGCGCCAGCAAGCTCAGTTTTAAAAGCTCTGCTGCGAAATCATGCGATTTTAATCACCATTGATTTTCGCAATAACAATCACAATAACAACAAAAAATATAATGTATTTGTAAGGGAGAACACTGCATGACAACGTCAGCAATGGTGAGCAATGATGCCACCGCACTGGGTATACTCGCCGTTATTTTAGGTTTTGTTTTTTACACTAGTTCATCTACCCATCCGTTTTGGCAAAAATTCTATAAATACATCCCAGCATTACTACTGTGCTATTTCTTACCTTCATTATTAAACACTTTTGGCGTGATCGATGGTCATGCGTCACAACTGTATTTTGTTGCTTCGCGGTATTTATTGCCTGCGTGTTTAGTGTTATTGATTTTAAGTGTCGATTTAAAAGCCATTCTTAGTTTAGGCCCTAAAGCGGTGATAATGTTTTTAACCGGCACGCTGGGTATTGTTATTGGCGGACCGATTGCGCTATTAAGCGTATCAATGATAGATCCATCACTACTAGGTGGTAATGGTCCAGATGCCGTATGGCGCGGCATGACAACCTTAGCGGGAAGTTGGATTGGTGGTGGTGCAAACCAAGCCGCGATGAAAGAGATTTATTCGGTCGGTGGTGAGATATTCTCGGTAATGGTTACGGTAGATGTCATCGTGGCCAATATCTGGATGGCAGTACTGCTGTTTATGGCATCAAAAGCTAAAGAGATTGATGCCAGAACGGGTGCAGACACCACCGCAATTGAAGCACTAAAAGAGAAAGTAGAAAAGTACCACGCCGAGAATTCACGTATTCCATCACTTCGCGACATCATGTTAATTGTGGCTGTTGGGTTTGGGGTAACAGGTTTTGCCCATTTTGCGGCAGATTTCTTGGGGCCATTCTTTGAAGCCAACTATCCGTGGACCGAAGATTACAGTTTAACCTCTAAATTCTTCTGGTTAGTGGTAATTGTGACTACTATTGGCTTAGGACTTTCATTTAGCCCTGTGCGTCATCTTGAAGCCTCTGGCGCATCTAAAATCGCCTCAGCATTTTTATACATTCTCGTTGCAACCATAGGTTTGCATATGGATGTGTCTAAAGTCATGGATACGCCGATTTATTTCTTAATCGGTATCGTGTGGATGTTAGTGCATGCAGGATTAATGTTATTGGTTGCTAAACTCATTAAAGCGCCATTGTTTTATATGGCAGTGGGCAGCCAGGCAAACGTGGGCGGAGCTGCATCGGCGCCAGTGGTGGCTGCTGCGTTCCATCCAGCATTAGCACCTGTAGGGGTGTTGTTGGCAGTATTCGGTTATGCATTAGGTACTTACATGGCATGGCTATGTGGTCAGTTATTACAAATTGTTGCAGCGTAATGCGCTAAGAGGATCAAATGGATCAAAAAATTATTCAGTTATCTAATAACGTTCAAGTCGCTAACGATAAGCCGTTCGTGTTATTTGGTGGTATGAATGTGCTTGAGTCGCGCGATTTAGCGATGTCGATTGCCGAGCATTATGTGGAAGTGACCCAAAAGCTTGGCATTCCATATGTGTTTAAAGCGTCTTTTGATAAAGCCAATCGTTCATCGGTTAACTCATACCGTGGCCCTGGTATGGAAGAAGGTTTACGTATTTTTGAAGAAATAAAATCAACCTTTAACGTACCGATGATAACCGATGTGCATGAAATTCATCAGTGTGCGCCAGTTGCAGAAGTTGTCGATATTATTCAGTTGCCTGCATTTTTAGCACGCCAAACTGATCTTGTAGTGGCAATGGCGAAAACCGGTGCAGTGATCAATGTGAAAAAACCGCAGTTTCTAGCGCCACACGAAATGCGTCACATCATTACCAAGTTTAACGAAGCCGGTAATGACAATATTATTTTATGTGAACGTGGCAGTAGTTTTGGTTACAACAACCTCGTTGTAGACATGCTAGGCATGGACGAAATGAAACAAACCGGTTATCCGGTAATATTTGATGCCACTCATGCACTACAACGCCCTGGTGGACGAGCAGATTCTGCTGGTGGACGTCGTGCACAAGCAACCGAGCTTGCTCGTAGTGGTATGGCATTAGGTTTAGCGGGTCTATTTATCGAAGCCCATCCCGATCCTGATAATGCAAAATGCGATGGCCCATGTGCGCTACCACTGCATTTATTAGAGAAATACCTAACGCAGATGAAAGCGGTTGATGAATTGGTTAAATCTTTTGAGTTTATTGATACCAGCAAGTAAGCCATCAATGACATTGAATGACTGAAACAGCGGTAAGTTGATTTTTAATCAATTAGGCATTTAATCAGTGTCTTTTAATGGTCGTAAACAGTAATCTAATTGCCCTTGTATAAGCCCTGACTTTTTACCAAGTTTCAGGGCTTTTTTATGTAATGAGCAATAGTTAATTATGTGGATCATGTTTACCTTCCTCGCTGCGTTTATGCAGGCGTGGCGCAATGCATTTCAAAGCAAACTCAGTAAAGAAGTCAGTGTTGCAGGTGTTACCTTGGCTCGATTCATTTGGGCCGGCCCCATTGCTGCGTGTTATCTGTATGGTTTACATCAATATCAACCTAGTGCATTACCTGAGTTTACAGGGACATTTTGGGGTTTTGTGATTGGTGCATCATCGATGCAAATTCTAGCAACAGGCTTGATGGTTAAACTGTTTAAAATGCAAAACTTTGCCATTGGTGCCGGGCTGGCTAAAAGTGAAGCATTAGTCGCTGCAATACTTGGGGTGCTATTTTTCGGCACACAATTATCCCTATTAGGCTGGATAGGCGTTGTTATTGGCGGCTTAGCAATAATGTTGTTAAGCAGCAAACAGGGTTTTAAACAACTTTCAGTTAAAACAGTCTTATTAGGGCTTGCATGTGGCAGTGCTTTTGCGTTGACCTCGCTATGGGTACGCGAAGCAAGTTTAACTCTGCAAGGGCCGTTTACGCATCGTGCAGCATGGGTATTACTGTGGGTTATTGGTTTACAAACCATCGTGCTCATTGGTTATTTGCTGGCAAAAGATAAATCGACTTTAGCGGCGTTGTGGCAACGACCCACATTAACCTTATCAATTAGTATCACCAGTTGCATCGGTTCAATTGGTTGGTTCAGTGCAATGTCGTTGCAGGCTGTGCCTTATGTTAAAACACTCGGCCAGATTGAGGTGTTTTTTACCTTGATGATCGCTGTTTTTTGGCTTAAAGATAAAGTTAAAATTAACGATGTAGCGGGTTTGATTTTAATCGCGATAGCAGCTGTTTTGGTAATGTGGAGCTAAATCCAGTAGCGAATAGTTATCAGTCCAAATATTTTGATTTGGGCTGACTTACCCGATGATTTAAATTGAGTTGAGGCCAGTGATAGCATCGCATTCAAGATTTACTCAATTGCAAAACCTTGTCGACGAGATATTGATTATTGGGCACATTAAGATGAAGCGCCTTAGCTTGCTGGCAAATGTAGCCATTTATCTCATTAATTTCAGTCGGTCTGCTGTGGGCGACATCTTGATACATAGATGAGAAGTTTGCCGAGGTTAACTCAATCACCTGATAAACCCGCACTTTGACAGCCGCCTTATCTAATATGATGCCATCATATTTAGCCACTTCTACTAGCTCATCGATAATGGCACTGATCTGTGATTGATATTCTGTTGCTGCCAATTGGCCATTCGCACACTGATTTAACGCGGTTAACGGGTTTATTACTGCATTAATGGCCAGCTTTTGCCACAAGACTGGTAATACAGGTTGATGCCACTCAATCGGTTGGTTGTCACTATGTAGACGAGTTAAGCATGTCTTTAATGCTGCCGACATAACAGAGCCACAATAATGACCTAGCTGAGTCACACCCAAACCACTGTACTTCACCTGCCACGGGCTTAACTTCAACGCCGCTTGTGAAGTGGTGCCTAAGGTTAAGCCCATATCCTTATACCGCATAAGGGCTGCAGCAACAGGTAAGTGCGGGCCTAAACCATTATGCAGTAATACAATATGGCATTGAGGCGACAGTTTCGGTAATAAAGGTAAAAGCGCTTGCTCGACTTGATAGGCTTTAACACACACAAACAGTAATTCAACTCGCGCTAAGCGGTTATCATCTGTTCCCAATATAGTCGCTAAGGCTTCATGGGTGTGTTGGGTGTGGTCAATAAAACGCAATTGTTGATGGCGAGTCTGCTTATCTCTGCCAATCAATATCACCTCGTTTACTTGAGCTTCTTGGGTATTAACACTCAATTTATGATACATCAATTGCCCAATCGCACCTGCACCTAAAACGGCAATAAGAGCATTATTGTCGTGTGTGGATGACGCTGGCAACGCTGATGTTTTTACCATGAGGTATTAACGATTCGCTTTTAATTTACGGTACTTATTGATAGAAAAGTGCAATAAGTAAAATAATGCAATCCCGACAAAATCGGCAATGACATCGGCAGCTGATGCACTGCGATAAGGTAAGCGAGATTGAATCAATTCAATTAACACTGCATAGGCAGCCAAAGAGGTACACAAAAAATACCAACGCGGTTTAAAAGCGTAATGTGCTAGATATGAAAGGGCTAAAAAACTGCCTAAATGGCCCACTTTATCCATATGGGCGAACGTTTGCGGGTAACTTGGTTTTGAAAAAACAAGATAGCTAGTCACTATCACAGCAACAACTAACGCAAGTTTAAAAATGTTTTTATAAGTGATCACGAGCGTAACATCAGCCTTGTGAAATGAGAATATCGCTAATAATAAGAAACCTGTTTAAAATTGTCACTAATTAACCTCTATAGAAAGTAACAATTGTTCAAAAAGGGCCGTTTTTACTATTGATAATGACAAACCCATAGTCGTAAAACTCAATAGAATGGGCGTTTTAACTACATTATCATTTAAAATAGCTGGTTAATGATATTTTGTTAATCAATGGGATATTAGCGCACGATAATCGGTTTAATAGAGCCTAAGTTGTACTCCACTATCCTGTTAATGACTCCTAGTGTAAAATAGCCGTATATAAATGTGATGAATCAAAGAGGAAAGCAACATGCCATCTATGGATATTGTGTCGGAAGTTGATGAAGAAGAATTACGTAACGCGGTAGAAAACTCTCGCCGTGAAGTGGCTAGCCGATTTGATTTACGTGGTAAAGAAATTGAAATTGAATACAAAGACAACGTTGTCACGCTAAAAGCGGAAGATGATTTTATTTGTAAGCAGCTCGTTGATATTTTACGTATTCAGTTGAGTAAACGCAACGTCGATCCGTCGTCAATGGAAGTCGATGACAAAGCGGTTCACAGTGGCAAAACCTTCAGTTTAAAAGTTAATTTTAAGCAAGGTATCGATTCACTGATTGCTAAAAAGCTAGTTAAAGCCATCAAAGACAGCAAGCTTAAAGTGCAAGCCGCTATTCAAGGCGACTCAGTACGCATCACTGGCAAAAAGCGCGATGACCTACAAGCGGTCATGCGTCTAGCCAAAGAATCAGAACTCGGACAACCATTCCAGTTCGACAACTTCAGAGACTAATCCTGAAGTGATAAATTCTCCACAGGCAAGTTCTGTAGAGACAAAAAGCCGATAAGGGAAACCCTATCGGCTTTTTTGGGAAGTAATGTTTGCGTTAGTTTGTTTTGCTTATATTCAATTTTGATTAGCGTACATTGTATGGGGGGACAACATCATGAATGACAATGTGTTCGACTCTGTAACAGATTCTGTATAGCTTCTTAGCATTGATAGTAGTCCATGACTAAATAGATACATAATAAATATTATCAATCGTTTCTTGCTCCAGCACGCTAGGTCATCAGTGCTTCTGATTCCGATAGATTTAACACTCTAATTGTATTCTTTCCTTGATTTTTGGCGATATAGAGGGCTTCATCTGCTTTAGATAATAGTTGTTTTGATAGATTTTTACTTACTAAGTTTTCAGCCCCTGAGCTCACCATCCCAAAAGAACATGAAGCACTAAATTGCAGTGTGCTTAGCCCAAATGTGGTTTCAAATATACTCTTTTTGATCCGTGCAACGATCTCATAAGCGTGCTGATCATCTAAGTCAATAAGTAGAAGAACGAATTCATCCCCGCCCAAACGAGCAAAGCAATCAATGGGGCGAATGTTCTCTTTGACAATAGTTGCGATTGCTTTGAGTAATTCATCTCCGTTTATATGTCCATAACTATCATTAATGGTTTTAAAATTGTCTATATCAAATATACATAGGTGTAATTTAATTGAATGGTTTCTCGACATTTTATTAATGGCTTCGGTCAAACGGAATTCAAAGTAGCTGCGTGAGAAAGCCTGAGTAAGATGATCATGCATAAGACGATTATTTAACTGTCGCCTTTGCTCATAAAGATCGTCAATATGAAGGACTAGAATCCAAGCATTGCAGCATGTTACTAAAAAAGAACCAACCCATGTTAAGGGCGGCAGATCAATAACTTGTATTCCTGTTAAGGTATCAGCTACGCCAGTTACCATCCATATGCTCGTAGCCCCTAAAAGTAATTGCACTGTGCCAAGAGAATTATTTTTCTTTTTGTATTGACGCACATAGATCCGAGTAAGAATAACGATACAGTATCCTGCTAATAACAGTATCCAGATCCCCCACAGCTGGAATAAAGGACCAAATACCAGGCCGGTGTAATATGTTGAGGTGGCATAATACTCTTTGGCTAGAAAATATTGATTTGGTACCAAGGCTAGTAAAGAAAAGACGCCACATATGGCATAGCATAATTTGAGTAGCACAGGGGCTTTATATTCAAAGAATGCGACAAAGAAATGCAGGCCAATCACAATGGTGAACATTGCAGTAATGATGGTCACTCGGTTGGATATATTGAGATAATCGAGATTTTCAGAAGAATTAATGAGGATCGCAAAGGCTGCTAAAAAGACACTACTTAACAATGCTGATAGCGAAAAAATCAAGTAATAGTACACTTGTTCTTCGTGACGTGATTTCAGACGATGATATAGCAACATGAAAAACAAGCTTAGAATAAAGCTGATGCTAGAGCAGACAATTAAAGGTAAGGAGTAAAGTTGAATCATTATTTATCCGTTCAAATACTATGATGCAGCGCTTTGTTGTTTTATCGTCTGAACCAAGCTGGTGTCCTAGTAGAACGCCCTCCACAAGTCAGTCAAAAATCTCTTAACCCTACACATATTTATCTGCTGAATATTACCATACAACAAATAGTCTCAAGGTAAACATATTTTTCATTTCAGCCAGTTGGGCGAGGCTTAGTGATAAGACCGATTTGAAGAGAGTACTGTCAAGTCTGTTTATCATTTCGGCTTTGTGATGAAACACTTTTTGATTAATAAAAACTGTGATTTAAAAATGCCATCAGATAAAGTATTACAAGGTTGTGTTGGTGTCGCTATGCTAATTTTAATCAAGTTAGGTTAGTTCAAAAGATGATTTTGCCACATCAGTAATTTTTCTATTACCTCACTTTTATTTTAAATTTTGGTTTTGCGATCGATTCACCAACACCACTAATAGCAACACCGGAAAGCCAATTAAACTCGCAGCAATAAAGAAATTGATGTAACCAAAAGCATCAACATACAAGCCCGAAAATCCTGCGATAAATTTAGGAAATAGTAACATTATCGAAGACAATAACGCATATTGTGTCGCGCTATAACCACTGCTGGTTAAACTGGACAAATAAGCGATAAACGCTGCGGTTGCGATACCTGCACTAAAATTATCTACCGATATGGCTAAGGTTAAAAATGGCACGTTGTAGCCAATATACGCTTGCCAAGCAAACAACAGGTTAGTGACCGCGACTAACAAGGCACCTAAGAATAGAATTTTCATGGTGCCATAACGCATAAGCAACACACCACCAAAAGCGGCGCCGACTAAGGTCATGATCAAACCATAGACTTTACTGATAAAAGCGATTTCTTCTTTGCTAAAACCGATATCAACATAAAACACATTTGCCATAATACCCATGACAATATCGGAAATGCGATAGCACGAGATTAACAACAAAATCAGAATAGCGCTTTTGCCATAACGCTTAAAAAAGTCAATAAAAGGCAATACGCTAGCGCTGTATAACCAGGCTAATGCCCCAGCGACTTTAGCAGGGTATTTGGCAGCAAACTCGGCTCTTAATAGGCGTTCTTTATCGTCAGCCTGTTTGGTATCGACTTGCGGTTCTTTGGCACATAACGTGGTAATGATACCAATGCCCATTAACATCGCCATGGCAAAGTAAGCTGTTTGCCAAGCTTCTAAGTTGTAAGCATCATCGCCAGGAGAAACCCAAGCTGCAATGGTTAATGCGCCTGCTGTTGCGATGATCATCGCACTGCGATAACCGACTTGGTACGCTGCAGCAAGCGCTGCTTGCATTTTTTCAGGGGCGGATTCAATCCGAAAAGCATCAATGACAATGTCTTGGGTGGCGGAGGCAAATGCCAAAAGTAGGGCGCATAAGGCCAAACGTTCAAGATTGACCACTGGATCGCTAACAGACATACCGAGTATGGCGCCGACTAAGCACAGTTGTGCGAACAGCATCCATCCGCGTCGTCGTCCTAAAAAACGGGTAAAAAAGGGCAATGACATACGATCGACTAATGGCGACCACGCCCATTTAAATGCATACGTTAGTGCTATCCAGCTAAAATAACCAATCGCCGCTCGGTCGATGCCAGCTTCACGTAACCAAAAACTTAAGGTCGAAAAGACTAACATTAATGGTAAGCCGGCAGAAAACCCCAGCAAGAGTAAAATAAATACTCGTTTGTGGTAGTAAACCGATAACGCTTCACGGGTACGAGACAAGAAAACCGACATAAGACAACTGGATAAAGGAGAATGGCTCTAGCTTATGTTGCAAGGGGTTTAGGTTCAAGCCATTCTAAAAGATTATTCAGTCAGTTTGAGGTTAAATTAGCATTCAGAGCAGATTTAAGATAATCGCCTTAAGGTCTGATACCAATACAACTTTGTGGCACATTGCCGCCAATATTAATGTAGTCGCAACATTCATGAACTTGCTGGCGTAAGTATTGATTGCCTTTAATTGCCCAACCAGACCAATGATCGAAGCAATACAATAAGTGCCAAAACACTTTCTCGGTATCGCTAGGTTGTTCGGCTAATTGGATGGGATTATTTGATATAAATTGCCACTCTTCTAGTACATCCCACATATAGAGCTGTATCTCTTTGTAATCTAATTGATTATTTAAAAAAGCTTTACCAAAATAGGCAAGTTGTGGTGCTTTGGTTTCAATAAAATCATTAGCCGTCATCATAATTGCGTCCTTGAATATTCGAAATGCGGTTGCGAAGAATTGCGCAGCTAACTAGGTGAATGGGTCAAATAGAGTATAGACGTTAATTTAGCTGTCGATAGTCAAAAGCTTAAAAAAGTGTCGATTCAGTCATTCAATAGTGCTATTTAGTTGATTTATCAGCTAGTAAAAATGTATAGGGTAACAATTTATGACGTCACAATATTGAGCAAGTTTGGACCAATTAATCGAGCTAAAACTGGTTGAGATAATATTGACCGAGATAAGACTGACCGAGATAAGACTGACTGAGATAAGACTGGCCAATATGACATTGTTGGAGACAACATAAATGCCGATGGCATGCATTAACATGACCATCGGTAGGTATAGGCGATTAGTGGGATATTAGCGAGGCAGTAGAGTCGCTTTTTTCAACATGACAGTATTAACCGGAAAATCGGGCCAATTTAGGGTGGTGTTATGTTCAGTTGGTACCAATGAAATGGCTTCTAATACATCCATCCCCTGAGTCACTTCACCAAAAACGGTATAGCCCCAACGACGTTTAGAAGGGTCTAATTTTTTATTGTCACCTAGGTTGAAGTAAAACTGACGTGTTGCTGAATGAGGATCGTTATCTCGAGCCATGGCAATTGTGCCAAGGGAGTTTGATAAACCATTACCGGACTCATTTACAACCGGCTCTAGCGAAGGGCGTTCTTCTAATTTAGTGGTTAACCCGCCACCTTGCACCACAAATTCGGCAATCACACGATGAAAAATAGTATTGTCATATTCGCCTTTAACCACATAGGTTAAAAAGTTATCTACGGTAAGCGGTGCACGAGTGCGATCTAACTCAACCACTATTTTCCCCATAGAGGTGTCCAACTCTACTTGCGGATATAAAGTGTCTTTTTGAATGTCGACCGCAGCGTTGGAACTTAAGCTGGTCAATAACAGTAGGCAAGTGGATAACCATTTCAACATAATGTGACGTCCTTTTTTATTGGCATCTCTCGATGCCAATACCTGATAAAGCGGGTTGGATTAACGTTGAATAAATTGGTGTAACTCTTCATCGTTAAGAATTTCAGTGGTGAGCTTATCAACGAGTTTGGTGATATCTAATTCAAGAGTGGCAAAATCTGGACTTAGCGGGCCTTTTAAATAGCCATTAGCGTTATAGGATTTGGTGAACTCTTGTTGTGAGTTTTTAGCCAATACATTGATAACTAAACGTGTTTTTGATTCGTAACTGAACGTGGTATCCGTGACGTCAGCTAACAAGTAATTTAGCTGAAACTGCACTGAATTGCGTGCGGCAGGGTCAATAACATAACCGGCTTTGTTCATGCCATTACGGAACAGTGTATCCAACTGTTGACGGATGGGCTCACTGGCGCTGACTAATCTTGGTGATTTGCCTTCTTCATTAAAGCGCACCACAAAGCTTGCTTCGCGAGTATCGATGGTGTCGACCAGTACAGGGAAATCGACTTCAGTTTGTAACTGAATCGGACCCAGCGTGGGATTAAGACCAACATGAGTCGGTTCATAACTTGCGCAAGCCGACAACAATAATGTGGACAGTAAAATAGGGATCAATAACTTCATGAGACAACAATAACCAGTAAAAGGTGGATAAATGATACCAGAATTTGTCTGGGTTTCCAGTATCGCTAAGGTTATGTTGTTATAAAGAGAACTAGAGTGATGCCCATTACAATTTATGCAGGCGCCATCACTTATTAATATCTGGTTTTAACGTCATTTTAACGTCATTTTAATGGGGTTATACGGCAACTATATACTTGGTTATTGACATTAATGACTGATCAATTCAGGTTAGTGATATGTAACTTAAGTTTGATAAACAACATGATGTAGGTAATGTAATGCAACATAAACAGCCGCAATTGGCTCCTGATAAATTGATTAATGTCAACGGCCAGCCTGTGTTTGGCATATTTGATGGGATTGTTGATTCACTCAATGTTAATCAGTTTGCTTATTCGACGGTAATGGACAAGCCTGCATCGGCAATGGCTAAGTACTTTGATTTTAAACAATTCCAATTCGTTAGTATTATCACTCCTCATTATATTATCGCCCTGGCGATTGCCGATATTCGTTATGTCGCCAATGGTTTTTGCTACCTTTATGACATTAAAACTAACAAGCTGACCCAAACGCAATGGCTAACGCCATTCGGGTTTGGCTGCCAGCTAAGTGACTCTCCTAAGCGTGGGCGCGCCGAAATTGGCCGTAAACACAAAGGTATTGTTATCAATATTGTCGACGGACAATGGCAAGTCGAGATTAACCTTGCAGACATACAAGCCAATTTACGTATTCAACCTGCGCCGTTGAGTTTACCCATCAGTTTGTGTACCCCAACGGGTTATAACGGTTGGACCTATACACAAAAGCACAATGGCTTAGCCGTAACAGGGCAATTAACTATTCATCATGAACCGCAGCCTTTACAATATGCGCTTGCAGGTTATGACTTTTCGGCTGGGTTTATGCGCCGCGAAACCAGTTGGCGCTGGGCTTCAATGAATGCCAAAACTGACGCCGGGGTTATTGGGTTGAATTTAGCCGCTGGCGTTAATGAAACGGGTCAAACAGAAAATGTGATGTGGATAAATGGCCAACGCCATATACTGGGCGGGGCACAGTTTGATTTTAATCGACACTCACAACAAGATGTGTGGCATATCACCACTAATGATGGCAATGTCGATTTGCATTTTAGGCCGTTAAATCAACGCAGCGAAAAGCTCAATTTAATCTGGTTAAAAAACAACTTTAGACAATACATTGGCTACTTTAGCGGAGTGATTTGCGACAACAATGGTAATCAATATAAGTTAACTAACCAGCTAGGATTAACAGAAGATCATTTTGCCAAATGGTGATGACGATTAACGGTGTCGACTAGATTAGTGACCTTTTTAGTCTATGGCTTATTAAAAACGGCCTATTAAAAACGGATTATTAAAGCGGTTTACTAAAATGGGTTGTGCCGGAAGAGCGATTTGATTAGGAATGCGAAGTAGCGAAGCGTTATTACAAACGTTGTTAACATAATAATAAATAGAAATGGATAACATATGGACATGGATTTACTGATAGCTCACCCAGAGTGGTTATTACTGGTGTTAGCGCCGATTTTTTTCGGCTGCATTTTACTGGAATGGTGGTTTGGTGTTCGCGCCCAGCGATTACCGAGTAATGCTCAATATCGTCCTGCCGAAGTATTGTGTAATTTTGTATTGGCAGGTATGCACCAAGTGGCGGATATCGTCGCTGGCTTGTTTATTGCGAAGATATATTTACACTTTTTCGGCTGGCGCTTATTTGATATTGAAATGACATTATTCACTTTTGGTTTATTGCTCATTGCGCAAGACTTTTGTTATTACTGGTTTCATCGCGCTAGCCATCGTATCCGTTGGATGTGGGCTGCACATGTGGTGCATCACAGCTCAGAAAACATGAACTTCAGCACCGCCTTTAGACAAAGCTTAATGTACCCGTTGGCAGGCATGTGGTTGTTTTGGTTACCGTTGGTGGTGATTGGCTTTGATCCTAACTGGGTGGTGTTTGCGGTGTTGCTCAACCTTGGATTGCAGTTCTTTGTTCACACCCAAGCGATTAAATCGTTAGGACCGTTAGAATTGATTTTCAATACACCGTCCCATCATCGTGTTCATCATGGGCGCAACCCACAATATATCGACAAAAATTATGCCGGTGTGCTGATTATATGGGACAAAATGTTTGGTACGTTTGAGCCTGAAAATGAAACTGTGGTGTACGGTATTACCAAACCGGTAAACAGTTTTAATCCGTTAGTGGTAACGTTTAGTGAATGGCGCGACATGTGGGGTGATGTTACCCAAGCGCAATTATCGCTAACACAACGTTTACGGATATTATTTGCACCGCCTTCAACACATCAACAGTCATCCACTAAATCCGATATTTGAGCCCATTGTAAACAGGCTTCAGGCTAGTACTTATCCCACTTTGCTTGCTTTAATAGAGTAAATAAGTGGGATGAGGTGGTCTTGATGTTTCAGCTGGTAACCTTTGCCTACCACAAACTCCAAACCTTCGACGCAGTTGTAGGGACTGTAAGGGTGCTCGTTAAACGCTTCGATACAGAGTCCTGCACTAATGAGTGCGCTAATGACTTCGCTTATCGGATGTGGCCAAGTGACTACCGTTTCAATTTGGTCATTGTGGTTTTCGGTGTAAGTGACTTCATCTTCGATATCCGGTTGTGTCTGTGGAAAGTAGCCATAACCACACAACACATCATTAAAAGGGTGGAACTCAACCAAATGAAATTCACCGCCTGGACGTAATGCTCCAGCAATGGTTTGCGCCCAGCGAGTTAAATCTGGTAACCAAGCTAACACCCCATAAGAGGTGAATACGATGTCATATTGCTCGACATTGTGGTCACCAAATTGATAGATGTCATTATTGATGAATGTTGCTGGTAAGTGTAATTGAGCAGCCAGTTTTTTTGCAGTTGTAATCGACTCGCTTGATAAATCTACGCCAGTGACATTGGCGCCAAGCCTTGCCCACGATAAGCTGTCTTGTCCAAAGTGACACTGTAGGTGCAACAGGTTTTTTGGTGCACATCGCCGACTTGTTCAAGTTCAATGGGGTTTAATGATGACTTACCTTGGATAAATGCGTCTAAATCGTAAAATGTTGAGTCGAGGTGGATTTGAGTTCGCTGGTTCCATGCGTGTTTATTGATGGCTAAATAGTCCATGTTCAATGTCTTCTTATTGCTTTAATGGGGTAAATTATCGAAATTATTCAGTAATGTTACTTGGTTTGAAGCTAAAACACGAATGGCTCAATAGGCGATGTGTTACTTTTTCTTAGCAAATAAAAAGGCTTGATAACTCAGTGTTATCAAGCCTTTTTAAAAGCGACAAAAGATGATTCTTTAGCTGTTATTGCATGATTAATTTTTGACGTTCAATAAATTGATGAAACTCAATTTTAGGTGCTATGGCACCTTTATGTTGGATCACAAATCCTGCTGCTTGGGAGGCTAATTTTATCGCTGTGCTGATATCTGCGCCAGTTAAGCGTGCGCCTAAATACACCCCGTTAAACGAGTCCCCCGCTGATGTGGTGTCGACAACATTCGTTACTGGTGTGATTGAGAAATGCTGTTGCTGACCATTAATTACATAATTAATGCCGTTTTCACCATTTTTTATCACCAGTTCATTAATGTCGTAAGGCTGGCAGAACGCAATAATGTCTTCAACGGAGCTAATACCGTAAAGTTGATTAAAGTCATCAACACCTGGCAGTACGACATCGGCCACACTAAACGCAATATCAAACTGCGCCTTTGCTTGGTCTGGACTGTGCCACATTCTTGCGCGGTAGTTAGGGTCAAATACAATACTGACACCTGCTTGCTTACATTGTTTAATCAGTAACCAAAATGCGTCGCGATCTTCTTCATTAATTACTGCTAAAGAAATGCCCGAAAAAAACACCATATCTGCCTGAGATATTTTACTGATGGCCGCATCATCAATAAATTGCATGATTTGCTTGGCGGCTGAATCGTTGCGCCAGTATGTAAAGCTGCGCTCGCCTTTACTGTCGGTTTGTATTGCATACAGACCGGCAATTTTGTCGGTGCTTTGAAAGACCATATCAGTATTAATTTTTTCATCGTCAAAGCGTTGCAACATGGCCTGGCTAAAACTATCTTGGCCAATGGCTGTGACTAGGTGGGTATTAATATCACTAAAGGTGCGTTTAAGGTAAACCCCAGTGTTATACACGTCACCAGCAAAAGATTGCTGTAAACTGGTGGCCGTTACACGCTGTAATTCGACCATACACTCACCAAATAAATACAGACTCTTCACGGTTATGCCTTCCTTTTTACCGGTTCAATTTTTCCGCCTAACCACAACGAAATTAATGCTAGTGGAACTAACGCCGCACCTAAAATAAAGAATGGCGTATAGTCACCGCCTTTGGTCATCATTGGCACTAATTGGATGGTGATAATTACACTTAATACTGCCGATGTACCACTAATACCAGCTAAGGTTCCGACAGTTTTACCGGAGAAGTAATCACTTGGTAATGTTTGAACGTTGCCAATAGCTGTTTGAAAACCAAATAAGATAAGCGCTATAAGGCCCATTGCCATCCAAGGCGTTGCAGCAAGAGATGTCAGTAACAGTGCTGGCAGCATAACCATACAACCTAAGACAATTGCACTACGACGGGCTTTATTCACCGACCAGCCTCGGCTCATCAAGTGGCCACTAAACCAGCCACCAAATAATGCTCCGATGGCAGCTCCGACATAAGGTAACCAAGCAAATGCGCCAATTTGTTTAACATCAAACCCAAATTTTTCGTTTAAATACAATGGTAGCCAAGCAACAAATAACCACCAGATAGGGTCGATAAAGAAACGTGCTGCAATCACTCCCCAAGTTTGACGGTGGCGTAATAACTGTCCCATAGTGGGCACGTATTCTTTGTCCTGTTGTATTTCTGAAGTGCATCGTTGTCCGGTTAAGATATGTTGGCGTTCTTCTTCAGTGATCCATGGATGTGAGTCTGGTGATGATTTATAAACAATCAACCAAGGTAAAATCCAAAGAATACCCAAACTACCAATGACGATAAAGGTTGCCTGCCATCCTAAAAAGGCATACAAAAAAGCAATTAATGGTGGGGCGATAATCGAGCCTAAAGACGCACCAGCATTGAAGATGCCTTGTGCTAGAGCGCGTTCTTTAATCGGAAACCATTCAGCATTCGCTTTGGTTGCGCCAGGCCAGTTACCCGCTTCACCTAGCCCGAGCATGGCTCTAAAAATAGCAAATGAGGTAACGCTTGCTGCAACAGCATGGAGGGCGATTGAGACCGACCACACTACAATGGATAGTAAAAAACCTAAGCGTGTACCAATAGCATCAAATATCTTACCAAATAGAGACTGACCAATTGCGTATGAGATCATGAACACGGTAATAATGTTGGCATAATCACTTTTATCTAAACCTAAATCTTCTGCAATGCCTGGCCACATAATGGCAAGGGCAGATCGGTCGATATAGTTAATGACAGTAGCGAGTGCCACTAAGCTGACAACAAGCCAACGTAGGTGCTTCAATTTAAGGGGAACTTTTTTCATGCTAAACCCTCAACAAAATCTTCTCTAGCCGGGCTAAAGGTATCAATTAAAATGCCGCCAGTTGGGCAAACTGCACCATGGTCTACATGAGGTGGCACAAAGAAACTGTCTCCAGCCGTTAGCACCTTAATCACGCCATCGACATTGACATGAAACTCACCTTCTACCACATAAGATACTTGTGAATGGCGATGAGCATGCACATAGCCTTCTGCTCCCTTATCAAACCAAATCTTTACTGCCATGAGTTCATGATTAAATCCAAGCATTTGGCGCTTTAACCCTCCGCCAATATCTTCGATTTCTGTTTGTTCCCCAAATGAAAAATGTTCACTTTGCTGCATGGTGTTTATTCCTTTTTATTTTAATTTTGTGTTACTTGAATTCTTTAATGTCTAATAATTCGGCGCGTCCGCTAAATGGGTATTGCACCCCATTGACGCTAATGACACTTTGAGTTTCTTGAGTCACAGCGATATCTGCGTGGTTGATTGCTAATAGATATTGTTGTCCATCGGTAAAGCGTATTTGCACCGCTTCTAGATCAGCTTGTTGATGATGAATCAGCTCAGCAATACTGCTGGTGGCTTCTAAGGTGTATTCTTTTGATGGGTTGTACTCGCCGTGTGGCTCCATCACGCTGACATAAGTATGATTAGTAGCATTCACTCGATGAATGAACGACTGCTGTTGGCGTAAGTTCATATCCGGATCGTTGGCACCCAATTGGGTGAATAACATTTGCTCGTCAGTGGCGTTGTTAAAGTTAGTATTAACTAACGTGCTAAGGGTATAAAAATGGCCGTTATCATTTAACCAAGTGACTTTAGCCAGTTTATTCGCGGCTTTGTCTTTGGCTAGGTTAGCAGTTGCTAACAACCATAGATGTTGATAACCATTTTCGGTACCCAAAGCAGACAATTGAGTCAAGGATGCCTGTCTGTCAAAGTTGGTATCGATTAATTGCCCTTGATAATGCACGGGTAAGTCGTATTGATGTGGCTTGTTAGCTGTAACACGCATTATATCGATGCCAATTACCGCATCACGTTGCTTGATGTTGACTAAGGCGAGAGTGCGCTTAAATGCGACATCATCATAAGCGGTATCGATAGAAGCCGACGCGATGGTGAGGTCTTGCTTTGCTGAGTAGAAGTGTAATGTAGGGTTATTTTTGTTAGCCGCTTTAAGCTTGCCATTAAAATGACTTTTCTCGTCAACAATTAAAGTGTTATGGGCAATGGTTTGTTTAGCCCACGATTCATTTTCAGGTAAATAACGGCCACCAAATTTAGCTTCAACATTTAGAAAACGTGCAGCGCCATAATCGGATACGATTTCATTACCAGCATCGTAAAACTGCCACGTTAACTTATCAAAATGGCCATGACCTAAACCTTGAGCGGTTGCTTTAAATACAATGGCTTGGTCGGTTGCTTTGCCTTGACGCATAACCACTAATGCACCGTCATCACCTTGTTGGCCATCACGGAATAATGTGGAAACGAATGGAAATGGCTGTTGTAGTTTGTTGTCTAACCCTTGTGCAACTTTGAGCCCATCACCCGTTAATAAAATATTGTGTTGTTGCTGAGCAATATCTAATAAACGTGGATCAGCGTTTAGGCCATAAGCAATGGCGACGCCGTTGACGAGTTCAATAGTGTCGATGCCTTTGCTTTTAATCGCATCGTTAAGCGGGAAAAACAGTTTGTTATAACTGAGTTCAACCGTACTCGTAATAGCTTTAAGTAATATACCGTCACGGTATTGAAAAATCTTACGCTGCGGTTCATTTTGCTCAATGGCTTTAGCAAAAGTCACAAATGGCATTAATGCATAACGTTGATAATATGGCCCTTCATTGTAATAACCGTCTGGTGAAAATAATTCGTCCAACTGACGCATAAAACCGCCTTTTTTGGCGAGATTTAAGTCGTACAATGCACGTTCAACCCAAAGTGGCTTATCGAGTACATATCCACTCATACCAACAGCAGCAGTGGCCCAAGTGCCGTGGTTATGTACCTTATTAAAGGTGTGCGGAGATTGTTCTGACAAAAAGAGTGCGGCGGGTATTATTGCGCCCGTTTCGATGGTATTACGTTCTGCAGGTGTTAACGCATCATAGATAAAGTCGTACGCCTGAATGGTGTGTACCAACCAAACTGCTTCATTGAGTCCTTGCCAGAAAAGTTTACCTTCATTGTTACTTTTACGCATAGGGTGCAAAGGTAGCGTTGGGTAAAGTGTGGCATATTGCAACAGCATGTCTTTAACGTATTTGGCATATTTTTTATCGCCAGTCAGCTGATAAATAATGCCAGTGTCATACATTTGTTGGTAATTGCTTTTGTGTTTTTCGTGGGTATAACCACCACCTGCATCTTTGGGTACTGGTACTTCAATTGGCTGATCCAGTCCTTTGTCCACATTGTTCTGCGTGGTATTGAATGCATTTTGAAATGCCCCAGGTTGAGTGATGGCCTGTTTCATGGCTGCCACATCTTGCTGGTTTATGACTAAGTTTGGATGTTGCGCAGCCATAACGGGTAATGAAATAGCGCACGTCATTGACGCCAATAGCGCTATTTTTCCTACTTGCTTAATGACACGCGTCATCGGGCTTACGCCTGCGGCTATATTGAAGTTTTTCATAGTTTTTGCACTTTATTATTGTTGATATCTGCAGTGTGTTTACCTATTGCAACTAACTCCGTTACTTGTGGGCTAGGTGTATTAATAAACTGATTATGCGTAATGCGGGTTTGTGGTTCACCGACGGTGTGCTCAACAATAATAACGGCACTGTCGTTAAATTTATTGTGCTCTATTTGGCTCATTTGAACCCCATGTAACTTCAGTGACGCGCCTGTTTTATTGCGCTTACCTTGACCGACTTTAGTGAACACATTGTTGGTTACCGATACATGGGGACCAAAGGTGCTCTCATCCGTACCACCGCGGTATACCGAGGCAATAGCACCTTCAATATCGTCAAACTGGTTATTGTCCAATATGAGGTATTCGGTGTTATAAATTCCTAAGTCGTCGGTTTCTTTGTCGAGGCGAAATAAATCCCCGCTAATATGGCGGAACTGGCTATTGCTGACATTAATACTATCTGCAAAGGCGCGACTGCCCGAATCGAAAAAGTGAAATGAGTGATTCACATTAAGTTGCTCAACAATGCTGTTTGTCATTTCAAAACGATAATTCGTTAACATGCCCCATTTGCGGGTTCTTACCACGCTATTACCGGCAGCATCAGGGCTGTTTAAGCCAGTAATGACTAGACCATCGAGTTGCAAACTACCATTGTCTTGAATTTCAAATAGACTAGGGCGTTCAAAGCTGATTATTGCTTGGTGAGCATTAGCGGCTTTAAAGCTTAACGTTTTGTTGATCGCCAGTATTCTGCTGATGTTATATTTGCCATCACTGAGTAATAAAATATCGCCTGGTTGAGCTCGTTCAACTGCGCTTGCTAATTCATCGTCACTGGCGCTAACCTTGATGGTGTTGCCAGATTGAAATGCGACAGTAGGCTCTGCTTTTGGATACCAAAGTGTGCCGGTATCTTGCTTTAATGTAGGGGTCAGTTTTTTACTGGCACCATATGCTGCAAAATTTTCATCACTTGGGTATAACAAGCCATTAGCAGCGCGTTTCATGGTGATATCTTGTGAATGAATACCTTTAGCCATTAATGGGCTTAACGTTTTGGTCGCAAAATTACTCAGGTTGTCGTTAAAGCTAAGTCCGCTAATATCATCGTATAAAGTAAATGGCGCGGTTGGGCTAATAAACAGATTGTGGTTTAATTTACTGTCTAGTGGCACTGCTGAACGTTCGCTGTCACTGCCCGCGGCCAGCTCAATATGGTCAAGATTAATAAAGCTGTTGTTATTAACATTGGCGTTAACCACCTGATGATAGCGATTAATTGATGAATTTGGCACGCCATTCATAATAGTAAAACCACTGCCAAATCGATTGCCGGTTAAGCCTTCTAGATAGTTGTTAGTAATGGTTTGATCGCGGTTAATCACGCGGATCCCGCCGGTATGTTCAACGCCATTACCCAAAAACACATTACTATCGATAATATTACCGTTACCGTGCCTTAAGGTTAATGTGCCTCTTGATTCATAAAAGACGTTATTTTGAATACGGTTTTTACCCGATTTGACTGAAATAATTTCGACTTCGCCATCGCAGCGATCAAAATAATTATTTTCAACCACGGTAAAAGAATCCGTTAGTGAGTAATGGCTGGTGCCAATTCTGAGGGTTTCGCCACCATTAGAGCCTAAGATTGGGCGAGGACCAAAATAGTTATGATCAATTCGGTGATGGTTTTGCTGGCTGCTTTTACTGTCTAAACGCACAGCAACAGTTACGCCTACATTGCGTTTACCAACAAAGTGATTGTGATCAAGTCGGTTATTTTGTCCATATAAGCTGACCCAATAATCAGACTCTTGGCGATCTAGATTGCTGTAGTTATCGATAACCACTTCGGTTACTCGTGAGTGATTGGCTAACTGAGTTTTACTTTTACGAAAAGCAATAATTTCATTACTTGGCGTAGAGCCATTTTTAAATACTAGCCCCGATACCTGTAAATATTCACCAGCCAGTTTAAGGTTCGATTGGCCAGACAGGATCACTTTACCTTTAGTTTCGGCAGTTAATTCAATAGGCGCATTGGCGGTGCCTGTCGCCATAAACAACACTTCAAAATTTTGCCATGTACCATTTTTTAAAATGATTTTATCGCCAGGCTCAACCAGCTTTAGTGCTTTTTTGTACTCAGCCTGGGTAGTCACTAAGCGATCTTTTGCCTGCACATAGATTGATGGGATGCAAAGCATTAATAAGACTAACAACTGCGTGAATAACCAATGCCTTGACGATGACGTATTGTTATTTGAATGATTCATCTAGTCTCTCGTTTAATACTGTTAAAATGATATCCCCATGGCTACATTAAGTAGTTATCAAGGGGGAAAGGCTCAAAATTACTTTTTCACCTTAGAATTCGTTAGCGCCATAACGTGAATAATCAGCAACTGTGGTGTTATTTTTATTGGGAATTATTTTGAGTTTACCCAACATTTTCATGACTTTGAAACAACATGACAAGAAATCTGCCACTGTAACGTTAGCCAACAAATTGAGGTCGTCCACTGTCATGCGCATCGTGATAAGAGCTGTCTGGAAATGGTAAGTTATTTGGCTGGGTGTCACTCTCACGGTATTGCTAAGTAAGCGTAACCGTAATTAAGCGTAGCCTAGTCCAATTACCTAGCATTTAAGAGACTGTGACGTGCTGTTTTTGTATTGACTCGTTTGTCTCTGTTGCACGTTCATGATTGCTTGATAGAGATATTAGTGCCGCGTCGTAAATTGCTGATCTTGATTGCGACTTTAATCCTGTTAATCTCAAAGTATTGCTTGTCTTGATAAATTTCACGTTAACCTCCCCAGATTAGTTGATTTCCTTTTCTTTACGTACACACAAAATTTAAATTATTCTGTTAAATGATCATTTGTGCTTGAATAGAAACTAACCAATCATTAAGATTATGTCAATAAATTGTTTTACCAATTGCTATGATTTTATATTTTTAGTCTATTACCAATATTTTTAAAGGTATGACAATGTGCTATTATTTCTATATTGAGATTAACATAACATGTAATTTAGTTGTTTGCTGCTAAGGTATTAACCGATAATATGTCAGCATTAACCAGTAAATTGGTTTTACTTTTCGAAGGAAGGTATATGAAAAACCGTCGTTTATTTTGGCGAATAGTCGATACGATTGAAGCCGCTATCGCCAGTGGCGAGTATCCGGTAGGCAGTCGTTTACCCCCAGAGCGTGAGCTTGCTGAAAAGTTTGAAGTAAGCAGGCCAACCATTCGTGAAGCTATTATTGCACTAGAAGTGCGTGAAAAAGTGGAAGTGAAAACGGGTTCTGGCGTGTACGTGGTTGACCATCAGCAAAAACCGGTAGCGGTGAATAATGTTAACGCATTTGAATTAACCCAAGCACGTGCTTTAGTTGAAGGTGAAATAGCTGCTTTAGCAGCAAAAACCATTACTGCAGAAGAACTTGAAAAACTCCATGACACATTAGTAATGATGAAAGATATGCAAAATGTCGAAGAGGCAGACGAGCTGTTTCATCAGATCATCGCATATTCTACTCGTAACGGCGCGTTGATAAATTTGTTTGAAAACATGTGGGCGCTGCGTTCATCAAGTAATGAAATCATTGAAGATTATAATATTGTTTGTAGCACAGATAATAATAAAACCTTAGCAGAGCATACCGCAATTTATCAGGCATTATCACTGCACGATGCCGCTGAGGCTCGTTTAGCAATGCATAAGCATTTTAATCGCTTAATCAATGTATTGTTTGATAAATTAGAACAGCAGGCATTAGAAGAAGTACGCCGCAAAAATAGTGCTAATCGCGACTTGTATTCAATTGAGAGTTTAGTAAAAACAAAAGGTTAATGCTTTTTAAGCGTATTAGCTCATTGCGATAAAATTAACGTGCCGACACTTAAGTGTTAGCGCGTTTTTTATGGTTTTTTATGAGTAATGTTATGAGTAATGTTATGAGGGATGTTGACCATAATATCGGTAACGATGACTTCATGATTTCAACTGCCAGCTTGAGATAACAAGCAATTTAGTTAACGCCATCAATAATCCTATCCCCAATGCAATGATGTGTCGCATTTTCAGCGGCCACTTTAGCTATTTTGTTACGTGACTTGTTTCTTGCGCTAATGGAGTTGCAACATTCCACATAAATGGCGACCAATTAAAGCAACTTGGTTAGGGGTCGCTGATCTTCATGGTCAACTTACAAAGAAAAGAGGCTGTTAAATTGGTCTTTCAAAAAACATAAAAAACCACTATTAACTTTAATATTATTGCAGAAAATTAGCTTGATTGTTTATTACAGCGGCTATTCTACCTATGGAAATATGATTGAGTTCTATTGTTAACGCCATTTATACCCAGTTTGGTAATGTTATTAGAGGTGTATTTTATGCTTTAGTGTTAACCAATTATGTTTTCTTGGTAATGCCTGATGTGGATTGTTAAGGCACAGATTGGCGTTAGTCATAAGGTCATTGTGTCTATTTATCATTGTGTTCATCTATCATAGAGGCTATTGATGCCTTGTTATTGCAAACGAGTGCTCAAATCAATGCGGTATATAGTTATTTATTCAAGGGATATGCACATCTCAAAGCGATTTGCTTTTAGTCACAACAAACCAGACCTGTATCGCCGTTTATACTGATGAATGTTCAGTGGTTATTGGTGTCCGTTAATGTGAGTGTTCGAGATAAACAAGGTGTAGCGAGTTGCAAATACATACGAGTGAAGGGCTGCACATAAATTGTGTCGGCCCTCGCTCGTTACTATCAATATTGGTTTAGTTTTATATGCAGGGCCATGCAGGGCCATTTAGGGGAACATGACCTTAGTACCTCATTCATGGCATTATTTTATTGCTTGTAAAATGACAAACTTACCATTAGAGGCAACAGTGGTGCAGTTTTTAAAAATACGGTTTATTTTAACGTGGTAGGCTAAATGTCGATTACCAACGATATGTAATAAACCGCCTTTTTTTAGGCGCTTATGTGCATCAACAAACATTTGCCAAGCGATATGGTCGGTAATGGCTTCACCTTGATGAAACGGAGGGTTACATATCACTAAATCTGGTTCAACATCAGCTGGTAAATTACTCAGGCAATCGTCCCAATGGAAAAAAGCTTGTGGCGTTTGTTCTGTTTGAGGATCTTGGGATTGAAGATCTTGAGATGGAGTATCTAGCGCGTTCGCTTGCCAATTATGCTTTGCCGAGGCGATGGCCATATCAGAATCATCCACAAAGTGGATTTGCGCATTGGGATAACATTGCTTGGCGTGTAATCCTAAAATACCGTTACCACAGCCTAAGTCTATAATGTGGTTGAATTCACCTTTGGGCATGTTGTCGAGCATAATCCTTGCGCCAATATCGAGCTTATTGGCAGCAAATACATTCGCAAGGTTACTGATAGTGAGTTTTAGCTCATCGACATTCCAATTCACGGCTTTTGCTAATGGCCGTTTTTTACCATCGCTAATACAGCTAATTACCCGTGTTTTTTTCCACGCTAAACTGGCGGATGCGGGACCTAGATTTTTTTCAATACTGGCCAATAATGCTGGATTGATTGACTTGGCTTTAGCACCTATCAGTATTTGGGTTCCCGCAGGAAGCACCGTTGATAAACGCGCAAGCTGCTGGCCAAAATAGTGTAGGTTTTTAGGTAACTTCATCAGCACTAATTGAATATTTTGTGGCAGCGTTTCGCGGCTATTTAGCCAATGTATGTTGGTTGGTGCGAGTTTGTTGAGTAATAAATTTTGCTGATAACCTAACAAGCTGGTTTTAGCATCCGTTTCGACAAGCAATTCACTGTGTGGATATTGCATGGTTAATGCACACGTTAGCGCGCCAAAGTTGTCATTTAGAATGGCGGTTGTGGTTGCTGTTATTTCGGTGTCGATTAAGTACTTTACTAGGTGTTCATCAGCGGCATCCCATGCTTGTAAGTTTGATGCTTGTTGGCTTGGATAACGAAAAAGCTCAAGCTCTATACCTGAACAAGCAAATTGGGTTGTCATAACGGTGTTACCTAATAAAAAAGAATATCGATAAAATAGCCCGATATTATCTCAGATATCACTTACCAGCGCGAGGCTTAGGCTTAAACAAGTTGATAAGGGGAATTTTGTGGAGTGGCGCTAGTTTTATTGAATATCAAAGTTTCTCTGTTTAACTCGTGTTAAACGACATGTTGAATGTAGGATACAGAACAAGATGATATTGATTGTTAACTTTGAAACTAAAACCTAATATCACGAACATGATTGTACTGCAGAGATGATTGCTATTAATTGTACGGTTCAGTAACATCAATATATTGACTTAAGATAATGGTTTCAAGGGATATTGATGAAAGGTGCTGGTGGAACGTCAGGTGGAATGGGTCAGTTCTTTATTGGGCTAGTGATGATGTGCGGTGGCTTTTATATGCTATTAAATGCCATTAAAGTGACAAGCTCATTTGGCTTTAGCAGCCATTTATATCAGCTGGGCGGCTTTGGGCTTACCAGTGGAATGGTGATGATACCCTTTATGTTTGGTGTTGGACTGATGTTTTATAATGGCAGAAACATACTTGGGTGGTTACTGACATTTGGCTCGTTAGTGGCATTGATTTTTGGCGTGATAAGCTCGATTAATTTTAGATTTTCTTACATGAGTGCATTTGATTTAATCGTTATATTGGTACTTTGTGTGGGGGGTATAGGGTTGTTTTTACGTTCGCTAAAAGCGATTGAAAAACGTTATCCTGAGTCTTAATGTTATGGTTTTTTAAACCCATTGATGTCTAACATCCGCTTGTTTGAACATCTATAACAGGTCGTGCGGTGGCTGATGTTACTTGCCTGTAACGTAAATAACATGCAGCAACGCCCGCATCCTCTTTAATGACACCATGCCAATATACCCATGCAGTTATAGGCAATGTACTTTTGCGTTGTTGCCAATCACCTTCGGGAATATTCATTAGCATTGCAATACCAGCGGCTGTTCCATCGGGATAGCCATAAGCTAAGTTAACATTGACCCCATCAATATTAAGCGTCGTAGTCGCAAGTCTTTCTACACCAGCAATAGCGGCTTTTGAATAGGTTAACGTTGCAGCTGATTGCATTGCTGTTTCCATTCCTACCATGGTAGATACAATTGCATCTTTGCGTAAGCTAATGAATTTACTGCTCGCGACAACGGCCAATAAGGCCAAAATAATAATCACAACAACCAACTCTATTAATGTAAAACCGTGCGATGGTCTTATATTATTTCTCATACTATTTCTCATACTATTTCTCATACTATTTTTCATCTTATTGCTCATGCTATTTTTCATGTTATTTTTTAGTCGATACTAGCATCATTTTTTCGGCGGTCGTAATCCTGCTGGCCGGCGCCTTATTGTTAAGGCATCTACAATGTTGTGTTTTATTGGTACTATCAGAATATCTTAGTTATATATGCTGGTTAATACTGTGACGAATCCAATGACGACTTCAACTGAGTCAATATCTTCTGCTAAACCTCCTTTAAAACATTCTGTTCTACCTTGGATTTTACAATTTCTGTCTCCTTATCGTATGAAAGTAGTGGCGGCGATTGTATTTCTGTTTATTGGATCGCTGGCATGGTTATCGCTTGGCCAAGGTGTTCGGTTAATGGTCGATGAAGGATTTATTGCCGATAATGCAGGGCGATTGAATGAGATCATGTTGTTTATTATTGCTATTACAGCAATCAGTGGAACTGCGGTTTTCTGTCGTTTTTATCTGATGACTTGGCTTGGCGAGCGGGTCAGTGCGGATATTCGGTTACAGGTTTACAATCATTTATTATCGTTATCGCCAGCTTTTTTTGCGACTCAGCGTACCGGTGAGGTTATTTCACGTTTTACGGCAGACAGTACCTTGTTACAAAGCGTTGTCGGTTCAAGTTTATCTATGGCGTTGCGTTCAAGTGTGACCGTGATTGGTGGCATCGTTATGATGGCGTTTACCAGTGTTAAGTTGACAGCATTAGTGTTGTTAGCCGTTCCTTTGGTATTAGGCCCGGTGATCTTTTTTGGCCGAAAAGTCAGAACCTTGTCGCGTAAAAGTCAAGATAGGGTAGGCGATCTTGGTGCTTATATTGATGAAACCTTACATGAAATTCATACCGTGCAAGCGTATACCCACGAGGCTAAAGACCGCCAGCTATTTGCTGACAGAGTCGAGGCGGTAATGGATGTGGCTAAAGGCCGTATTATGTATCGTGCGCTGCTTATTTCAACGGTAATGTTTTTAAGCATTGCAGCAATTGCTTTTGTTACATGGATTGGGGCGCAAGATGTGATGTCTGGCAGTATCACCGGTGGTGAGCTGTCTGCATTTATGTTTTATGCCGTGATGGTTGCAGGTGCTGTAGCGACCATCAGTGAAGTGTTTAGCGAAATACAACGCGCCTCTGGTGCGGCTGAACGTTTAGTTGAATTAGTCAAAACGCCCGTTGATATACCTCAGCAAGTTGTACCAAATAAGTTATTGTTGCCTGTTAATGGCTTGCTCAGTTTTGATAATGTGTGCTTTGCTTATCCATCTGATCTGGGTCAAGACGTGATCCGCCAATTGTCGATGGACATTGCACCGGGAGAGCGAGTCGCGTTAGTGGGCCCAAGCGGAGCAGGCAAAAGCACCTTATTTGAACTGATGATGCGTTTTTACCAGCCTAAACAGGGGCGGATATTATTAGATGGTATTGATATTTCGACGCTGTCGTTGGCAGATTTACGCCAACAGTATGCTCTTGTGCCGCAAGAGTCGGTGATTTTTGCCATGAACGTACTCGATAATGTGCGTTATGGTCGCTTAGATGCCAGCGATGAAGAGGTGAAACAGGCCTGTATTGCGGCTAAAGCGGATGAGTTTATTCGCGAATTTACTGACGGTTATTCGACTTACTTAGGTGAACGTGGAGTACGTTTGTCTGGCGGGCAAAAGCAACGTATTGCAATCGCAAGAGCGATTCTTGCTGACAGACCAATATTACTACTTGATGAAGCGACGAGTGCGTTAGATGCCATAAGCGAAATCAAAGTAAAACAGGCCCTCGATTCACTTATGGCCAAACGTACCACTGTGATTATTGCCCATCGTTTAGCTACCGTGATCAATGCAGACCGGATTTTCGTGATAGATAAAGGACAACTTATTGCCAGTGGTACTCACAACGAATTAATGGCAAGTAATGAGCTATATCGCGAATTTGCCAGTTTACAGTTATTGATGGATAACGAGCCGTCATAATGGTTACTGCTTGGTGCAGTGATCGTGTCGTTGAGAAATAAAAAAAGATGCCGAAGCATCTTTTTTATTTTCGAATCAATTAACTGTTTCAAATGATGTTAATCGCAGTTTGATAAGCCGTTATTGTTCTGCATTGAGGTTAGTTGCATAGCGTTTTAAGCAAGATAATATCTACTCTACTAGCGCAGTTTTTTTCTTGCTTGTGAAGTTCTTACTTACGTAGCTCTTATAACGTAGCTCTATTTACGTAGTTCTCGACGCAAAATTTTCCCTACAGCACTTTTCGGTAATTGTTCAGTAAACTCAATAATGCGTGGCACTTTATACGCAGTCAGTTGGCTGCGGCAGTAATCATTAATCGCCTGTTTGACCGCCTCGATATCCGCTGGCGGCTGTTTTAATACAATCACGGCTTTTACTGCTTCGCCAGAACGTTCATCTTCAACCCCGACAACAGCACACTCTAAAACTAACTCATTAGTTGAAAGTACGTCTTCAACTTCATTAGGATAGACGTTAAAACCAGAAACAATAATCATGTCTTTTTTACGATCGACAATGGTGTGATAACCATCTTCGCTGGCAATGCCAATATCGCCAGTTTTAAAGAATCCGTCTTTTGTCATGACGTTAGCGGTTTCTTCTGGTTTATTCCAATACCCTTGCATAACTTGCGGACCGCGCACGGCAAGTTCGCCAGCTTGACCGATAGCCACTTCATTATCATCCATATCGAGCACATGAACTTCAGTGCCCAATACCGGTTTACCAATAGTACCAAGGCGTTGATACCCTGGTGCATTAAGGCTGACAACAGGAGATGTTTCAGACAAGCCATAACCTTCTGAAATCATACATTGGGTGGTTTGTTGCCATAAGTTAGCTGCTGCACTCGTTAATGCGGTACCACCCGAAATGGTTATTTTCATTTTACTGAAATCTAAGGCCTTAAATTCCGGCTGATGACATAAGCCAACAAATAGAGTGTTTAAACCCGCAAACCCAGTAAATGGATAGGCTTTCATGGTATTGATTAGCCCTGCAATATCACGAGGATTAGGAATTAATACTGAGCAACTACCTGACTCAAAATACAGCACCAAATTAACCATAAATGCATAGATATGGTAAATCGGTAATGGCGCGACAAATACATCATGTCCTTCGGTCATGGTGCTAGCAATTCGTGATTTTACTTGACCAGAATTAGCCAAAAGGTTGCCATGATTGAGCATAGCGCCTTTTGATAAACCGGTTGTGCCGCCAGTGTATTGCAGAGCAATTAAATCATCATGGTTAGGTTTTATTGACTGATAAGGATGCTTAGCACCTTCAACGAGCACAGAGGTAAATGCCACTTTGTTAAAAGGGGGTTCTGGTTGAGGTTGCGGTTGAATAAGATCCATTGCGTGGGTCGAAATCACCAACTCTACTGTTGTTTTGTCGATCACGTTAGTTAATGTGGGTAGTAAATCCGACAATACGACTAAGGCTTTTGCCCCTGAGTCGTTAAATTGGTGAATGAGTTCACGCTCGGTGTACATCGGATTGGTATTGACTAGCACCATACCGGCTCGAATTACCCCATAAGCCGCAATCACAAACTGAGTAATATTAGGCAACTGTATCGCTACTCTGTCGCCAGGTTGCAATGAAGTGCTGTGTTGCAAATAACTGGCAAAATGGCGCGAGCCTTGTTCTATTTCACGAAAACTAGTGCTTTTCCCAAGACATGCATATGCAATATTGTCTGCATACTTGTCACAAGCTTTTTCGATCAAATCAACTATGGATGTGTATTGGTGTAAATCAAGTACTGAATCTGCATCATAAGCCATGCATACCACCTTAGATATTTTTGGTTATTATTATAAATCAAACGTCCGTTTAGATTATTTTTACTAACCTACACGGGTCAATATCAATTGGCAAAGGTTCACTGAAATTGAATCAATATTAGATTACTCGTTTAATACATCACCATCAAAACACGATTTTTTGTGTAAACTAATGGTTACACTTGTGTTTTGTGTTGATTTAGTTAAAAAAGTTTACTTCTAGTAAATAATTCGATTTGTGACCTATATCACTAAAAATCAACTGCTTAGAGCATTTTTTTATAAATTGCTATTTAGCGCTTACTTATTTATCCCAAAAAGTGTTAGCAATTGTTTTTCAATTGTTATAAAAATGTAGTTGAGATAGGGAGTATTTCGATAGGGATAGACGTGTTTTTCATTCATTTTGTGAGAAACATCGTCGACAAACAACAATAATAAGCAGTTGAGAACATAATAATGATGCAATCAAAAAAATCTAAATTTGGTATCAGCTCTTTGAGCTTAGCCATTTCATTTGCACTTGCCGGATCTGTAGTTAGCACTCAAGCATTCGCAGCCGATGAAGAAGTTGCAAAGAAAGAAAACGTTGAAAAAATCGCAGTCGTGGGTTCTCGTGCGGCACCTCGTTCAATTGGTGACTCACCAGTTCCAATTGATATCATCAGCAGTGATGATTTAAAGAAAAACGGTTCGACTGACATGATCGACATGTTAGTAACATCAGTGCCTTCTTTTAACTCTCGAGCACAACCTATTAGTGATGCTGCAACGCTAGTTCGTCCGGTTAACTTACGTGGTTTACCGTCTGACAGTACGCTTATTTTGGTTAACGGCAAACGCCGTCATCGTGCGTCAGTTATTGCTTTCCAAGGTGGTGGCATTAACGATGGTGCACAAGGTCCAGATATATCTGTTATTCCTGGTGTGGCATTAAAGCAAGTTGAAGTATTACGTGACGGAGCTGCTGCTCAGTATGGTTCGGATGCGATTGCTGGTGTAATGAACTTCGTATTAAAAGATGCTTCTGAAGGTGGTTCTATCACTGTCAGCCAAGGTGAATACTACGAAGGTGACGGCGCAGCAACCACAATTGACGGTAACATTGGTTTACCTTTGACTGATGATGGCTTTGTTAACATCAGTGCACAATATAAAACGGCAGATGCGACTAGCCGCAGTGTACAGCGTCCAGATGCAGCAGCTATCGCTGATGCGGGTAATACCTCAATTCTTAATCCAGCACAAACTTGGGGTAACCCTGAGATCAATGATGATTTTACTGTATTCGTAAACTCCGGTTTTGATATTAACGACAATACCCATTTGTATGCGTTCGGTAACGTGTCATCACGTGAAGCAACTGGTGGTTTCTATTATCGTAACCCGCATAACCGCGGTAACGTTTATTCTGTAGATGGCGGCGAAAGTTTATTAGTCGGGGATGTTGGTTTGGCTACCGATGGGGTAGCAACATGTAACAACATGAATGTCCCTATTCCTAAAATAGATATCGATGGTGATGGCATTCCAGATCAAGACGGAAACGTGTTGGGTACTGACGCTTATCAAGCAATGGTTGCCGATCCTAACTGTTTCTCTATGAACCAAGTTCGTCCAGGCGGGTATACACCTCAGTTCACCGGTAAAATTGAAGATATGTCTTTCTTCGCTGGTGTAAAAGGCGAGTCTGGCGAGTGGATGTATGATGTGAGCGCAGGTACGGGCAGTAACAAAGCCAGCTTTGGTTTAAAGAACTCATTAAACCCATCAATGGGTTTAGATACACCAACTGACTTTGATACTGGTTCATACGAGCAAGTAGAAACAACTTTTAATGCTGATTTTAGTCGATTCGTTACTATTGGTAGCTTAGAAGACATTAGCTTTGCTACTGGTTTTGAATGGCGTGAAGAGTCATTTGAGATTGGTCAAGGTGATGAAGCTTCATGGATTGCAGGTCCTTATGCTGATCAAGGCTTCAACATTGGCTCACACGGCTTTAAAGGTTTTGGTCCAGAATCAGCCGGTAAAAATGACCGAAGCAACATTGGTGTTTATACCGATATTGAAGCGTATTTAACCGAAGACTTATTATTAGGCTTTGCACTTCGTTATGAAAATTTCTCTACTTTTGGTGACACATTAAACTACAAGTTAACAGCGCAGTATGTTGCAACCGATGAATTATCATTCCGTGCATCGCACAGTACTGGTTTCCGTGCGCCAACCGTTGGTCAAGAAAACGTAGTTAACACTCAAACATCGATTGTTAACGGTGACTTGATTCAAACCTTCATTGCTCCACCAACAAATCCATTAGCGGCTTTCTATGGTGGTGAAGTACTTAATCCTGAAGAGTCTGTTAGCTATGCAGCAGGTTTTGTATACCAATATGATAACTTGTTCCTAACTGTTGATTACTACAACATTGAAGTAACTGGTCGTATTGCACAATCTAGCCAAATTTCGGTTGAAGCTAGTGACTACGATGCATTACGTGCCGCTGGTGTTGAGTTCCCTGAGTTGATTTCTGCGGTAACCTTCTACACTAATGATTTTGATACAACGACTCAAGGTGTTGATGTTGTAGCGTCTTATACTACAGAAATGTTATCAGGTGATGCGAAATTCAGTTTAGCCTACGGTTGGACTGATACCAGTGTTGATAAATATGACCCTGAAACAACTGATGCAGGTAAAGTTCGTCGTTTAGAAGATGGTATTCCTGCACACCGTGCAACCCTTACTTGGGGCCAAAGCTGGGATGATTTAAGCATGTCAGTTCGTGGTAATATGTTTGGTGAGTACTACGCTACACACGCTGATGATACTTCTGATTGGGGTTCTGAGGTGGCAGATGCTGCTGTGACTATCGATCTTGAAGTGAGCTATGCGGTACTTGATAACTTAACGGTATCAGTTGGCGCAAACAATATCTTCGATCAAGAAGCGCAGAAGCTAAAAGATGGCACTCTGGGTGAATTAGGTGCGGTGTACTACGAAAGTGGTCCATTTGATTACAACGGTGGTTTCTACTACGGCCGTGTTAATTACCGCTTCTAAGCGTTAGCGACATTCAATAACTAAATCAATAACTAAAAAGACTGCTTCGGCAGTCTTTTTTATTGTGAAAGTTTTCTAGGCTTTTTGCTTGAAGATTACATATTCTGTTTTGAAGATTAAGTATCTTACTTGACGACTAAAGCTAATGCTCGATACACATCGTCGATAATCAGCGCTTTGGGCAACTCAATGCCTTCTGGGTAAGACGGGGCATAGATTTTATTAAACGGCGTACCAGCAACTGCCTGTTGCCCCATATACTGTTCAATGACGGTATCGGCTTGAGTCCAATTACCTTGCATGAGAATAATGTGTGGCTGGTTTAATTTATTTACGACTTGTTCGCGATGAAGTACGTTGGCTTTATTTGTTTGGCAGGGAACACACCAGTCGGCTGTAATATCAACAAACACAATATTACCTTGTTTAACATAGGCGGCAATTTTTTCAGGTTCAAGTGGTTGCCAATTCAATGTTTGATATGCTTGATAGTTTTCACCTTTATTAACAAATGCAATGATCCCCGCAAAACAGATCCCCATCAAAATGAGCATGACTATCACTAAGGTCGGAATCGATTTTCCTTTTATTTTAGCCCAAATCAATATTACTACGGCAATAAAAATAACCAAGAGTAATATCAGCATTAATGTCGTCATAGGTTTCCTCTGTAAATACGTTATTATACTCATCCATATAAGTGACGATACATTAACAACGCATACTTAACTGGTTGTTAAAATGTATTTTTGCAAAATATTAATAACTGGATAGTTGCAAATAAAGGAGTGTTATGACGTTAAGTGCTTGGCTGGGATTATTAGCGATATGCTGTTTGGGTGCCATGTCTCCAGGCCCGAGTTTAGCCATGGTAGTGAGGCATACACTCAGTGGTGGAAGATTACACGGCATAGTATGTGCTTGGGCGCATTCAATTGGTATCGGTGTGTATGCGCTGGTGACTCTATTGGGTTTGGCTGCAATATTAAAAGCATCACCATTAATGTTTAATGCCATTGCGATAATCGGAGCAATTTACTTAGCTTGGATGGGTATTCAAGCTCTTGGTTCCAAAGGCGGGATGCAGCAAAAATTAGCCGCTGGGGAAGCCACTAGTTTATGGATTGCAGCTCGTGATGGACTCGCTATTTCACTGCTTAACCCTAAAATATTATTATTTTTTCTAGCCTTATTTAGTCAGTTTGTCTTGGCAGCACAAACGACCACTGGCCAAGCATTGATTGTATTTACCCCGCTAATTATTGATGGCTTGTGGTATACCGTTATTGCATTCGTGTTATCACATTCTGCTGTATTACCTAAGTTACGAGAAAAGGCAAAACTGATTGATAGGCTCTCAGGTATTGTATTGATTTTGCTTTCTATTAGGGTTATTTACACGTTGTTATAGTACTGGCATCTACTCGGTTAACAGTGATTAATTATGTTGGTTATGCATAGGTTTATTTGTTAAAGCGAACAGCGACAATAGTATGCGGTGAGCGGGGAGTGTTAAATGTGCTTTATTTTAAAAAGTAATCCCCACCAGATGTGCGGTAGGGATTATTGATTAACGGCTAATTATCAGTGACGTTGTTAGCGAATGCTAGGCACCTTTGAACATTTGTACGCTATCATCGCTTTTCTGCTCTTGTTGCGGTGCTGCTACAGGAGGATTAGCAATATGATCTTCTAAGTTTTCTTTTAACATGGCTTTAAATTCATCAGAAAACCAAGCTAATGCATGATCTTTTTCAGCGGCAAGATCAGCTGATTTAATTGAGGCTTCGAACGCATTAAAGCGTGCTGAAGCAAATCTCATTGCCGTACCCACTTTACCAATATCATTTTCTTGTTGGCTTAGTTGATTGGCTAGGGCAATAAATTGGTCAGCTATTTGATACATTGTTAATTCTGTTTTGGCTTCAGACATCAGATCCACTTTTTTGTGAGTTAATTTTCCATTGAGTGTAACGTCTTTATTGGAAAATATCAGGTAAAAAATTAGCTATTGGGATCTGAATCTACCAAGACTTGGCCGTTACGTGAGTCATAATATATCGACATAAGTGATAGCAAGTTGTAGTTATATCGGCATTGATCTGGATTGATATATTCGGCTTGGTAATCAGATGAACCTTTATCGGTACTGATAGAAACGCTTGGACCATCCATCAACAGAGTCGGCCAGACGGAAAGGCAGTCATTAACATTATTCAGTCTTGGAGAGGCTTCGTAAGGTGGATAATTTTGCGCAGGATAGCCCCATTGGTTCATATCCAGTTCGCCATCGGTTCCAGCTTGACTGAAAATTGCTAAATTATCTGCTGGGCCTGAATACCCCATCGCGGCCCATTTTAAATGAGCCAAGGTTATTGCTGAAGAAAATGCCCCGCCAGTTGCTTTTACACTGGCTATTTTAGCGTCTTGGCCTAAATCGATGAACTTAGGCAAAGCGATAATTGCGATGATCCCAAGTATGATAATAACAACGACAAGTTCAATAAGGGTAAAACCGTTATTAGCAGTGCTTTTGTTATTATGTAATGGCATCATATTATTCATAAGGGTGATTAATCTGTTAATAGTAAACCAAAGACTAAGCAGTTCACAAATTTGTCGTTTTCATTTAAGGAATACATCGAATGACTTCCCATTGGCAAGAGCTGTTTGAGCAACAACAATCGCAGGCATATTATCAACATTTGCAACACTTTATAGCCTCACAAAGAGCCGATAATAAAACTGTTTATCCGCCTGATGATGAAGTATTCGCGGCTTTTGATTTAACACCGCTGTCAGAGGTTAAAGTCGTGATACTGGGGCAAGACCCTTACCATGGACCTAATCAAGCTCATGGGCTTTCTTTTTCGGTTAAAAATGGCATTAAACCGCCACCATCACTAGCGAATATCTATAAAGAGTTAACCAATGATATTGAAGGCTTTGTGACTCCCGAACATGGCAATTTAACCTCTTGGGCTAAGCAAGGCGTTTTATTATTGAATACGGTATTAACGGTAGAGCAGGGGTTGGCTCATTCACATGCTAAATCTGGTTGGGAGACATTTACTAATAATGTATTGCAGCGATTAAACCAACAATCTTCGCCGATTATATTTGTGTGTTGGGGTAATCATGCTATCAAGAAAGGTCATCTGATCACGGCTGCGCATCATCATGTATTCAACGGCCCACATCCATCGCCATTATCTGCTTACCGAGGCTTTTTTGGTTGCGGTCATTTTTCAAGCATTAATCAATTATTAATTGAACAAGGCAATTCAGCCATAAATTGGCAAGTTTGATCATAAAAAAAGGTGTGAATTGAGTATTCACACCTTTTTATGCATCAACATCAAAAAATGAATTCATGATTGATTGTGGTAGTTACTAACTAATTGTTACTAACTACTATTAATTACTATTAACTGCTGCGATTAACTGACAAATGAGCTAACGAAATGAGTGCTTGCTTGTAGTTACTGTCAGGAAAAACACTGAGTGCATCTATGGCCTTCTGTGCTTCTGCTTGAGCTTTATCCTGAGTATAAACTAATGCGCCAGACTCCTCTAACGCCACCAAAATTTCATCAATTGCTTTGGTGCCATCACTTTGCTCAATTGCATCTCGAATGAGTTTTTTAGCCGTGTCAGATCCGTTTTCCATGGCATAGATTAGCGGTAATGTTGGTTTGCCTTCAGCAAGGTCATCACCGATGTTTTTACCTAGTTCGTCAGCGTTAGCAGTGTAATCCAGTAAATCATCCGTTAATTGAAAAGCTGTGCCGAGGTATTTACCGTAATCAGCTAATGCTTGTTCTTGCTCAGCGCTCACATTGGCTAAAACACCGGCTAACTGAGTTGCCGCTTCAAACAATTTTGCGGTTTTACAGTAGATCACCCGCATGTAGTTTGCTTCGGTGGTATCAGGGTCATTACAGTTCATCAACTGTAAAACTTCACCTTCGGCAAGTACGTTAGTGGTATGGGCAAGGACTTGCAGTACTTTCATGTTATCGAGCTCGGTCATCATTTGAAATGAACGAGTATATAAAAAGTCACCTACTAGTACGCTAGCACTATTACCAAATAAGGCATTGGCGGTTTCACGGCCGCGACGCAATGTCGACTCATCAACAACATCATCATGTAACAAAGACGCAGTATGGATAAACTCGATGATCGCCGCGAGTTTAAGGTGATGTTCACCTTGGTAGTCAACGGTTCGTGCGGCTAATACTGATAATAACGGACGTAAACGCTTACCACCGCCATTGATAATGTAAAAGCCTAATTGATTAATTAGGGCTACATCAGATTCAAGTTGTTTGTATATCAGCTGATTGACTGCTTGCATATCAGTGTCAGCCAGTTGACGAATGGCGTTTAAATCCATAATAGTCTCTGGTTGTTGGGCGACAGGCTTGCACCCTTAATTAGTCATATCGAATTAGAGCGCATATCTTACAGGATATCAGTGCTATTTTTCAAAGTATGTATTTCCACAATTGAACATACAGAATCCTGATTTTACGATAGTTAGTAGGATTCTGACCAATTTAATTATAAAACTTAGGTATAAATTAACATGGCCATGTTAACTAAATTTTAAAGAAGGCACATTAGCTATTAATGAATAGTGTGCAGTGATGAGGTCTTTTTTATTTGATAGTGAATTAAGACTTGCCTGATGATAATTCTTCGCGTAGAATCCGCGCCCATTGTCATTAAAAGTTTTTTAGCACCTAGTCTCGTCAATAATATGAGTTAGTGTGTTAGTCATTTGGAGTAAAATAGCCATGTATGCTGTTTTTCAAAGTGGCGGAAAGCAACACCGTGTTGCTGAAGGTCATACAGTTCGTTTAGAAAAATTAGAAGTTGCTACTGGTGAAACCATAGAATTCGATCAAGTTTTGTTGATCGCTGATGGTGAAACAGTACACGTTGGAGCTCCTTTAGTTGCTGGCGGTAAAGTCGTAGCTGAAGTAGTTGGCCACGGTCGCGGCGAAAAGGTAACTATTATCAAGTTCCGTCGTCGTAAGCATCACGATAAGAAGATGGGCCACCGTCAGTGGTTCACCGAAGTTAAAATCACTGCGATTAGCGCATAATTTAGGAGTCTAACTCATGGCACATAAAAAAGCTGGCGGTAGTACTCGTAACGGCCGCGATTCGGAAAGTAAACGTCTTGGTGTTAAGCGTTTTGGTGGTGAATCAGTTCTAGCTGGTAACATTATCGTTCGTCAACGTGGTACTAAGTTCCACGCTGGTGTAAACGTAGGTATTGGTCGTGACCATACTTTGTTTGCATTAACAGACGGTAAAGTAAAGTTTCAAGTTAAAGGTCCTAATAACCGTAAGTTTATTAGCATCGAAGCTTAATTCTTTCTAAGCTAGATCTCGAAAGCCCTGCCTATGGTGGGGCTTTTGTGTTTTTTATATCATTAAACTGTTATTGATAGTTTAATGATTTTGTTTATATGCAGTAGGCGATATCGTGATGAATGCTATCTTCAGCGCTTTCCTGCAAATTCCAGTGATTTGGGATTATAATTACAGATTAAGTGGCGTCAGGAGTCAGTATGAAGTTTGTTGATGAAGCGAATATTCGCGTAGAAGCAGGTGACGGCGGAAGCGGTTGCGTGAGTTTTAGACGCGAAAAATATGTTCCAGATGGTGGTCCAGATGGTGGTGACGGTGGCGATGGCGGCAGTGTATATCTGCAAGCTAACGAAAACTTGAACACGCTGATTGATTATCGTTTTACTCGTTTTCATATGGCTGAACGTGGCACCAATGGTCGTGGCCGTGATTGTACCGGACATGGTGGTAGTGATTTGGTTCTGCAAGTACCAGTAGGTACTCGTGCTATCGATCAAGAAACAGAAGAGTCACTTGGCGATCTTACTGTAAATGGACAAAAGCTGCTTGTTGCTAAAGGTGGTTTCCACGGTTTAGGTAACACCCGTTTTAAAAGTAGTACTAACCGTGCTCCGCGCCAAAAGACATTAGGTACCCCTGGTGAAGTACGCTCAATTAAACTTGAGTTATTGTTACTTGCTGATGTGGGTTTACTAGGGATGCCAAACGCAGGTAAATCAACCTTTATCCGCTCTGTATCACGTGCGACGCCTAAAGTTGCGGATTATCCGTTTACGACTTTAGTGCCAAACCTTGGTGTGGTTAATCCGCGTCCAGGTCAAAGCTTTGTTATTGCCGATATCCCAGGTCTAATTGAAGGTGCTGCTGAAGGTGCCGGCTTAGGTATTCGTTTCTTAAAGCATCTTGAACGTTGCCGTATGTTGTTACACATTATCGACATCGAACCTATTGATGGCGTAGACCCAGTTTATTCTGCTCGTGCAATTGTCGGTGAACTTGAAAAATACTCTCCAAAACTAGCGGCAAAACCGCGTTGGTTAGTGTTTAATAAAACTGATTTACTGCTAGATGAAGAGATACAAGCTAAAATCGATCGTATTGTCAAAGAGTTAGATTGGCAGGGTGATGTTTATACTATGTCAGCTTACAATCGAACTGGTACTGAAGAGCTAAGCATTAAGATGCTTGACTACATTAGAAGTTTACCGGCTATTGTGGAAGAAATTACCGCTGATGCTGACGTTGAGTTTAAATGGGATAATTACCATAGCGCTGAAGATGAAAACGCTAATGAAAATTATGATGATGACTTTGACGAAGATTTTGATGATGATGACTATGATGTAGAAGTCATCTATCAACGTTAAAGAGCTCATTTGAGGACGTCGTGTACGAAGATAGCCAAAATGAAATTACCCGCCTTGTAGTACGCTGTGCGCAGCTACTACTGGCATATGGTGCTGAGTCTGATCTCGTTGAAGAGATTAGTCAGCGCCTTGGTAAAGCACTCGGTATTGCTAGCATTGAATTATCAATATCATCCAATGCATTAGTATTAACTAGCTTGGTACACGGTAGATGCATTACCACAACCCGTCGTATTCGTGCTCATGGCATTAATATGATGGTGATTTGTGAGCTTCAACGAATTTGCATACTAGCCGAAAAAGGTATTTATGGTGCCAATGAAGTTCGTAGACGCCTCGCTCATATTTCTCCTAAAACATACCCCGCAATTGCCGTAGTTCCTATGATAGGTTTGTCGTGCGCAAGTTTCTGTCATTTATTTGATGGCGACATGATGGCATGCTTGATCACATTTTTTGCCTCAGCGGTTGGAATGATAGTACGCCTTTTTCTGGCATCTCGACATTTCAATTTATTGGTTAACTTCTCACTGACTGCATTTGTGATCACGGCTATAGCTCAAATCGGCTATCTTGGATCTATCTCCGAAACACCTCAAGCAGCAATGGCGGCCAGCGTGTTGATGCTAGTACCAGGGTTTCCGTTGATTAATGCAATTTCGGATATGGTCAAAGGTCACATGAATGTGGGTATTTCCCGCTGGGGTCATGCAACCCTATTAACTTTAGCATCGGTTATTGGTATTACCATTGCGATGCAAATGGGAGGGATATTTTAATGTTATCCTTTCTAAGTTTATTGCTGCATGATGCCTTTTTTTCGGCGATACCTGCGGTCGGTTTTGCGATGGTGTTTAATGTCCCTAAACGCTATTTAATTTATTGTGCCATCGCAGGTGCTATTGGCCACAGCTCAAGAACTTTCTTATTACATTTTTCAATGCCAATTGAATGGGCGACATTTATCGCCGCAGCTATTGTTGGCTTGATTACTATTCAGTTTGCCAAACGTCACCTTGCTCCACCATTGATGTACGCTGTTGCTGCCATTATTCCAATGGTACCAGGAACGTATGCATTCAATACTGTCATTGCATTAATTCAACTCACAGCACAGAGTCAGGTTAGTCCCGAACTCACAGCTCAGGTCATCGTCAACGGTTTAAAAACAGTATTTATCTTAGGTGCGCTGGCGGTAGGGTTAGCGTTACCAAGTTTGCTTTACTACCGTAACAGACCAATTATTTAACCATAAGGATTTTGCTTCAATGCGTATCGCAATGATTGCCGCAATGGCCAACAATAGAGTTATAGGTAAAGACAATAAAATGCCTTGGCATTTACCTGAAGATTTACGCCACTTTAAAGCGATGACCTTGTCAAAACCTGTTGTTATGGGGCGCAAAACCTATGAGTCAATTGGTCGACCATTGCCCGGGCGCCACAATATAGTGATTAGCCGTAATAGTCAGTTGAGTATTGAAGGTGTTACCTGTGTAAAAAGTTTCGATGAAGCTATCACTGCAGCGGGTGATTGTGAAGAAATGGTGGTGATTGGTGGTGGTCAACTTTATCAACAACTATTGCCTCAAGCTGACGTATTATATCTAACGTTAATTGATGTCGATGTAGAGGGTGACACGGTATTTCCTGCCTGGGATGATGGTTCTTGGGATTTACAGAACTCAGTAACTGCAACAAACGACAAAGGATTGCAATATAGCTTTAACACTTTAGTTAAAAAGTGTTAAATTAGTCGGGTTTACCCCTGAAATTAATATGTAAAAGTGATCTAAATCATGATCTCTATACATAGTTATATAACTATAAAATATAAAGGAGTGTCAGATGCGTCTATTGCCTGTAGCTATTGCAGCCCTGATTGCAGCATCTTTTGTGTCAGCCCCTGCTATCGCCGATACAGATCAATTAGTTGCAAATATTTGTGATTATGTGAAATCAGACGACAAAAGCCGTTTACGTAAGAAGATGAAAGAAAGTCGTGTTAAATTACGTAATGTTTATTCAGGCATTTCTTGTGATGGCAGCAGTTTATTGCGTACTGCCTACAATTCAAATGCTAATGATGTCGGTGAGTTTATCGCAAAGCGTCTACCTTCAAGTGATTTAGCTATTCCTGAGGCTGATGGCAAAACCATTCTAGATTGGGCAGCTGCTAATGGTCATGACGGTAGCCCGATTACTGCCGCGATTAAAGACCGAGTTGGTGGCTAATCCTGGCGATGTGTCATCGTTGAGTCAGTCAATGTAATTAGAAATGCCGATAAGTAATTATCGGCATTTTTTATGTCGATAATTTACCCATTAGGTTGATTAGCAATGACGGATTACATTCGCCTTATATTTATTTGTTGTTTGCTTTCAATTTTCAGCCTGTTTACTGATAACTTGCTACTTACTGCGACCTATCTGCACATCAATTTGAGTCTAAAATCCATGTTCTATTAATGCCAGACAAGCCATTGGTTTCTGCCTGGCGTCACCAATTACAATCAAGGTTACCACACGCGTGAGTTGATAGTTGAAAGCGTGCTTTGTGGCTGTTCAGCGACTAGTTTAGACATAATATTTTGCTTGTTATAAATCGATTTATTTCATTTACCATCAGAGTGTCAGTTACTCGTAATCAAATATTACAGGCAATAAAAAAGGCCCACTAAGGGCCTTTTGTGAATACTAACTTAACCTGAACTCGGGATAAGAATTGAACTAAACGCCCTCTTTACGATCAGATCTTTCGACCAAGAAGGATTTAATC
>NZ_JBEOPN010000012.1:0-129445 GCF_040310085.1 Shewanella sp. S1-58-MNA-CIBAN-0166 | reverse complement strand
ATCCACGCTCAGTGCTCTATATACCTAGCCGTTATCCACTTAAATATAAACAGTAATGCTTATCCGAATAGCATTACTGCCTAGGCAACGGTTTTTATGGGCAAGTCGAAACTAGAATTACTTCTTAGCTTCAGCAGCCTTACGTTCTTTAACTTGAGCAACAACTTTCTCAGAAACGCTGTTTGGACAAGGGCTGTAATGAGCAAATTCCATAGAGAATTGACCACGGCCTGAAGTCATTGTACGTAGTGAACCGATATAACCGAACATTTCTGATAACGGTACGTCAGCTTTAATACGAACACCTGTAACACCAGCGTTTTGATCTTTGATCATACCGCGACGACGGTTAAGGTCACCAATTACGTCACCAACGTTGTCATCTGGGCTGAATACGTCAACGTTCATGATAGGCTCAAGAAGTTGCGCACCGGCTTTAGGCATAGATTGACGGAAAGCACCTTTAGCAGCGATTTCGAACGCGATAGCTGACGAGTCAACTGCGTGGAAAGCACCGTCTTGAAGCACAAGTTCAACGTCTAACACAGGGAAACCTGCGATAGTACCTGTGTTCATCATGCTCTTGAAACCTTTCTCAACAGCAGGCCAGAATTCTTTAGGTACGTTACCACCAACCACTTTAGAAGTGAAAGTGAAACCAGTGTTTTGCTCGCCAGGGCGAATAGTGTAGTCAATTTTACCAAACTGACCAGAACCACCAGACTGTTTCTTGTGCGTGTAGCTATCTTCAATTTCTTTAGTGATAGTTTCACGGTAAGCAACTTGAGGCTCGCCTACAATTAGGTCAACGCCGTAAGTACGCTTAAGAATATCAACCTTAATGTCTAAGTGAAGTTCACCCATACCTTTAAGGATGGTTTCACCAGAATCAATGTCAGTCTCTACACGGAAAGATGGATCTTCTGCAATCATTTTACCGATAGCGATACCCATTTTCTCAGAACCGCCTTTATCTTTTGGCGTTACAGAGATAGAGATAACTGGCTCAGGGAATACCATGGCTTCTAGTGTACAAGGGTGCTTAGGATCACATAAAGTGTGACCAGTTTGCACGTTCTTCATACCAACGATAGCGATAATGTCACCAGCTTGTGCTGATTCAAGTTCGTTACGTTCGTTAGCTTGCATCTCAACCATACGGCCAATACGTTCTGTTTTGCCAGTGAATGAGTTAAGGATGGTGTCACCCTTCTTCAAACGGCCAGAGTAGATACGTACGAAAGTTAACGCACCAAAACGGTCATCCATAATCTTGAACGCTAATGCTTTAAAAGGTGCATCAACATCAACGATTGCGAATTCGCCATTTTCGTTACCTTCTTCGTCAGTTAGAGGTTGTGGATCAACTTCAACTGGATCAGGTAAATAATCAACAACGGCATCTAGCAATAACTGCATACCTTTGTTTTTGAATGCTGAACCACAGTATGTTGGGAACACAGCCATTGTACGAGTACCCGCACGGATACAACGCTTAACGTCTTCAATAGATGGCTGAACACCTTCCATGTAAGCTTCTAATAAAGCATCGTCTTGCTCAAGAGCAGTTTCGATCAGCAATTCACGGTATTCTTCAACGATGTCAACCATGTCAGCTGGTACAGGCTTAATTTCGAAGTTTTCTGGTAAACCAGTATCATCCCAAATGTGAGCTTCACGAGTTAGTAGGTCAACAACACCACAGAATTCGTCTTCGATACCGATTGGTAAAACCATAACCAATGGGTTAGCCGCTAATACGTCTTTAGTTTGCTTAACAACACGTAAGAAGTCAGCACCCATACGGTCTAACTTGTTTACGAAGATGATACGCGCAACTTCAGAATCGTTAGCATAACGCCAGTTTGTTTCTGACTGAGGCTCAACGCCGCCTGAACCACAGAATACACCGATACCGCCGTCAAGCACTTTTAGCGAACGATAAACTTCAACTGTAAAGTCAACGTGGCCAGGAGTGTCAATAACGTTAAAACGGTGATCTTTCCAGAAACAGCTTACCGCTGCCGACTGAATGGTAATACCGCGCTCAGCTTCCTGTTCCATGAAGTCTGTGGTTGATTCACCATCATGTACTTCACCGATCTTATGGATCTTACCGGTTAGCTTAAGGATACGCTCGGTGGTCGTGGTTTTACCCGCGTCAACGTGAGCGAAGATACCAATGTTTCTGTATTTGGATAATTCGGTCATGATTCAACTTTAATGATTAGTTTAAGAAGTAGACGGAGCATGCGAAAAAGAACCGACACACCGCACATCAGGTTATTAAGGCGCATATTGTAAATTGGAACCTTGCTGGGCGCAAATAGCTGTTGCAATATTTATTTGTTTTTAGCATAAAAAAGCTCAATTAATGCTATAAATTGCATATAAAACAATTAACTAAAATATAGTAGATTATTTTTTAGTCTTAGGGGTAATTTGACCGAAAAATGTTAAATTTTAGATGAAATACCTAAATCGGCATTTTTAGAGCCACATAATGTCGCGAAACAACATCACACCACAACAAATATGCATTTATTCACATAAAGATCGATTTTTCCTAATGGCACAAACATCCAGCAAGATGTGGTTTTTATCTACGCACTACAATATTGATTACGCCCAGACTGCTTAGCTTTGTATAACGCGGCATCGGCTCGTTCAAAGCAAGCTTGTATAGGTTCATTCTCGCCCAATAAGGCAATCCCGAAACTACAGGTCACGTTAATATTGTGATAAAAATGAAAATGACTAAGTTCATCAGTAATTCGTTGGCAAAGCTCAGTGGCATCGTGTAACTGTACATGCTGACAAACCACCACAAACTCTTCACCGCCCCACCGGGCTACAACGTCAAGCTCCCTTACTGATGCTTGTAATACTTGTGCGACTTGAACTAATATTTTGTCTCCAATTGCATGTCCATGCAGGTCATTTATTGCTTTAAATAAATCAATATCCATGATGATCAAACTCATCTTGTTGTTCTGACCCATTTTTTTCAGCGGCTGCCTTGCATCATCTAAAAAGGTTTGATTAAAATATTGGCGGTTATACAATTTTGTCAGCGGATCATGTTGAGCCAAAAAATCGAGGTCGCAATTTTTCTTCTCCAGCTCTAACTGTAATTTTTGCAACTGCTTGTTGTTGGTTTCTAAATGAAGGTTGTACTTGCTCACACACATTGTTCGGTAAAGCAGAAATAAGATAAACATTCCTAGAGCAGTCACCACTTGGATCACTAGGCTGTAATCAATGTCTTCAATAACAGTAATATTATGCCATTTTTTATAAATTGAAATATGGTCTGCCTTAGTGATTTTTGCCAATCCAGCATTAATCTGTGGCAGCAAACCTTGCTTTGCATGAGTAACGCCAATACGCAACTCATCTTCAGGACCACCCCAACCCGCTATTTTTAGCGAGGTTAACCCGTGTTGTTGAATATACGCGTTAACAGAAAACATCGACCCTACGAAGACATCCGCGTCACCGTTAGCCACCTTTTCCAATCCTTGTCGCTCATTATCAGTCAACACGGTATTGATAGTCGGGTAAAATTGTTGGATATATTCCACTAGACGATAATCTTTGGGTATAGCCAATAAGCGATCACCGATGTTTTCAAAGCCTTGTAAAAAAGGTTGGGATTTTAATGACACCAAGACGTTTGGAGATTTAAAAAAAATATCGCTAAAAGAGAGATAGGCGTCGCGTTTGGGGGTTTGATTTAAAATGGGGGTTAACTCGCATGTACCTTGTTTGAGTAATTCTAAACTCTGTCGCCAAGACGAGGTGGGCACTAACACAAAAGTCAAATCGGTATAGTCGGTTAATAATGCTAAATAATCAGATGAAATACCAGTATGACGGCCATCGACAATGGCTTCATAAGGTAACCAATCTGGATCAACACAATAACGGATGATATTACGGTTTTTTGAATTGATGGCAGACTGACTCTCAACCACCGAAGCACTGGCATGCTTAGCGTTAATCAAATTAATGAATATCAACAGCGTAATCAATAATACGCTAGTGAACTCAAGTCGACTCAATGTTCGCATCATTTTTCAAAATAGTATGCTCCAACAATATGGTCCAACAAATTAGTTGAACCAAAAGTGTATATACTCTTAAGTGTATTACAACATACGAAAGTATGACAAAAAAATACCCGCTAAATAGCGGGTATTTTATTCAACAATCAATCGTAGGTATTACGCTTCGATTGGCAAAATCACAAACAGTAAGTCGCCTTGTGAAACTTGCTGTCCATTGCTATTAAGAATACGTTCAATACGATACTTTTGGTCTTCAGGATATAACACACCTGTTTGACGATTAAAGCCCGCTAACGTTAGTTGAGAGAACATCTTCATTGCTTCCATCAATGCCAATGTTTGTTCAACCGTGACAATGTCACCTTCTTTAACAAAGTCTGCTTCACCTGGTGCTGGAGAGGTATAGAAAATGCCTGCGCCTTGAGCCAGTACTTTCAACTCGTTACTTTCGCCAACACGTAATGATTCAGTATCAACCTCAATCGCTTCTGCTGCCGCTTCCATTTCAGCAATCAGTGCTGGAATGTCTAGCTCAGCCATTAAGCGAGGCAAGTAGTTTGTGTCATACACCCCTTCGTTGAAGGTTGGATCTTTAAGGATAAGCTTCAACAATGGAATGTTAGTCGCAATACCTTTAATCACTACGCTATCTAAGTAGGCATACATTTTAGACACAACGTCGGCACGGTCAGTACCTCGTATAATGATCTGTGCGATCAAGCTGTCATAGTATGGCGATACTTCCTTACCCGCTGCTGCAATCGAAATAATTTCTACATCGTCACGCTGAGGCAATACACATTCAGTGATTTTACCAGGATTAGGAATAAGCTGAAGAATACCGTGGCTATCAAGCGCCGCTTTTTCCGCCGTCACACGCACTTCCATGGCGTAACCTTGGTCTATTGGCTGTAGATTTTCAATTGAACGACCCGCAGCAATATCAAACTGCGCGCTAACAATATCAATACCCGATGTCGCTTCAGTCACAGGATGCTCTACTTGAAGACGTGTGTTCATCTCCATGAAGTACACTTCGTTAGCATCTAAGTTATAAATAAACTCAACGGTACCTGCGCCCATGTAATCGGTCGCTTCACCTAACGCACGAGTGTATTCCATCACGCGCTGTTTGAGCTCTTCAGGCAACATAGTCGAACCAGACTCTTCAATCACTTTCTGGTTATTACGTTGCACTGAACAGTCGCGAATACCCAATACTTTGGTATTACCAAATTTATCACGCAGTAACTGCACTTCAATATGACGCAATGAGGTAACGTATTTCTCTAAATACAAATCGCCATTACCAAACGCAGCGGCGGCTTCTGTCGCAGTTTTCTGGAAGAAACCAATCATGTCCTCAGGGCGTTTAACAACCTGAATACCTTTACCACCACCACCTTGCACCGCTTTAAGCAATACCGGGTAACCAATTTCAGACGCTACGTTCACGGCTTGTTCTGCGTTTGTCAAAATACCATGACTACCAGGAACAACCGGCACATTTTGCTTTTGAGAAGTATGGATAGCATTAGATTTGTTACCCATAGTGGTCATTGAATGCACGCTAGGACCAACAAAGTTGACCCCATTGTTAACACATAATGCCGCAAACTGTGGGCTTTCTGACAAGAAACCAATACCTGGGTGCAACGCATCGACGTTTTCATACTCAGCGACTTTCAATACTGAGTAAGCATTGAGATAACTTTCATCTGAAGTATTACCACCAATACACACAAGCTTATCAGTATCTTTCAGCATATCTGCAGGAACAGATGTCATGTCTGGGTCTGAGGCCACCAACACCACATTAATGTTGTTGTCGTGTGCTTTACGAATCAGTTTAACTGCCGTACAACCACGAGCATGCACTAGTACTTTATGGATAGGCTTCATCAATGCACGAGGATCGTCCTGTACAATAACGTCCTCTAGCTCAATCACTTCAGGCACTAAAGTCGACAACGCTTTGCTAATCACTTCTTCAATCTTAATTGTCGGTAATGGCATCAGTGGATCAATACCCGACAACTGAGTGTCTAAGGTGTCGCTAAATGGATTATGAACTAACCCCGTCATTGCCCCTGGCACTTTAGATAAGTAGTTAGACAATGTGGCTGTAGATGGTAAGTACGCAGGTACCACCATTTGACCAGCAAACGGCATATTGGTGCCAGAAAGATAGTAAGTCTGCACTAAAGGATGGGTTACAAAACTGGCTTGAGCACCACCAGTACAATCACCAAAACCAAACATCAATACCGGTAATTCGTTATCACGAATAAAGCGCGTAATACGGTCGTTCACGACCGCCATTGAAAACAATGCCGCTGCACCTTCTTTAGTTTGCATACCACCAGAGCTGATAAAACAAATAACCGGTAATTTACGCTTAGCACATTCAATTAATAGCGAACTGAATTTTTCAGCACTGGCCATATCAAATGCACCCGCTTGGAATGCCGTATTTGAAATGGCAACACCAACACGTAACTTACTGCCATTATTATTAAAGTCAGCCAGACCAGTAATTAAACCACAAGGGCGGATCTTTTTATCAATAGCATCTTCAATCGATAAACGGAAACCAGGGAAGTTAAGCATGTTAGCTGACATTTTGTCGGCATCAATTTCATCAAACTTAGTAAAGAACTGTTTGATAATATTTTCCCAGCCCATCTTGCCTTGTTTTTTCTCTTCGCGAAGAATTTTTTGGATCAGTAAGTCTTGGTAACCCATGGTTAAACGGTTCCAAAAATCCTTACGACGACCAATACGTACAGGGTTAATTGTCCCAGTGTATTTATCGTGTTCATCTTCACTATCAAAGTACTCTGGTAATAGACGCTCGAAGAAATAAGTTAAGATTACAAACAGCGAATCGTTTAACTGCGGGAAACCGACACTCTTCCATTGCTCTACACGAGTAAGCAATTCAGCACGATTCGATTGATCCATAAAGTATTTAAGCCACTTATAGAACTTGCTCTTGTCGTTAGCTTTGTCGCTTGTCGATAATGCGTTATCAATCGATTTGTGGAGTAATTTATCCACTGATTCACGAGATAAACTTTTTGACATCATGGCTTCTTTCGAAATTGACGCCAAGCTGCCTACGACATTGTCATATAGCGCATTGAAGATAAGCACGTTATGACACTGCCAAATAAAATCAGCACGTAATTCATCGTTAACCACAATATCCAATACAGTAAGCTGACTTAGCTCAGGCCATGGAGCTTGCGTTGTAGATTTAGGCAGTGACTCTAAATGCTTAATTAAGCCATTGAAATTGTTAGCGGCGTTACTTTTCCAGCGATGATATAACGACCAACCAATGTTAAATAACAATGCTTTACGTGCTTTTTTATAGTTCTCTTTTGGTTCACCCAAAATAAAACGTGTAATCACGTTACGTTCGGCAGAAATGTCTTTACGTTTAGCGCTGAATGTACCCCAAAGTTTATTCAGTTCTTCATCGTAAACAAGCTTATCTGGGTTGGTTAACCACGCCTGGAACACGCGTTCCTGTTCTTGCTTAATGCGCGCTAACAAATCACCTTCTGGCACGCTCACTTTTGATAAGCGACCATACTGTTCTTGTGAGATTGAATGAATACGGCTACGCAAGGTCAAATAACGCAAATAACGATATGCACTACCAAAAATATTGTGGTACATCGTTGGGTTATTGGCGACCGATAAGCGGGTATTATTTTCAAGTGTGAGCAGATTAGCCGACGGCGCTAAATAACGCTGTAAACTGCGATCATAATGCTCTTTTAAATCGGTAGATTCGCGCACAAAGTTCATTGCTGCACGTTCAACGGCTTCAATAGAACTGATAATCGCACGACGGAAATTATGCTGACGCTCATCTTTATCTGATGGAGTAAAATCGATAATGCCGTCAATACACCCAGCGGTATATAACTCTTCTGGTGACACGCCTACCGATTTAGCACATTCCTGCCATGACAAGTTGTACTTACGCGCAATGCTCTGTAAACCTTGTGGCTGAATGGTGTTAAAAATACCATCTCGTACAGATAGTAAAATGTTTGCTGCAGCTAATGGAATTGCACCACCTGAATAGCCTGCACCAATCACAATACCGACAGTCGGTACATCAACATTAGCACTTTCAGCAATCGCTTTAGAAATGGTATGCGCTTGATTTTGGCTATTGGCAATTTCGCCAGCATCTGCACCAGGAGTATCAATTAAATATACTATTGGCATCGACAATTCTGCGAAGTGACGGATCGCCTTACATGCTGCAAGATGGTGTTCTGGCATCCATGCACCGTTTGCGGTCGTGCGCTCTTGCGCAATAAAACCGATACGGCGAGTACGAGTACCAAAGTTAAGTTCCACTTCAGCACGGTAAAACGGTCCGATATGACTTTCGGCAATAATCTTGCCTTTTAAGTCAGCGATCATACGCTTCGCGCCTGGGCGGTTTTTATCCAAAGTCGGTTGAATAACTTTATTGACATAACCGTCAACGTCTAAAGATGCCAAACTCTTCAAGTTTGATTGAATGGAATCTTCTGTTAATAATCCTTTCACTTCTTCAGATAAACTCTGCTTGTTATGAGCAGGAAATAATGAAAAGTCTTTAGCCAAGTGTTCAGCTTGTAAGAAAAGTGGGTCAGCCGATAGTGCTTGAGTCTTGTTAGCGGGCTGCTTTTTGCTGGTCATCCTTAGATCCTCTGCTTATATAGCCTCTGAAAAATTTTTTTAGCCCGTAAATATAACTTTGTTAATGGGTAAATTACCATATAAACTAGCTTGGACGCTTTGTTCCATAATTGAGACAGTGAGGTTTGAATGCCCGATTTGAACGGTATGATGCTGTTTGCAGCCGTTGTAAGAGCAAAAGGATTCTCTCAAGCAGCACGAGAGATCGGACAACCTAAATCAACAATTAGTCGTAAAGTTGCTCAATTAGAAGAACAACTCGGGGTACGATTACTGCAACGAGACACCCGAAATTTAAGTCTGACTCAAGTAGGCGCATTATTTTTTCAACATTGTGATTCTATTAGTCATGAAATTGAAGCGGCCAAAGCCACCATAGAAAACACCCATAATGATATTTCTGGTGCGTTACGTATCGCCATTCCGGTATCATTTTCACAAGATGTTATCGGCCATTTATGTTCTAGTTTTATGCGCCTTTATCCCAATATAGAACTCGATATTCAATTTACCGATAACGATGTCGGGCTTGTGGGTGAAGGTTACGATATCGCAATTAAGTATGGTCCACTACAGTCATCAGATCTTGTCGCCAGGTTATTATTTGAACGCCAGCCAATTTTGGTTGCAAGCCCTGGTTACATTAAAAAATTCAGCAGCCCTGCAACACCACAAGAATTAACTCAGCATAACGGCATTTTACTCGGCACTACACTGTCGGCACCCATTTGGGCGTTAGGCAAAGGTAACCGTAAAATAATGGCAACCTTTAAACGTAAAGTGCGAGTTAATAGCGCCAGTATGGTGAAACGTTTAGCGTTGGATGATTATGGTATTGCCATGCTTTCTAATACTAGTTGCAAGCAAGAACTTGCAACCGGAAGCTTGGTGCCCATTTTACAAGAATGGCCAATGGAACCGTTTAAAGTGTATGGGGTGTATTCAAGTCGCCGTCAATTAGCCAGTAATATAAGTGCTTTTTTAGACTTTTTCACCAAACGATATACCAGCCAAGAATCACTGAATTCGATGATGAGTTAAACTATACACTGGCAAACGAGTCACCATCGGGTCTTTGTTATGCATATGGTCTCGCATCAATACCAGAATCATTAGCTCAAATAACAACCTCAAATGGCCAAATAAGCCATTTAAGGTTATCTCGATTGAGAAACTTATAACGCGAAGCTTTCTGAACAGCACTAAAATCGATAAGGAAATCGCAGACTGATTTGGTAGTCTGGTGAATCTTCTGTTAGTCCAGCACCCATTGATGTCACCATAGACAGATTGGGCGATAAGGCTAACGTAGCACCAATACCTAAACTCGCAGTATTGGTGTCAGTACGAGGGATTTTCTCCCACTCTCCACCTTCTGGTCTTTGTTTGGTCTTACTGTAAAATCGCTGATTAAAGCTCATACTCAAACTCATTCGTTCGGAAACCGCAAAGGCCAATCCCACGCTGTAATCCAGATAATTGCCTAAATCAATTTCACCGGGGCTTAACCCTGGTGCGCCAGATAAGTCATCAAAGCTTTCTTTAAAACTAGCACCGTAATTTAAATTAAAAAACACAATCGCAGGATCAAACGTTTTTGCTAAGCTAAACCCTGTCGATACCCCCCAAACACCTGAACCCGTTGCCATTTCTGTAGGATAGGTTAAATTGCCGGTATCAGATGTTTCAAGCAAAATCCCAAAAGGATCTTTTCCCGTTGGCGCGCGAACTCTGAAGTTCCATACCCAATCGGGCCAATCTACAGATTCAGTATTAATGCGGTAATAAACTGCACCACTGACATCCCCTATTTGACCACCACTAATTTTAGCCGTTTCGTATCGTTGACTAGAGTTGCCTTCCCCCACTGAGTCATACTGAGTCCAACGATACAGATACGGCAAACCGAGCTCAAACTGCCAGTTTTCATTTAATGTATAGCGGGTAGTGAGATCCAATCGTGTTGTATTAGTGCGAATACGATCTAGGTTTAAGTTACCCAAAAAAATAGCATCAAGCGCTAAAAAGCCTCTAAGAATGAGATCTTTACGGCTGTAGTAACTATAGGTAAATGAGGGTTCTACGGTAAATTTCCGAGAGAAGACATTATGTGCTTCTTGTAATACATCATCAGTACTTCTTGCTCTGTCTGGCGCTTTTTTTCGTTCTGTTGTGTTGCTGGCGATTGCGCCTTGCTGGCTTGATTGAACATCTTGTCGCTCGGCTGACGATGTTGCAGATGATGTTGCAGATGATGGAGTTGATGGTTGCTTAGTCGTTGAGGCGAGATCTTTCGTGCTGGCTTGTCTGTTTAATGCCTCTTGCTTGAGCACCTGTTGAGCCATCTGATTAATGGTCTGTTGCTGTAATTTAATTTGTTGATTCAACTGAATCAATTTCTGTTTAAGTACTGCGATATCTTGTTCAGATAAGGTTGTTTCTAAGGCTGGTTGAGGATCAGTATCTGCAGCATACGCAGGTACTGCCAATATTCCAGGCAGGATCACTGCGACAGCTGAGGTCCATTTCTTATTCATAAATACATCCTTGGCTTGTACAAAATGAATTAAAATCCTAGTGCGGTTAAATCGCTGATTTGCCTACCAAGTATATTTGACTCAATTGGTCCAACAGGCATACCGTCATACCTTAGTGTAGACTGGTTTATCACTCCATGACTGAGTCCATCAATAAAAATGCTTTGAACTAACTGACCATTGCCATTTTGATAACTAATACCTTGACTGGCTCTGCCTGAAGCCAGTTCGACCTGATAGCCAACTGTATTACCGTTAGCCGAAAACGTGGTGTTGCCATTATTACTCACAAGCGTTGTGCCGACGGCAACATTAATCCCTTGCAGTAGCGGGGTTAATCGCCCTTGAGCCATATCTAATTCATTGACGGCTAAGTTTTTACTCCCAGCGATTTGAATTCGTTGTTGTAATCCTGCTGTTTGACCCAAAGCATCTAACTGAAACCCATTGTTACTACTAATGGCATTGGGATCGCTGATAGTAATATTCACTGAGGGCTGATTGTCGACTTGAGAAAACTCAATTTGCATTCCAACTTGTTGCTGGACACCATTATCTTGAATAAACTGCGTTTGCATCTGCAAGCCAAAGTAATAATCTTGGCCATTATTAGTGTATTTACCTTTCATTGATTCCAATTCAAAGTCTGTCAGCACTTGGCTATGTTGGAATACCGTCAATGAAGGCGAACTGGCCATCACAGGTGCTGCAATCGTCAGTAATAGCATCATGCTTAGTTTCATAACTTCCTCCTTAAAGCATATCTGAATAAGAAAAACCAAACTCAAGTAACTCAGCATCCGTCATAGGTGAGAGCGGATCGAGTGCCTTAAACGTTAGTTTTGCTCTTGGATGTAGTAATGGATTATCACGTCGATACTCTTGCCCAATAACCACAAATACAACCCCATTCCACTTTTGGGTAAACTCATCCATTGTCATGATCCTATTACCTAATGCGGGATCGCCTAAATAGACTTCTCCGCGATCATGTCGACGAAAAACCACAAAGTGGCTATAGCCACCATCATTAAGTAATACAATGGCAGGTATCTTGAGCAACAACATTTCAGCTTCACCGACTTTATATCCCCGCCCCCTTAATCCTTGAGATTGCAGATACCGTTTCATATTAAGCAGTGAAAATCCTTGCTCTTGTACCAATGTCAGATCGGCATGCTCTAACATGCCAATTAACACTTCCTGCTCATTTATATCTTGACGGTCATAGGCATATTTCAACAAGCTAGCTAGACTTGCGGCACCGCATGAAAAGTCGGTTTTTTGCTCTATAACATGCTCAAATTTTCGCTCACGTATACTCTGAATAGATTTAGAATAGGTTCCCATACCCGGCACGACACCCGTTAATGGGATATCTGCTGAGTAACTGTAATAAGTGAGACTAAAGCTGGACATGATCAGCAGTGCAATCATTAAATTAGTTATGTCGCGCATAAGATGAATCAGGGGGTTACCCCCCTGCCTTATTCATAACGTATCATGAGGTCTTTACTCGCCAGAAATGATCTCTGCTGGACCCGTAATGCTTGTTAAAGCAAGGTTATTTGACTGAAGGTTACCCGTACCACTGGCCAAGTTAACCCCAATGTTACCCGATGCATTCTGGAAGGCTGTTCCAGCTAATAATGAAGAATTATTAGACTTCTGAAGCACAGTTTGAACAAAGAAAGGTAATTGACCACTCACGGTACCATTAAGCGCTAAATCACCTTCTTCATCAAAGGTCATCACTTCAGCACCAGATGGGTTTTCTGTATCAAAATCAACATGACCCACTACAGTTCCTGTTCCTGAATTATGTTCTCCGTCACCTTCTAAAATAATTTCTGGATAATAGGCATCATTTAAAGCGGACGTACCTTCATAGGTTCCTCCGGCATCAAGAACAAGATCCACATCGACATATTCCACGCTATCCTGAACAACCCCTATATTCATCGTGCCGTTATGCCCAGTACTTTGCACATTAGACACACTGGCTTCACCTAAACGACCATTGTATGAAGACGCGGCCATATTGTTAGCCTGAATATTGTTGTTACCTGCAGCAACATTGACACCAATATTACCTGAGGCATTCATGAACGACGCACCATTGATGGTTGATGTATTAGTTGAGGCTTCGTTCCACACACCATTAAAACCACCCATTTGAGTACTGAAGATTTCAGCATCACCAGAGCCAAAAGCAAAACCGGCATCAATAGAAGCTAATGCAGCTGAGTTACTTTGCGCATTAAAATCACCTGCCGCTTGGTTAACACCAATATTACCGCTTGAGTTTTCAAACGCATTACCAGATATTTTAGCGTCATTATCGTGATAATAATTTTCAACTAAATTTGCGCTAGTTTCCTGTACATTTTCAACTACAGCCATGCCTAAACCATTAGCCGTGATAGTGCCTTCAATGGTCACTTTACCTTTATATTTAAGCTCTTTAGATACATCTATTTTTTTATCTAATTCAACACTACTGTCTGAATCTGTCATTCCATTTGCATATGCAGAACTACTCATTATTGCTGCAATACTTAGCACTAGAGTGAGTTTTTTCATCTTCCATTCCTCCGATCGATGATTATTAATTCCCGCTTGGTAACTGCAACGAGAACTGGTTAATGGCAACATTATTGTCACCAGAAATTTGATTAATCTGCATCACGCCCTGCGCATCCAAAAAACTGTCTGGAGCGATGTCGGCCTGATAGTGTGATAATTGATAAGATGACGGTGCCAATTGGCTCGACACTTGAGTTAAGGCTTCATCATTCAACCCTTGCCCTATGATGGTTTCTAGGGTCGAGTCCATGGCAATGCTGCCTATGTTAGCTTGTATGTTTTGCTCACCGCTGACTTGATTAATACTGGCTAAGCCTTGAAATTGAGCAAAGGCTTGGCTGTCTATTACTGCAGTAAGTTGCTTATTAAATTCTGATAATGATGTTGGTTGCGGTAATTGGTTGTAATTAATCGTTTGGATAGACGTGCGTTGGCCTAATGCATGGCTGTTAGACTGAATATTAAAATCGCCAGCAGCTTGGTTGATACTTGCCCGACCTGCGCCTTGCATCACATGTGAACCAATCACCGTTGAATCATCAGCGTATGAATGAGCAACCAGCAATAGCGCACTGAGCTGTATTGCTCGCTTCAATGATAATTGCAACAATTTGCAATGTACCTGGCTAATGATTTCCATAAGATGTTCCTTCCATATTTGATAAAAGGATATAGCAACCCTTATGCCAAATATGAAAGTTATTAAATTTCATATAGATAGCGTTTTTTAGATCAAGAGGAATTCTTAAAGTTAAGAATAAAAATAGCTAGGTTATTGATATAAAGCTTAATTCTATTTTTAGGTACAATCTTAATATTAAGACTGAATAAGCAACTAAATAGTGTCTCAATTAAACCAATTACATCAGCGGTAAACGATGTTTGTCCATGAGTCGATAAAAGGTTGCCCTTGAAATATCTAAATAACTTGCTGCAAGCTCAACTTGACCGTCTGCAATCAGAATAGCCTGTTGTAAGGCTTGTTTTTCAGCATTGTCTTTTAAGGTTTTAAGCGATAGCGCAATGTGGCGTTTTTTATCGATATTAGCTAACTCTAGGTTCTGTGAACTTATCTGCGGCGTGTCGCACAATACCACCGCTCGGCGAACACGATTAATTAACTCGCGGACATTTCCTGGCCATGGGTAGTTTAATAGTGCATGGCAAGCTGATTGCGATAATGGCTTTGTCACAAGTCCATATTCATTCGAATACACCCGAATAAATCGATTGGCTAAACCGATAATATCATCACGCCTTTCTTTTAACCTTGGGGTAATAATAGTTATGCCATTCAAACGGTAATAAAGGTCTAACCTAAAACGGCCTTGATCAATGGCGCTTTCTAAATCAACATGAGTCGCCGCTAAAATACGCACGTCAGCCGATTGCGGTATGCCGCCGCCCACTGAGTCGTACAACCCCTCCTGTAAAAAACGCAATAAATTGACTTGCAACTCAGCGGGTAAATCACCAATTTCATCTAAAAATAATGTACCACCGTCAGCCAATGCAATTTTGCCTTTCCTGTTACTTGTTGCTCCCGTAAAGGCACCTTTTTCATGACCAAATAAGTCCGATTGAATTAAGCCAGCAGCCATAGCACCACAGTTAACCGTAATAAAAGGTCCATCTTTCCTAGAAGATAATTGATGTAGTTTGGTCGCCACTAATTCTTTACCAGTGCCAGATTCACCTCGAATGAGCACCGGAATATCTGTCGGTGCAACTCGCTCAACTTGACGAAATAACTGTTGCATGACGTCCGATGGATACACCGATGGATCGGTTTCTTTGCCAGCTAATTCAGGCTGTGGAACATGATGCTGTTGCTTTAATTTAGATAAACCAATGCCATGACCCAAGCATTTCGCTAATCTTTCAGGATCAATAGGGCTAGTACAAAAATCCCAAGCATATTGCGCAATAAAAGTTGTGATCGCTACAATGTCGAGTTGTGATTTATTGATGAGTACAATGATATGGACCCTAGGGTCTAACTCTCTGACCAGATAATTGATTTCATTTATGATATTTTCTTTTCGAAGATCGATTAAACACAGGGCACAATTGATGGGAATTTTATTTTGATCATACTTATCAATGTAGTGAAGCTGAAAGTCTAATCGAGAAAGTACTTCATTTAGCTCATTACACTGAAAACCTGCCATTAGTAATGGTTCCATGTTGATATCCTTTCGATACAGTGAGCACCAAAGTGCTAACACAAGGTTAGCCTGTGCATCTTATCTATAGATATAACCGGATAATATTACTGAAATATAAACCCTGATCATTGGCTAATCGTTTATATCTTCGGTAATTTAATATATCAATAATGTAGTCACTCATAGCTAGTATCATTATTTGATTCAATATTAATACATGGTCAGAACCACACTTGGTACATTTTTAATCATCTTTTTATCGACTTATCACCCCAGATTAACCGTAACGATGACTAACTTTAGTGTATCTGTTATCTCAGCTACATCTTTCTTATGATCTTAGTATGGTATAGAAGCGCTGATAGTATATAAAAAGCTGCAATTAAATCGCCATATCTGCAACATTTAACGACCTCCAAAGAGGTTAACTTCAATCCATAATTTAAAAACGATTTACTGACACGAGTCTTAAAGTCCTATTAAACCCTCTAAACAACTGTGTTATAACTATAACGTAGACCGCCTCACGGGCAGTAAAGTCGTTAAATGCAACCCAAAGATAGACATCTAGGGTCCTAAAGGAACCATCATGATTAAACACAATGCTTTTATAATGTTAAGTACATTGGCATTAACCTTATCTACTGCAGTTAATGCTGGGCCGCTCTCAAAAGATGTTGAAGAGATGCGTGTATCAAAAGCGGGGCAAACTATGCCTAATGTGGTTAATCGTTATCAAGCGATCAGTGATACTTTAGAGGTCAAGTTAGCCCAATCTACTGATGAGTTAGCCGTTACCGAAATGGCAGCGCATCAAGGGCATAGGTTATGGCAGCAAGCTGTACGAGATGTACAATCGGGACACAGTGATGATCGCTCCTTGTACTGGAGTCGTTTAAGCATGCGTAACGTCCTAAAGCAAGAAAAAGCCGGATTCAATATGGCCGATTGGCAACGTGATATTTTAGTCAAAGCAGTTGAGAAGTCCTCTCGCGGCTTTAGCGATATTACGTTTTCTCCCGATACACAAATTAATATTTTAGTGACCGGTTTTGACCCCTTTTTCCTTGATAGAAATATTGGCCAAAGCAATCCATCAGGTTTAGCTGCATTAGCACTCGATGGTTATCGTTTTGAGGTTAATGGTAAAAAAGCCCAGATCGAAACCGTAATGATTCCAGTAAGGTTTAGCGATTTCGACAATGGTATTATCGAATCGTTACTCACGCCGTTTTATCGTGAAGACAGTGTCGACATGGTGTTTACCATTAGTATGGGTCGTGAAAATTTCGACATTGAACGCTTTCCTGGACGTAATCGCAGCGCAGAAGCTCCAGACAATTTAAATGTATTAACGGGTGCCAGTCAGCGCAATCCTAAAGCGCCATTATTTAACGGTGGTACCTCTGCCGATGGCAAATTAAATGGTCCTGAGTTTGTGCAATTCTCTTTGCCCGTTGAAGCAATGGCGGCAGTGAAAGGGCATTGGAGTGTCAATGACAATAATCAAATTAGCACCTTATCTCGGGGACAATTTAAGGCATCATCACTGACTGAACTACAAAAAAAAATTTCTGTAGAAGGCTCTGGTGGCGGCTATTTATCCAATGAAATTTCCTATCGCAGTATTTTACTTCGAGATCAATTTAACTTGAATTTACCGGTAGGACACATTCATACTCCACGTATTAAAGGTTACGACTCACAAGTAGAGTCAGACATTGTCGAGCAAATACGCGCCATGATAGCTGCAGCGGCGAGCACACTGTAATGTCTACCAACTAACTTAACAGGCCGATACTTTACTTGCCTGAACCTTTCATTAATCATTCAGGCAAGTGAAGCAATTCAACATGTTTAAAAGTATTTTTAATCTCACTCAGCGCACACACCAAGTATTAACGCAAGATATCCACGAAAAGGAGTCTTCGTTATCAGTGGGCTCTCGAACCCACCCATCGCTGAACACTTCCGTTAGTGATCCTTTACAACAGCAGATCTTGGCCAAAGTCGAAACGGACTACCTATTAGCCGAACAACATTTTAAACGTCAATTCCCACGCCCTAGTGTGCATTTTAGCTTACGTGGAAAAAGCGCCGGCACAGCACATTTACAAACCAATAAATTACGCTTTAACCCGGTGTTACTGGCTGAAAATCCGGATATTTTTATTAACGAAGTGGTACCACATGAAATTAGCCATTTAGTCTGTTTCCATCTCTTTGGTAAAGTAAGACCTCATGGTAAAGAATGGCAGAGCGTAATGCTGACGACATTTAATATTACTCCCAAGACCACTCACCAACTCAATACTCAGTCGGTCAGTGGCCAACAATTCGAATATTTTTGTGGCTGTGGCAGTATCAACTTAACCATAAGACGTCACAACAGAATTGTCCGTGGCCAAACTCAATATCGCTGTCGCCGCTGCCAACAAACATTAACCCCTTTTAACCCTAAATAACCTTTGCTCGGAATAATAAACGGTATCAATTGCGTCATCGCATCTGATGGCTTAACATCAGCCAAAATGACAGGCTAAGCCTGCGCTGTAATGATGTTTTTGTTAATTTTAGGGTTTAATTTTGCGCTTATCATCCACACACTCTTGGTTATTTTGGGTGTCGCTTCTGTGCGGCATTTTTTCATCCACACTTATCGCTGCAGAACATCCAAGTAGTTTTGGTAAAGCGAAAAAAGTTGCTAAAAAGATTTACCAACAACACCTACCCCTCAGTACTTTTTATTGCGGCTGCGACATCGCCATAGCAGGCAAATTATGGCAAGCAGATCATGCTAGCTGTGGCTATCAGGTTAGAAAACAAATTATTAGAGCCAACCGTATCGAATGGGAGCACGTGGTTCCCGCTTGGGAATTTGGTCATCAACTGCAATGTTGGCAAGACGGCGGCCGTAAGAATTGTGGTAAAAACAACAAGCAATTCAAAAAAATGGAAGCAGATTTACATAATCTCGTTCCTGCTGTTGGTGAGGTCAATGGCGATCGCAGCAACTTTAGGTTTAGTGATTGGGGTGGAAAGGCGAATCAATACGGACAATGTGAAATGATTGTCGACTTTAAAGGCCGCAAAGCACAGCCGCCTAAACGAGCAAGAGGTCCTATCGCTCGCACTTACCTCTATATGCAACAAACCTATGGTCTACAAATTAGCAGTAGCCAACAAAAACTGTTTAATGCATGGGACAAAATGCAGCCAGTGACGGCAACTGAGTGCAAGCGTGATACCTTAATCGCTGCTAACCAAGGTAATCATAATGATTTTGTATTCAAACAATGCCAAAATAACGGCTTAGTTCGTTAATTGACGATTAAGCTCCCCTTGAACAATTGGTTAAATAAGGTCAACACTGATGAGAGTCCCACGCATTTTTCAGCCCCTAGACAATTTACAACAAGGGCAAACTCTTCAATTAGATGAGGATGGTGTCGCCCACATTGGCCGAGTATTGCGCATGGGAATGGGCGATCGCATCAGCTTGTTTAACGGTGACGGCAATGATTACTTAACTGAAATTATTGAAACCAGTAAGAAATCGATTGCTGTCACGGTCTTAAGTTGTGAGGCTAACAACAGTGAATCGCCGTTAGACTTACATTTAGGCCAGGTGATTTCACGCGGAGACCGGATGGAGTTTACGGTTCAGAAGTCAGTAGAGTTGGGTGTAACAACCATTACTCCGTTATTTTCTGATCGTTGTGGTGTCAAACTGAGTGGTGAGCGCTTAGACAAAAAACTGCAACAATGGCAAAAAATTGTTATCAGTGCCTGTGAACAATCTGGCCGCAGTGTTGTTCCGGTTGTTCGTCCTGCAATGACATTGGCACAATGGTGTGAAGAATCCACCGAAGCCTTAAAACTGAATTTGCACCCGAGAGCCTCACACGGTATTAATGGTTTGCAGTTATCCGGTCAACACCACAAAGTAAGATTATTAATTGGCCCAGAAGGCGGTTTGTCTGACGAAGAAATTGCCATGACCGAAACCCAACATTTTACCGACATTTTATTGGGGCCAAGGGTACTTAGAACTGAAACAGCGTCATTAACTGCCATTACCGCATTACAAGTTAAATTTGGCGATATTGGGTAAACCGATATCTTCCCTGCACATTATTAAAGGATACACACATGATTAAGCTCGGTATTGTTATGGACCCGATTAGCGACATAAACATCAAAAAAGATTCGAGCTTTGCGATGTTATTGGACGCACAAGCACGCGGCTACCAATTGTTTTATATGGAAATGCATGACCTTGCGATGGTCAACGGCAAAGCCATGGCCACGATGCGTGAATTGTCGGTTAAGCAAGATGCTGATCAATGGTTTACCTTAGGCGAGTCAGTTGATACTCCCTTAGCCGAACTTGATGTGATCTTAATGCGTAAAGATCCACCATTTGATACCGAATTCATCTACGCGACTTATATGCTCGAACGTGCGGAAGAAGAAGGCGTATTGATTGTTAACAAGCCACAAAGCTTACGTGATGCCAATGAAAAACTGTTTACAGCATGGTTTTCTGAATTTACCCCAGACACTATTGTCACCCGCGATGCTAAACGCATCAGAGCATTCCACCAGCTAAAACAAGATATCATTTTAAAACCGCTAGATGGTATGGGCGGTACGTCTATTTTTAGAGTGAAAAAAGATGACCCTAACGTTGGCGTGATTATCGAAACATTAACCAGTTATGGTCAACAATACGCGATGGCGCAAGCCTTTATTCCAGAAATCACTCAAGGTGATAAGCGTATTTTAGTGGTGGACGGTGAACCGGTACCTTATGCATTAGCCCGTATCCCGATGAAAGGTGAAACCCGTGGCAACTTAGCTGCTGGCGGTAGTGGTGTAGCCCAACCATTATCGGAAAGTGATTGGAAAATTGCTCGTGCTATTGGTCCAGAATTGAAAAAGCGTGGCCTTATTTTTGTCGGCTTAGACGTTATTGGCGATAAGTTAACTGAAATCAATGTGACTAGTCCAACCTGCATTAAAGAAATTGAAGCAGCATTCGACGTTAATATTACCGGCATGCTTATGGATGCCATCGAAGCCCGTATTAGTCAGCAAAAATAGGATTAATCATGCATTTTTTATCTACCTACCAACGGATAATCGGTAGATTATTATTGGTATCTAGCTTGATCGTAACGGGTGCAATGGCTGATGAAGTCGTTATGTCACCTGTAGTCGCTAATACAGCAAGCAATAATGTGCCAACCGTCGGTCCATCAAGACCCAAAAATATTATCATTATGATTGGTGATGGTATGGGACCGGCTTACACCACAGCTTATCGTTACTATAAAGATAATCCTGAAACAGAAGAGATTGAACAAACGGTTTTTGATCGCTTACTCGTTGGTATGGCAAGCACTTACCCAGCTTCTATCAGTGGTTATGTCACCGACTCTGCCGCATCTGCCACTGCATTATCAACTGGAGTTAAAAGTTATAATGGTGCCATTGCCGTTGATACCGAAAAACGCCCACTCACAACCTTAATGGAAAAAGCCAAAGCATTAGGCTTATCTACTGGCGTAGCGGTTACCTCCCAAGTAAACCATGCTACACCGGCAGCATTTTTGGCTCATAACGAAAGCCGTAGTAATTACATAGACATTGCAGAAGCTTATTTAGCATCTGATGCTGATGTGATTCTTGGTGGTGGCCAGCAATATTTCACCCCAACATTACTTGAGCAGTTTAGCGCGAAAGGCTACCAACACATCACTGAATTCTCTGAGCTAGAATCAGTGACTACGCCAAAAGTATTGGGGCTGTTTGCTGATGTACAATTGCCTTGGGTGATTAATGATAAACAAGCGCATAAACTCAGCCATATGACCCAAAAGGCATTAGATTTACTATCACAAAATGAACAAGGTTTTGTGTTATTGGTAGAAGGCAGCTTAATTGACTGGGCAGGTCACAGTAACGATATTGCTACCGCGATGGGTGAAATGGATGAATTTGCATCCGCTATCGAAGTGGTTGAACAATTTGTTCGCCAAAGTAAAGACACCCTTATGGTTGTGACAGCAGATCATAATACCGGTGGATTATCAGTTGGTGCACATGACAAATACGAATGGCACCCTGAAGTACTGCATAAGGTTCAAGCCAGCCCTGATGTTATTGCTACCCGTGCCATTGCCGAAGATAACTGGCAACCTTTAACGGCGACGCTACTTGGTTTTACACCAAATGAAGCGCAATACAGTCAATTACAAAGCGCACGCATGCAAGGTAATGAGCCATTATCAATCGCACTGCGTAAACTCATTGATATTGAATCGAATACCGGTTGGACAAGTGGCGGTCATACCGCGATGGATGTTCAAGTCTTTGCAGAAGGCCCAGGTGCGAGATTATTTAGCGGTCATCAAGACAATATTGATATTGCGATTAAGATGTTTAGCTTACTACCGCAATCGGTGCAAACACCTTAATCACTGACTGACTGACGACTATGTCTAACACAATCCCCGTTATCGAAGTGGGGGTTGTGTTAATATCAGCGTGTTTATCTTATCACTAGCATTATGAGCAACCGACGTGTTAACAAATCCTTCTCAAGCGTTAATTAGAAACAGCAAATACTTTCAGCAACACAATGTGTTAGTGCTCAATTATGAAGCTGATACCTTTGCACATCAATGTCTTGAGTTTGCCGATAATGTCACTGCCCTAGCGCTAGACTTTAATCATCACCTCACATTATCCTCTTGCGCTAATGAAAAATTACAATGCTATTTTGGCCATCAACTGCCTGAGTCATTAGCTGATGCAAAATTTGATAGCGTCATTATTTACTTTCCAAAAGCTAAACCCTTAATGAGCTATTTACTGCAACTGGCTGCACAACATTTAAATATCGATGGCCAATTGATGATTGTGGGTGAAAATAAAGGTGGAGTTAAATCAATTGATAAACTCACACCTGATTATTACTCAACCCCGATCAAGCAAGATAATGCCCGCCATTGTCTAGTGTATGTCAGTTATTTAACCCAAGCAGCACCAACGCTATCCATAAGCGATTGGGTAAGCCAATATTCACTAGAAACCCCACAGGGAACACTGCAAATTTGTAATACTGTCGGTGTTTTCAGCGAGAAACGTCTCGATCAGGGGACCGAATTACTGCTGTCACATTTACCGGATAACTTACGCGGCAGAGTACTCGATTTTGGTTGTGGTGCAGGGGTCATTACAGCTGCATTGCTAAAAGCCAATCCAGAGTTAACCATTGAGTGCATTGATATCAATGCAATGGCGTTACTCTCATGTGAATTAACCCTAGCAGCCAATAGTATGCAGGCAAAGGTCTATCCTTCAGATGGGTTTAATCAAATCTCAGGCAAGTTCGATGGTATTATCTCCAACCCGCCATTTCATGATGGGTTAACCAGCACGACTGATATTGCCACACAATTTGTCCAACAAAGTGCTATTAGGCTGACATCACAAGGTATATGGCAGATTGTCGCTAATCGTCATTTACCTTATTCAGAGACGATAGCGACGCATTTTGGCAAAGTGAATGTGGTAGCGGAAAACAATAAGTATAAATTGTATTTCCATCAACACTTATTCCAATAATACTCCGCACCTCAAACCGCTTCACTTATAAGCGACAAAGCAAGCTTACTGCTGGAAATGCAGATTAATATCAGCTAAATTGGCTTAAAGGCAAAATAACGCACATTTTGTAATTCATTTCGTTGGTATTCTATTTGCCTGTTATGACCTGATATAAAAATAAAAACAAAGGATGTTATGTTAGAGCCCTCAATCGTCGCACTAAGTGCTGATAAAAATAAAGTGGAATTACGTATAATTCCCAATACTCACGGCCCAGTGTCAGCAGAGGATATTAACGCCTTACTCACACAGGCGGCTTTTGCTATGCTGTTTCCTATTGCCCCTGCAATTGCTAAAGCGGTAGCGGAAGTTAATGCTCTATGCGGTCAAAACGCCGGAACTCACGAACTCTTTTTTGCCATTGCCGAACGTAAAGACGGTATCGTTAATATCAGTGTCAGTGACGATAAAATGCAAGCCAGTATGAAAATCACTTCAGCTTGGGGCGGCAAAGATATTACCCTGCCAGATGTACTTAATACCCTTAAAACTCAAAAAATTAAAATGGGATTGAGTAAACCTAAAATCATGGCATTAATGCAGCGTTTGTCGATATTGCCACCAGGAGAAACCTGTGAAGGCGTCATAGCTTGCGGTAAAGCAGCCGTTAACGGCGACAATGCGATATTAACCCGAAAAGTCGCCTTAGCTCGTGAGCGCTTATTACAACCACAAGAACGCGAAGACGGCTCGGTCGACATGCGTAATTTAGGCGCACTAATTACCGTTAAGCCCAATGATTTACTGATGGTTAAAAACCCTTCAACCATCGGCACCCCTGGTTTTAATGTTCACGGCGATGTACTGCAACAAATTCCTGGTAAAGATAAACCAATGGAACCAGGAACAGGCACCAGCTTACACCCTAAAGATCAACATAAACTCATCGCCACAGTGTCTGGTCAGCCAGTTGAAAATCGCAGCGGTATGCAAGTTGACGATATGCTGCAAATTAAAGATGTAGACGTTCGCTATGGCCACGTTAATTTTAAAGGCAGTGTTTTAATCACTGGCGATGTGCACGAAGGTATGGAAGTAAAAGCTAGCGGTGACGTAACGGTAATGGGCTTTGTTGAGTCCGCGTCTATTGAAGCTCAAGGTGATGTCATTGTCAGTAAAGGTGTTATTGGCCGTTTAATTAAAGAGCACGATCTCAGCACTAAAATAAAAGCTACCGGACAAATTTGTGCCCAGTTTGTGCAGTATTCCCATTTAGAGGCCCTAGGCAATATTCTAGTCACCAAGCAGTTACTTCACAGTCACTCAACCTCAGGTGACACTATTACCGTCAGTGATGCCCAAGCAAGACGAGGTGACTTAATCGGCGGCATTGCTACTGCGGCAAAAGGCATTAGAGCCATTGCATTTGGTGCTACCGCCGGCACTAAAACGGAATTGTTTTGTGCCATGCATCATGGTGAATTAAAGCAAGAACTTAAAGAGTTAGATGACAGCATTAAAGGCATGGTTGTTGCGGGCTTAGAAATAGAAGCAAGATTACGTAAATTACCGCCCAAAACGGAATGGCAAAGCGATGCCGGCATGATTGAGCAAGTCAAAATGATGCTCGAGCAAAAAAATCAAATGGCAGCAGAACGTATGAAAGAAGAACTAGAATACACTCAACATCTTAACGAAGTTGAAGGCTACTATAATAATTACGTCATCAAAGCTGAAAAACACATTTTCACCAACGTCGAAATTCATATAGGTGCGGCATTCAATCGCAGCCAACGTGAACATGGGCCGTGTATTGTAAAAAACGTCAATCAAGAAGTATCATTCGATTACAGTAATCGATAACAATCAGTTGGTAAGACAATAAAAAGTGGACAAACAGATAACTATGCAACAGATACATTGGCCGGCCATACTGCAGTTTGATCAAGATGATGAGCTAATGTATCTGGTTAACTATCAAGATTGGTTGGGCTTTATTTGCGCCAACCAATTTACCGTCCACGCTGAAGATAAACTCATCGACAATGCCGGCCATGTGTATAGCATCCAGAAACATCCGCCACAGGATCCCAGCGTGGCTGAACTGCCTGTACTGGTTAAGCTAAGCCAGGATATGAGCGTGTTACAGTTACTGCCACTGGTACGCCAGTATGGTCAGTTTCAAGGACATTGCTGCAGTGCAAAAATTGTCTTTACCACCATAGAGCAAGGTATTGCGACCGTGGCTGAATTAGAACATCTGTATTAACAACGTATTCAGACTGAAGATTAACAGCACATAACACCTCCTTTTTAGCATTACTAACCTTCAATTTACCAACAACAGACTCATGTTACTTACCTTAATCACTCAATCATAAATCTAAGCTAATGATTAACGAATATAATGGTAAAACCCATTGAGCAACACACACAGCTCTGGCAAAATGCCTCTATGCTCACTGTCCATAAACCCTGAGAATCCTTAATGGAATTACTAAATATTGAATGTCTAGGTAAACGTCTGCGACTAGAAGGCTCGATTGCGGGCTGGCAGCAACTTTATTGGGACAATCAACTGGTATCACAAAAGTCTGCAAGCGCTAGCGACCAAGCCTTTCATATTCATTCATTTGAACTGACCACTCAAACGTCGGTACCGACTGAAACAAATATCAACCACGACGAACCCGTTAAACCCAATATTGGTTCACTACCGGTACGATTAGAAATCGATGTTAACTGGCAACCGTTTCAACTGGATTATTGTTTATTAATAGATGATGAATCCATAACCCAAGGTCAACGAACCGTTGAAGATATTGAGCGTCAAACACCTGAAATTGCAGCAGTAAAAAACCAAAAGCTCAGTGTTGTTGGACTGGCATCATTAGGTTTTAAGCTACTAAAAAGTGCCAAGGTGGTTAAAGTCCTTTTTGCGGGAGCCAGTGTTGCGGCCTATTCATGGTTATTTTCATTTGAATTTGCCTTAGCCCTCATCGGCTGCTTAGTGTTTCATGAATATGGCCATATTCGAGCGATGAAACATTTCGGCATGAAAACCAAAGGGATCTATTTAATCCCTTTTGTGGGCGGCTTAGCGCTAAGTGATGAACGTATCAACACCCGCTGGCAAGATGTGTATATTTCGATTATGGGCCCGACTTTTGGACTCATTTTATCGATTATCTCACTTGGACTTTATTGGCTAACAGGCAACATATTCTTTGCCGGATTAGCAACATTCAATGCGCTGCTAAATTTGTTTAATTTACTGCCCATTTTACCTCTCGATGGCGGTCATATTTTAAAAAGCATCAGCTTTTCAATGAATAGTGTTGTCGGTCTAGTGGCTTGTATTGCTGGTGCCGCTATCGGTGTGTTCATTAGCTATAGCTTAGGGCTCGCCTTGCTGGGCTTTTTGTTACTGATCGGCAGTGTAGAAATTGTATTTGAATGGCGCGGTCGCCATCAAAGTCATTTATTGCCGTTAGATCGTTACGGGCAAATTTTCTCTACCGTATGGTATTTACTCACGGTAGCAAGTTTAGTGGGCATTATTTGGTATTTTGCTGCTTCTGGTAACGAAATGTTAGCGATTCCGCTACAGATTTTAGGCAGTTAATTGCAATTTACGCATCGACAAAAACGCCTGCAATTGCAGGCGTTTTTGTTTTACTTAGCCAAAGCAGTTAATCAACTAGGCTGTAATGGAAACACATTAGTCATCACCTTATACAACTCTGTGCCTTGGAGTACCGACGCAGAAGCAAAATGCAAAATAGGCACACAATCCATGGGTAAACTAATGGCTTGGTAAGCCTGTTCAGTACCATACAAATCTATGCGTAAAATGTTCGCTAAAGGTTTGCCTGCGGTTAATGGTTCACCGACACTGGCACAATATTCAATTAAGCCAGCTTTAGGTGCATGAAACTTCTTATAATCCTTCAAGTAACACCCAAATCTTTCCATACTGGCTGGATAAACTTTTTCAGCAATCACGCCACGGTGACTTAAATAAGCCAGTATGCCTTTGGCATCCTCTAACGCGTCAGCTAAATCAATCCGCTCTTGGCTTGCAAGCTCTAAGGTAAATGCTGACACAGGTACCGAAAATTCACGGCCTTGACTGGCTGCATACTCGGTTAACTGCCACCAAGGGCAAAAGGTAGCTTCATCCATCGCGCCACCAAAACTATTGGGGATAACCAAGGTATACGGGATCGAGAAAAATCTCGCCGCATCAATATCATACTCAGGGCAGTACAAGTGTTTGCACGACTTAGGGCCGGTATGCAAATCAAGCACTATGTCTGCTTGATGTGCCATAGCCTGTAAATTTACTGCTAACCGATGACCTGTTGAAATCCCAAAAGAATGAGTTAGGCGCGCCAGGCAAGTTTCTACCAACATTGAACGATAGGCGCAAAACAGCTCACTATTGGTTAAACGTTGGTGCTCGGCATACCAAGTTTGAATATCGACTTGATGATCAAAGTACTCGCGGTTCCAATTAACCCCTGTAATGGGATCAAAACGCCCTAGAGTAAACTCACCACTCTTTTGATTAATCCCTAAAGGATTGGCTAAGGGGGCAAGCGTAATATCACCTAAAACCTGGTAACCTTCCAATAAGGTCATCAGTTGATAAATCACCGCATTACCTTGCACTTCAGCACCATGAACATTGGCCTGAATATACACGCTAGGCGCAACACTCTCGCGACCAATGAATGAATATACTGGAACGGTCAATGCGTGTCCTGTCGCCAGTTCTCCAACTTGAACTGACGATTGTATTGCTTTAGTCATATGATTACTCAAACAGGTTTTGGTGCAAAGCATTAACCACTTGCGCCGCTTCCGACTCTGCAACCAACACACATAAATTATGTGGGCTTGCGCCTTGGCAAATCATCCGAACATTATGGTTTTCAAGCACTTTAAACACCCTACTACAAATGCCAGCCGTTGATGCTATGCGATTACCGATGATGGCGATTAACGCTAAATCTTCCTCGACTCTTACACGACAATGTTGCGATAACTCTTGTAATAACGACTCACTGAGTAAGCCCTGGCCACTTGAATCTGAACCCGTTTTATCTAGGGTTAACGATACGTTAACCTCCGAGGTCGTGATTAAATCGACGGATATTTTGTGTCGCGCCAAGGTCGCGAACGTTTCTGCCAAAAAGCCCTGAGCATGTAACATTTGCAAGCTATGCAAGTTAAGTAAAGTTTGATCGCGGCGCAACGCCACCGCTCTAAACACTGGGGTATCTTCAACTTGATGACGGATCCAAGTTCCGCCCATTTCAGGCGCTTTACTTGAACCTACAAACACCTGAATTTTTTGTCTTACTGCCGGTAAGATGGTGGCGGGATGCAATACTTTAGCGCCAAAGGTCGCCATCTCAGCCGCTTCATTAAAGCTAATTTCAGCAATCGGGCGGGCATTGGGGGCAAGGCGTGGGTCAGTGGTATAAATACCGGCCACATCGGTCCAAATCTCAACCGCTGTAGCACGAAGCGCTTCGGCAAGTAATGCCGCCGAATAGTCACTACCACCACGGCCTAATGTTGTTGTTCGTCCCTCTTCATCTGCACCAATAAAGCCTTGGGTAACGATGACGTAACGCGCAAGTAATGGCTGTAAAAAGTCACCTGCTAACATTGAAATAGCTTCAATTTGTGGCTCTGCGCGACCAAAGTGACTGTCGGTACGTAATACTTGGCGCACATCAAAATGATTTGAAGCAGTGCCCTTTTCCCGAATAACCGCAGAAAATAAAATCGATGAACATTGCTCTCCCGTCGACAGTAACTCGTCCATAACCGCTTTGCTGCGATTCAGCTCTAACGATTCGCTGAGTACTGACATCCGGCTGAGTATTTTATCAATACTGGCTGCCACGTCTTGCGGACGACCGAGTTCATCTAATATCACATATTGAATTTGAGCAATTTGCTTAAGCAATACCAAGCGACGCTCGTCATTCACATTAGCTTGAGTTAACTCAACTAATAAATTGGTCACTCCGCTGGAGGCGCTTACTACCACAAGGCGAGTAGCTTGATTAGCCAACACAATATCTGCACAACGGCTCATAGAGGCGTAATCAGCAACTGACGTGCCGCCAAATTTGGCAACGACTAATTCTGGGGTATCTATTTCAGACTGAACAAAGCTCATACTGATGCCTCCGCTGTTTGCGAAAGACTCAAAGATAAGATGTGATTTACTAACATGATATACGCTCCGAACACACTACGTTCGAAGAGCCTGGTGCTAAGATAACGCACCCTTATAGAAGGGAAACAGCAATCATCACCAGAAGCTCTCCACCAAAAAAATAGGTGACAATCGTTAGGATTCAGCCTAATCGACCGATATCAATGTTTGCCAAACAAACTGATACCTCGGCGCTAATCTCCATCATAAGTGGTCATCGGATTGGCATCCTCTCACTTACTACCTAGTTAACGCTCCTCTTCTGTTCCTCCCGAAGGAGGGAGTTGAAAATAGCAAAAAATACCCTATCAAGTCAATCAGCAAACACAGTAAAAATACACTGTTTTGATAAAAAATATCGCTGCAGTGAAATATTATGCAGCTGCGACTTCAGAGCAATGATTGTTCTCTATTACGAAAAAATGCCCATAAATATCCAAAAAACATAATTAACCGCAAATTACCGAGACAATCTAGTAAGCATTGTCTCAAATAATGTGTTAATTATTTTATCGCAGCTGCGCAGTTTTAATTACGTCATTATTTACCCAGTTATACGAACCTATCTCTGGCAACTCACTCACCATCCTTAATCGGTGATTAAAAATTCCCATATCAACTTCAGGTTTGATGCTATCAAGGCATGCAATCAAAGATAGCAAACCTTGATTAACGTAGTAAATTGCATGTTGATTAAATTCTCGACCAAGCTCAACAGCTTGTTCTTTATCAATAAAAATAGCCCAGCTCTTTTCCATATGCGACAAATCAGGTGCTGCACCGATTAACGCACGATAGGGACGATTATATTGTTGAATTTTAAATTGAAGCTGACGATCGAGTAAGCGATTTTGACTAGGAGAGAGTCTTGAACCACGGGGGTTATGGGCAGTAACAATAGCAAATGGGAAATCATGAGAAAGGCGTTGAGTAAACAAAAAATGAGTACTTTGATACTCATTCCACAATGTATCTATAACATTTTCCATAATAAATTTTCGTCAATTAAGCCAGAATTAGTCTAGCAGATAGGTTTGATTTCTAAAAGGTTTACGATCTAAATCAGCAGTACTATATTAGAAAACCATTAATTATTATCATCTTAGCAAGGTTAATCTTTCATATACTCGAGTGTTATATTAATTTTTTAACATTTAATTTGTTAACAAATGCCTAAAACGAGTACAATAACCATTACGCACTATTAAATCACTGTAGCAAAGTTAGCTACATACACCTCAAAAACTCAGCAAATGTTGTTGTGAGTGTGATGATTTTTTGATGTAAAGTTTACAGTCGTACTAAATTTGTTCTACATTTGATAAAACATTAATACGATTAAATAAGTTTGCAATAGAAGGAACTATCTTTCTAAATGGCATTCATAGTAAGTAAGCTTAAGTGCAACAAATTTTACACCATCATGAATAAGTGCAAACGCGTGCCTTGACGTAGTGGTAATTAATCGACGTAAGCAGACTCAGTAACCAGTATTAAGTGTTACATAATAGAGTTTATAGAGAGTGTTTAATTCAGGGTAGACATAGATAAACACCAAAAAATATCGGAATCTTAGCGCATTAGCTAAAGCGCTATTGCAATCTATTAGCACACAGTTCGCAAACAGTGGCTAGAATCGAATTTTATAAAATCAGGTAAATATCATGCAAAATCCGCACATTTTAATTGTTGAAGATGAAGCTGTAACTCGTAATACATTACGCAGTATTTTTGAAGCTGAAGGTTATGTTGTCACTGAAGCTAACGACGGCGCAGAAATGCATAAAGCCATGCAAGACAATAAGATTAATCTTGTTGTTATGGATATTAATTTACCAGGCAAAAACGGCTTATTATTAGCTCGTGAGCTACGTGAAATTAATAACATCGGTCTTATTTTCTTGACTGGCCGTGATAACGAAGTTGATAAGATTCTAGGTCTTGAAATTGGTGCAGATGATTACATCACTAAACCATTCAACCCTCGCGAATTAACGATCCGTGCTCGTAACCTATTAACTCGCGTTAATAATGCTGCCGCAGAAACTGAAGAAAAAGGTTCTGTTGAGTATTACCGTTTTAACGGTTGGAGCTTAGAAATCAATAGCCGTTCTTTGGTTAACCCACAAGGTGAAGCTTATAAGCTACCACGCAGCGAGTTCCGTGCGATGCTTCACTTTGTTGAAAACCCAGGTAAGATTTTAACTCGTGCTGACTTGTTGTTAAAAATGACTGGCCGTGAATTAAAGCCTCATGACCGCACCGTTGATGTGACAATACGTCGCATCCGTAAGCACTTTGAAAGCTTGCCTGATACGCCAGAAATCATCGCAACAATTCACGGTGAAGGCTATCGTTTTTGTGGTGACTTAGAAGCGTAATCTTTTAAGGTTAACCGCAATAAAAAACCAGGTGAATCACCTGGTTTTTTTATATCTGCTTTTTCGTTAATCCTTTAACACAATAGTGATTACTTCAGCTGTTGATCTAAAAATGCCGCTAATGATTTATATAAATGATTACGCACTTTCTCGCCACGCATTGAATGCTTAGACCCTGGGTAATCCATCATTTGGAATAACTTACCCTCATCTTGCAACGCTTTATATACTCTAGTGCTGTTTTCAAACAGAACGTTATCATCAGCCATACCGTGATACATCAATAAGCCCGATTGATAATTTTTGACATAAGGTAAAATGCTGCTGGCGTCGTAACCTTTTTTATTGGTTTGCGGGTTCCCCATATAACGCTCAGTATAATGAGTGTCGTACAAACGCCAATCCGTTACTGGCGCACCCGATATTGCCGCTTTAAAATAACCCGGCGCCTTAAACTGACTCATCAACGCCATATAACCACCATAACTGTGACCATAAATAGCAACATTGTCACCATCAATAAACGGCAAGCTACGTAAATAATCAACGCCAACTTTTTGATCGTTTACTTCAGCATCACCCATGTTTTGATAAATGACATGTTCAAATTGCGTGCCTCGGTGCGCTGAGCCACGATTATCTAATTGAAATACCGCATAGCCTTGCTGCAGTAAATATTGAGTAAAATAATCTGCCTCGCTCCAGCTGTTGACTACTAACTGAGCATGCGGTCCACCATATACGCGCACCACAACCGGATACTGTTTAGCGGCATCAAAAGGCACCGGTTTAAACAGTCTGTATTGTAATGCTTGACCATCTTCAGCTGTTAATTGACCAAAATCAGGCATTTGCCATAAACCAGCATAATCATAAAGCGGATGATTTTTATCAATGTTATTTTGCTCAACCCAAGCTAACTGCTTGCCAGAATCATTGTGTAAACTTATCTGCGGCGGCTGCTGTAAACTACTAAAGTAATCTAAATAAACGGGCTTTTTATCCGCAAATACAGCTTCATGCATACCCGATGCTTGGCTAATTCGCTCAATGGAGTCCATGCCTTTATTAAGATTAACGCGGTACAAATGACGTTCAACAACACTGTCTTTACGACCGCTAAAATATACCCAACCCGTTGCTTCATCGACATACTCAAGCGCATCAACAGCCCAATCACCTTGGGTTAATTGCTTAAGTTGTTTGCCTTGTAAGTCAAATAAATACAGATGATTAAATCCATCACGCTCAGAGCCCCAAATAAAGGCCGCTTGTTGCTTTAGGAAGTGTAAATCATTGTTTAAATTTACCCATGCTTTGCTGCGCTCTTCAATCGCCGTTTTAACTTGTGTCGGCTGAGAGATTGCAGCAATGCGTAAATCCAACGTTTGTTGATCGCGGCTTTGCCATTGGAACGACACATGCTGGCTGTCGGGTAGCCAATCTACGCGAGGTAAATACATGTCTTTTTGTTTGCCCAAATCAATCCAGCTAATAGTGCGATCTTTTAAGGTCACGACACCCAGTGCGATCTCTACATTGGCTTTGCCTGCATAAGGGTAACGCTGCTCGGTTAATTTAATCCCCTCGGCGTAAATTTCATTACGAGTCACTAACTCCACACCCGTTTCATCAATACGAGTAAAGGCGATAGCAGACTCATCGGGCGCCCACCAATAACCTGTCATACGGTCCATTTCTTCTTGGGCGACAAACTCTGCCATAGCATTTTTAATCGGCCCTTTACCGTCTGTGGTGAGTGCTGTTACTTTTTGGTTATCCAATGACAATACAAATAAGTTTTGATCGCGTACAAACGATACAAAGTGACCTTTCGGAGACAAACGCGCATCGGTTGCAAAACCGTCACCGGTTGCAAGCTCAGCCACTTTATTACTGGCAACGTCATATAAATACAACTTACCCGCTGCAGGGATTAAAATATGTTGGCTGTCTTCAGACCAGAAATACTCCATGATCCCTTGGCCGTAAATACGTTGACGCTCTCGTCGAGCTTTTTCTTCATCAGACAGTTCTCCTGCCTCTAATTGATCAGCATTAATCAGTACACTGCGCTTACCAGTCGCGATATCCATTTGCCATAAATCATACAAATGTTGATTATCAGCACGGCTTGATAAATAAGTTACACGTTTTCCGTTAGGCGATAAGGCCAACCCGCGGGGGCTAGAACCCGCTAAGGCTGGTGACGCATGAATACGTTCGATGGTCAGTGGTGTAGTGCTACCGTTGATCGCAGTCAGTGTTGCGGTGGTTGATGAGTTCATGATGCTGCCTTTAGCGGTTGCTGAAAAAACCGGGCTAGTAAAAAGGAGTGGCACGGCAGACACTGCCGCTAAAGCATGATGCTTCCATGTTATTGTCATTATTAATCCTTGGGGCAATTCAATCCGCCCACATTTTGCCTCAATTTACAGTAAAACCAAAACCCCAGATAACAATCGCTGAAATTAGCGCCATTGTGGGGTATGATTTGCACATAACTGATAAGAATTAACAACATCGACCTTAACCTCGCAAAATCTCATAGGAAAAATCATGCAGACTTTGGCACAAACCCTTAGCGCACAAGCCGTAAACGCCTCTTTAACACAACTACTATTAACCTTAGCTGACACCTCAAAAGCCATTAGTGGTGCGGTTCGTCACGGTGCATTAGCGGGTGTTTTGGGTGCAACAGAGCAAGAAAACATTCAAGGCGAAACCCAGAAAAAACTGGATGTGATCACCAATGACATGCTTAAAGATGCCCTTAAAACCGATGGCAATGTACGTGGTTTAGCGTCTGAAGAAGAAGATTATGTGGTTGAGGTGAACGCTAAAGGTGAATACCTAGTGTGTTTTGATCCACTCGATGGCTCATCAAATATCGATATCAACTCATTAGTGGGCACTATTTTTTCGGTATTACCAGCACCTACCGGAGAGTTAAACGAACAAAGCTTTTTACAAGCTGGCCGCAAACAAGTTGCTGCGGGTTATGTGTTGTATGGCCCATCAACCATGATGGCGCTAACCACTGGTCAAGGCACTCAGTTTTATACTCTTGCTCCAGACAGCCAAGAGTTTCTTCTGACCGACAATAACGTGCAAATAACCCCGGACACCGCCGAGTTTGCCATTAATATGTCAAACCAGCGTTTTTGGGAAGCACCAATGCAAACCTATATTGCCGATTTATTACTCGGAGAAATAGGACCTCGAGAGCAATCATTTAATATGCGTTGGATTGCTGCAATGGTAGGTGATGTGCATCGGGTATTGTGTCGTGGTGGGATTTTCTCTTACCCGACAGACAATAAAAACCCAGCCAAACCGTTTAAGTTACGCTTAATGTATGAAGCCAACCCAATGGCATTACTAGTTGAGCAAGCTGGCGGTAAAGCATCAACAGGTTATGAAACTATTTTGGACATTCAGCCAACCGAAATCCATCAGCGCGTTGCGGTAATTTTAGGTAGCGCAAACGAAGTTGATACTTGCTTGAGCTATCACGGTATTGATTACAGCGAAGAGCCATCAATTGATTAATTGATTATGCTGTAAAAAAACCGCCTTTTGGCGGTTTTTTCATTTATGCGCTGCAGTTGAGCTCATTGATGATCTAACTGACGCGAATAAACACAGTTAACCAAAATACAAATTTGAATCATTAGGCACCAGTAAAGAATCATTTCTTTACAATAACTTAAATACCCACTAAGTTATTTTCAGGATATTAATTAAGGACTATAACGATGCCGCCCGCCAAACCATCGAATAAAAAAATATATATTGCGGCTATTTTACTCTTACTGCTTATTAGCATGAGTGCTTATGCTTATCTGATGTCCACTAAAGCCCCTGCAATAGAAATTGGCACTATTTTAGTACTTCCGGTGCAACTCGCGACAGACAACACAGACTCGCAATGGAATCGCTATGCCGCAATGGATGTGCTTATCCATCAGCTAAATGTCGGTGTTAGTTACCCATTACTGCAAACCGAAGATATTATAAATATCATCTCGCTTATCGCTAATGACCACTTGAGCAAAACTGTGGACATTCAGCAATTAATGGCCGTCTCTGGTGCAGGATTGGTGATTGAATCCAGTATTACCGGCGCCAATAATCAATATCAATTAGCGTTTACATTACATCAGCAGCATCATACAGAAGCAGGAGTCATTAACGCTTCAAGCATCGAGCAAGTATTATCAGCTGCAGCAAAGATGATTACTCAGCGGCTCAATCCACAACACAGCTTACAAAATAATTTACAACAGAATCAACAAGATAACAAGACAGAAACTCAATACCATTCACGTCTTAGTTCCCCCCTGTTGTTCAATGCAATGACACAACTACAACTTAGCGACATTAAAGCTGCTGAGCAGCACTTATCCAAGCTCATAAAATCCACACCCGATAACTTAGTTGCCATACGTCTGCTAGCCAGCAACCAATTGCAGCAACATCAATATCAACAGCTTAATACCACATTGATAGCAGCAATCGATCTAGCTACACATCAGCAAGATGAGCGAGAGCTAGCCAGACTAAGATTGTTATTAGCGCAAAGCTATACCGAAACCGACAGGATAGAACAAGCATTAGGTGTACTTACCATTGCCAAAACCAATGCTGCTAAAGTGAAAGACTGGCTAACATTGGGTTATATTTCACAGCTTGCCGGCATGATAAACCAGCGCATAAGTCGCAATGATGAAGCCAGAGAGCAGTTTAAAAAAGCCATTGAATATCATCAAATGATGAACTATCCCATCGGGCAAACACAGGCGCTGAATGAATTGGCTGAACTTGAGGTGATTGAGTTTAACTACCCACAAGCTTATCGCTATATTAATCGCTCTTATGAACAGGTCGCTCATCGCGGTTTAGATGATTTAGAAAAAACGACTTTCAAGCTGATGACTAAGATAGAAAATAAAATGCAGCATAGATAGCATCTACTATATTCGACACAACAGGTTCGTCAATTTAAAGCCTTAAGCATATGACCTTAAACATAAGGCCTTAGATCTTAGGCATAAGACCTTAGACATAAGATCTTAGACAGAAGGCCTTAAACATGAGGCCTTAAAAAAAACACCTTAGACATAAAAATGGCCTGCTATGCAGGCCATTTTATTCATACTGCTAAACGGATCTTACACTTCCTCAGCGGTAGTTTTTGCAGCCTCAAGCTGATGCGCTTGTTCAGTTTGATCAACAATGGTTAATACCGCAGTATCACCGACCACATTACATGAGGTTAACACCATATCAATAATACGGTCTAATGCAGCAACAATCACAAATGCTTCTGCTGGTAAGCCTAATTGGTAAATCAATACCCCAATCATCACCATTCCACCACCAGGAACACCACCAGCACCCACCGACAGTAAAAATACGCTAAACAATAACGATGGAATTTGATCATTACTGATTGGCATACCAAAGGCGTTCGCAACGAAGAAAATCGCAATAGTAATATAAATCGACACCCCGCCCATGTTCATGGTTGCACCCAGTGGCACACCAAAACCAGCCACCGCTTTGCTCACACCTAGCTTGTCAGTAAGGGTACGCATGGTTACCGGAATAGTGGCGTTTGAGCTAGCGGTAGACAATGAAAAGAGAATTTGTTCTTGAGTTTTTTCTCTGAAAGTCTTCGCTGAAATAGGAGTGAACAGGCTGACCGAATATGGATATACGATAAAAATCCAAATCAATAGCAGAGCCAAAATAAGCACTAAATATTCAACAACACTGACAAAAATTTCAGGTTCTAAGGTTGCGCCTAATTTAAACATTAAGGCGAATACACCGTATGGCGCTAAACTCATTACCACTGAAATTAAGCGCATCATGATTTTATTGGCGGTTTGAAATCCTTTAACTGCTCCCTCAACCGATTGCCCCATTGATTTAATGACACCGCCCATTAATAGCGCCATAAAAATCACTTGCAACATATTGCCAGAGGTAAAAGCTGAAAACGGATTGTTTGGTACTATACTCACAATTAACGACATTAAATCAGGCAGTTCTGTCGCGGTAATATCCAGTGAACCGTTGCTCGACATATCCACGCCTTTACCGGGCTCAAATATCATTGCGACGGTAAAAGCAGCTAAAATCGCGACCATGGTATTAATGATATAAAACCCAAAGGTTTTACCCCCTAAACGACCAAAGCTTTTTAAATCTTGTAACTCACACACACCACACACAATACTCACAAACACCAGTGGAACTACTAGCATCATAATCATATTGACGAACATGGTGCCAATACCACTTGCTAGGCTAACTAACGTGCCACCAAAAAAAGCATTATCGGCCAGTAAAAACTGCACCATGCTACCAAGCAGAACCCCAAAAAATAGACCGATAAAGATCCGTGCTGAAAGTGATTTTGTCATCTATAAATTTCCCTTCGAAATGGCAACTTCTGTTGCTAATTATTGTTATACCAATCCTGGTGCTTATTCTTTTCGAGCGCTGAAATACTGAGACATTGCGCAATATATTTCAATCACCTTATGAACAAAAGTGATGACTTAATCGTCGCTTAACAAGCATGCAATATAAAAGCTAAAAATAACAATAGATTATAGACTTAGTTAATCACTAACGATGGTATAACCAGTAATAGATTTAGGACGGAAACGGCTAAAATCTGTGCGTATAGCGATAAAAATCAAGCAGACAGCGAGAGTAACAATCAATTTGAAGGTTTTACTTGGCGGTTAAGTGAGCTCAACTCGGTTTAATAAATCGGCGTAGTATTTTTTTATTATGAAGAGTGGTTTTATTATGAAGAGTGGTTTTATTCTGAACAGTGGATATTAAGCAACGTCAGTGACATCGATTTAGCTAACATGTGCTGCTGTTTAATGCTCACGCAATGTTGTCCGAGCCATTGCACTAACGCTAACCATTGCGGATTATATATTACTGATGAAGCGGAAAATTGAGAATCTGATTTATCGCCAGAATGTGCATCTCGATACAAATTATTAAGATAAGCCCATTGCTTGTGTTGTTTATGAAAATCATCCGTGGAATTTATCTGGGCTAACGCTAATAACTTATCTGGCGACGCTAGTGCAAGTTGCGGCACTATTATGCTGCAGCAAGACTCAAGGGTATTGGCAATCATTAACCCTGCTGGATCAAGGTCAGTAAAGCCAATGACATTGATATTGAGTGATTCAAGTAAGTGTAAAAAACGCTTTCGGCCTGCTGGCGAATAGTCATGGCTACCTCGATACAACACCATGCAGTTATTGATGAAGGCCTGTAACTCTGAGGTAAATAAGTTGGCAAAAAAGTGATCAAAACTGTCGAGATTTTCGACCACGATGAGGTTCGTTAGATTGAGTCGCTGACAAAGCGCGATTGCACTGTCGACCTTTAACCGCAGTGAACAATTATGTACAGATAATAAATCGGCAACTGAACCTGACGCTAAATCAGTCTCTAGGCTTTGAGATAAACTAGGTGCCAGCTTAATTAATACATAGTCAGCTTCAGGGCTGATATTAGCGTATTTCTCATTAGCACTGAGTTGTGACATCTGCTGGCGGGGCACATCAAAATCAAGGGCCAGAATATCTAAACCCGAATCAATTTGGGCCATGTTACGCAGTAAAACATAATCGTTGGCGGTCAAATACAGGTATTTGTCAGTACCATCGGTCTCACCTATTTGCCACAATTGATACAATTTTTTCCAATCGGCAGTGAACTTCACCCGCGGCAAGCGCTGCTTTGCCGCGTGTTCCATTAGCTGTAACTGTCTTTTGCTTAGGCTAGCCATAACTCAACATCGTTAATGATAAAGTTACCGCTATAAACCGGATCGGGTTTTCCTATGGGTTCAAGCTCAAAATAATTTTTATGTTCATCGGCTAGGCCTTCATAACCGCCAATGACTTGATAAAGCCAACTTTCAGCATCCCATGTTAATTGCTTCTCTTGCAAATAGCTTAATGCCGATTGACGTAAACCGGAATCAATCACTTCACAAAAATATTCATCCACGGCTATTTTAAGGGGGTTTTCAGGGATATCAAAATCCTCACTGTCACCCATTTCAAAGGTCACATTATGCTCACGCAATGCCGCTGGTAATGAGTCGCGACTAATGGCTTTAACTTGTGCCACTAACCCCATCAGTTCTAGTTCGTGATGAGGGTTAGACACATCAACACTTGCAGGGGCTATCAGCGCCTCAGCACAATTAAATAATACCGGTACTGCTTTATGCACTACATGGTTTTCAGGTTGATAATCAGGATGCATGCTGGTGTGCAGTAACCAACCTTTTAGTAATCGGGTGCGCCCTTGTATTTGCCTAAATCGCCCAAGTAACTCATACAATCTCGCTTGGACAATACTCAACTCTTGGGTACATTGACTTAAGGTTTCTTGCAAACTGGTCATCAACAAACGGCGCAGTTCACGAATATCGCCAGCAATTTCACCTAACTCGCTAAATTGAAACATTTCTAAGCCGTTTAGTAGCTCTGACACCTGGCTTTGGGCTAACTCGTTTTCGCGAATTTTGGCACTTATAGTCCCAACATAACCAAATTCGTTGTTAATTCGGCTCCATAACACCCGAATTGAATAACGTAAACTGTCGGTAAAGCTATACACATGTTCATTTAAATCGGCTAAATAGGCTTCTGCAGCACTAAAATCCACATCACGGCGCGCCTCTTTATAATGATCGGCTAAGGTTTTTATTGTGGCTAGCGCGGAGCCGACGTTGGCATCAATCTGTCGATTACGTTCGTCGCTTAATGCTTCTTCCAATAATGCCCGCACCGAACGCTTTAAGCGCAGTTCTTGATCCGGTTCTGGTCGCCATAAAATGCCACTTTTTTTCAGCTTTTCGATAACGCCAGCATCATGAGCAGTGTCGTTAACCGATCCTGCCAAATATGCATCCATGACAACATCGGCATGACGCCCAAGTTGTTTGAGCAGCTTTACCCCGGCTTGGTGTAAGTTACTGCTCATATCAAGTCCCTTTGGGTCGCGGTTTCTGCCTGAGCCTCAAGACTTAAGCCTTCGGTCTCATCAATAAAGCGGATCACTTCGTATAGATAATCTAACTTACCCGTGGCGATATAAATCTGTTTTTCGCTATTGGGTTTGGTTAAATAACCCAGTTCCACTAAACGCTTAAACACCAACTTAATTTGGCCGTCAACGTTAGTACTGCTTGAGCCGAATAATCGGTAATGGCTCAGCTTAGTGAGTTGCTCTCTAAAAGCTGGCGTGTCTTCAATACGCGCTTGTAAATCGGTTAAGCGGATCGGCGCGCCTTCGCTCAGCGGTGCATCTTGGCCACTGGCTTCTTGCACTAATACCAGCCATTCCACTAATGGAATAAGGCCTGAGCAAATATCTTTAAATTGCGATGAAATAACTTTGCGCTCAACTTCGCCGAGCTGCAAATAACCACAAAAAAAGACTTCACCCTCACCAGCACTGGCAATGGTGCGATTAATTTGGTTAAGGTAGGTTTCAACTCTGTCGCGAGTGCTGTTGTTTTTTAATGCCCGCCAACCGTCTTCATTGGTCACTCGGCAAATAAACTCACCACGCAACAATTGCTCTATTAATGCGCCAGTACCTACTAAGATAGTTTCAGTCGATTCAGACATTAGATGTGCTCCTTAGCAGTTTCAGCGCGAGTCATTTCCGCCGTAGGCATTTCGGTTTTAGTATTACGTTGCGATAAACGGGCCGCTAACGGATTGGCTTTAGGTTTAACGACCTGCAGCTTTTTAGTTTGCTTATTAATGATGTAACGGTTAGCAAATAGACTTAGCACTTCAGATTCAGGATTTGGGAAAGCCCCTAATACACTGATATTGTTGTTCTCACAGGCATCGAAGATTTTCTTCACGTTAGTGTGATGTAGCGTACCTAACTCATCAATTGGCCAATGGATAGTGACATTGGCTTTGCCGCGCAATAAACGGGTGAAGGCCAATAAGAACTTACATAAAATAAGGTACGCCATACCATGACTTGAAGACTCGTTTAACTGACGGTCGGTACGAATAATTAAGTCGCTGTTACCTTCTTTTAAACGCAGTTCTATTTCTAACAGTTTCGCAATACCGCCGGTTAATGCTGCGCGGCCAATAATGTCTAATGCTCGGCGCATTGAGTTAGTGTAATGCTCGTCCGGTAGTTGGCTGAAACCATCTGCTTTCCACGCTTTAAAGGCTTTAACAAACACTTCAAGTTCAGGCCAAAACTCAAGTTCGCTAATACGTGAACGAATTCGCACTGCCGACTCTGATACTCCTTCGAGGAATAGCTCTTCACCCACTTCACGGGTAATACGCGCACTTTGACTGGCAATACGGCGGTCAATATCGGTTAATACATCATAGAATGCGGTTAAGTCGATACCAAAAATACGCCCTTGTTCGCGAATCGCCATTAACGATTGCGGCACCATCACATTGAGTAACTGCTCAAGCTGTGGGACTAACTTGCGATAGTCGAGTAGACGAATACCTTTGTCGTTCACAAAGCTAGACTCATCACGGGCCCGCTCCCAAAATTCGGCCAAACTTGAACCAGATTTACTGGCAATGACCGAGTCAAAGTGTTCAACATATTGTTTAACAGAACCCATTAAGTAGTCACGCTTTAGCAATAAATCTTCGCCTTGGCGCAAACGCTCGCCAATGCTGCCCATCGCTTCATCGTTATTAGCTGGCAATTTGAGCTCAGCTAACTTGCGCATCACGGCACGCAGCTTAGTGAGGTTTTCAGACGCCTCTACTTGGGCGGCATCACAGGCTTTACGTTCGGTTTCTAAGCTGTCTCTTCGGTGTTTTATTTCTGCCGTTTTCGCTTTTAGCAGTTGCTCCAATTCCAGCGTAGCGCGCTTAACATCAGTTAATTGCGTTTGCACTTTAGGCTTTCGAACAAGCCAGGTATGTTGATACCAATCATCAAAACGCAGCACTTCACTGCGGCGTTGTTCAGCATTACTGATGCAGGCTTCAAGATCGCGGATCTGTTTTTTAAGCGCCAAGATGGTGCCTTCATCAACACCACGCGACTTAAGCTCATTTTTGTACCAGGTTTCACCTGCTTTTTGCTCGGTTTTTGCATTTGTACGGCGTTGTTCGATATTGGCTTTAATCTGGCCTAATTGATTATCAATGGCGCCGACCACTTCTTGCCAATAGGCATTTTTTTCCATGCGCGCTTCAAGCGCCTGCTCTTTTTGCTCGCTTAACCAACCAAGGTGCTGATTGCTAAGTAGCTTAAGTTCATTATCAAGTTGTACTAATCGCTTGCTCGAATCGGCTTTACGATCTGCCACAGCTTGATTGATTTTTTGTTGTTCGTTACGCTTCTCGTCAAACAGACGGCGTAAATCTTCACGGCTATTTTTGTACGCTGTACGGGCAAAGGTCAGTTCGCGGGTGATGTTATCGAGCGCCGTATTCATAGCAACCAGTTGATCTTCCGCTTCGGCATGCATTTCTTGCGCACTTTTTAGTGCTTCTTCTGCTTTGGTTAAACGAATACGTAAATCTTGCTCTGTAGCGGCATACTCCGGTACATCAATGGCTTTAAGATCGAGGTTAACCCCAAATAATGCTTCACTGCTGTCTTTGGTTAGGCTTGGGTGTAGATCGCTGCGATGCAACAACTCTGGCGCGATAACTTTACCAAAGGTGTGCTCCCAACCGTGGGCTTCTTTACGCAAAAACTCCAACAAGGTATGCGACTGTGGGAACAACATATGGTGCAGTTCTTCTTTGGCATTTTCTCGGTCACTAACGCGAATGCTGGATATACGCAGCGCTTCGTTAGCTTGGTCGCGCTTGGCCCGTTGTTTACGCTCTTCTGTGGTTAAACGATCGACCTTTTGATTACAGGTTTCTTGCTCTTCATCAGCTAGGCTTATGCGTTCATCGAAAATCGCTAAGCGCATTTTTTCATCTTCGGTGTAAGTCACACCATCAACTTGATGCTTAAGCTCGGCAGCGGTTAATTTAAGTTGATATTCTTGTTCGCTAAATTTAGCTTTACCAGCATCAGTTTGTTCACGCCATTGCAGCTCTAGTTTAGCAAGATCGTCATTGGCAAGCTCACGTTGCTTATCACGCGCTTCACGTTGGGTGTCTTGCTCAAGATGTAGCGTTTCAAGTTCGCGATGTAATTGCTCAGCAATTTTACTACGGCGGGCATTAAAGGCGGCTTCAATATCTTGGTGTTTTTCGGTTTGTAATTTATGACGCTCGTTAAGGTTCTCAACATCACTGCGCCAATTAGGCAAATTATCTAAATCAGCTTTGGCTTGTTCAATGTCGGCATCTAAAAAGGCAGCATGCTGGTCTTCAATGGCATTGAGTTCATCTTCAAACTTGCCAGCGTCACCTTTAGCGGCAGATAATTCCTGGTTTAACTCATCACGAACATCTTTCCACTCATCATCTAATAAGCGCAACTTGAGGTTTAGTTCTTTACCATGAGTTTGGTTACGATCTTGGCGCTCAGCTTCTAAGGTTTCGTCAGCGCGATAACCGCGCGATAAACTGGCTAAGCGTAACTCGGCGCTTAATAGCTGATTAAATTCTTGTTCGAGCTTTTCGTATTCGGGGCGGATTTGTTCAAAACCTTGCACCAGCTGGCTTTCACGGATCCACGTTTCTACTCGTTGTGGATTCAGTCTAGACGTCGGTGGGTTTACCCCATCTTCTTCTAAAATGGCTGCGATCATTGATTTAACCGTTTCCATTTTGCCCTCTTTCGAGTGCACGGCTTTAGCAAGTTTTTCGATATGACGCAAGCTATGTTCGCCGTCACACAACGAGAACTGACGCGCGTAAGTCCGCAGCTCATTGCGGTTACTGCCGGTATTTAATAAGCTACGATCGTTCTGAATTATCGCTCGAAACTCGCGAGTGTTTAACAAGTTTGTATGGGCTACGCCATCACGTTTTACTTCACGGCCCAACTCTGCCATTGAATGACAAATGATGGTGTCGCCATTACGCGACTTAATATAATGCTCTAACTCAAAAGCACGGCCAATAAAGCGGTAATTTACCCCTTTACCGTCACCCGCAGATGCTAAAACCGCTTGATAAAGTAAACCATCATCTTTTTGATATTCATAGATAATGTAGCTTGAGTCATGGGGTAAATACCAACGTTCGAAACTGTCACGCGTTGACGGCACCACACGGCTAGGGTACTCGCCATAAAATACCGGCACTAACCGTTGTAAGGTTGTTTTACCAGAGGCATTGGTACCACAAATATTAGTGTGACCATTTAATAACAGTTCGACCACACCGGGTAGGTGGGTATTAATTAACACGATTCTAATCAAGCTTGGCATGATAATCCTTTTCCAAACAGCTCACATTGCAGTGACAAAGAAGCAAAATACGGATGAAAAAATAACGTCTATTTATTCAATTTAAATAAAGTAAAACAAACGCAGGCTGGAGGCAATTTTCCCCCACAAAAATTGGCTTTATAATACGCTAAATAATTCAAAAATGGCGGCTAACAATGCAGCAAACAGCCAGAAACTGTTTATGTGCAACATATGTCGTCAGGCAGAGAGGATAAACACTGCGGAGCAGAAGGCTTTTTGGTGCTGGATAAAATAAAAAACGCACAGATTTCTCTGTGCGTTTTTTTATCGTGTACCACTCACATTTGGATCTGAATTGTCAGCAATATTACAATTTAAACTGTGAGGTCGCGTGGTTAAGCTCATTAGCAAAACCGTCTAACCCTTCTGAAATGCCCTGCACTTCGGCAAGAATCCCCAGTGTTTGTTCAAATGATGCATTCATTTCAATCACATTATTCGCCACATGTGCAGCTACCAAAGATTGTTGTTCAGTCGCTGAAGCAATATGAGTATTCATACTATTAATACTGACAATTTTAGATTGAATTGAGCTTAAGACTTCACCGGTGTCTTTAGCATAACGCTCGTTTTCTGATGACTTAGTAATCGCCACATCCATAGTGCTCACCGATGATTCAGCTGCGATTTTAAGCTTTTCTAATACGCCACGGATTTCTTTAGTCGCGTCTGCCGTTTTAGACGCCAGTGCGCGAACTTCATCAGCAACAACAGCAAAACCACGTCCATGCTCACCCGCTCTAGCGGCTTCAATGGCGGCATTTAACGCCAATAAGTTTGTTTGATCTGCAATAGAGGTAATCACGTTCAAAATTGAGCCGACACTTTCGGTGTCTTTAGCTAACTCATGAATTGAGTTCGATGCCAACTCAATACCTGAGTTGAGTTCTTGAGAAATTCTCACTGTACGTTGTACTACAGCTAAGCCCTCTGTCGCTTCTCGCTCAGCAACTTGTGCCGCTTCTGCCGCTTGCTGTGCACTGTGTGAAATGTCATTCACCGAGTGGCGCATTTCTTCCATCGACATATGCACGGCTTTAGCATCGTGGCTTTGTTGCTTGGTTGCCTTAGTCGCAACAGCCATACGTTCTTTTAACGATGACGCACTGTCTAATAATGGACTGGTAACACTGACGACTTGTTGTATAGAGTCCGCCAATAAACGTAAAAAACGGTTAAAATTGCTTGATACTTGTCCTAGTTCATCAGTACCTGCAACCGTCAATTGATGACGCAAGTTACCTTTACCATCTGCTAACTCACCCAATGAACTTGCCACATCACCAGCAGAACCACTGATGGAACGAGCAATCGAAATAGTAGCAAGCGCCATAAACACCAATAATGCGATACCGATACTAAATGAAAGATATAAACTTTGTTCTGAACGGTCGCCAGCCTCTTTAATGGTAGAGCTAAACTCATCCACTTTGTCGGCTTTATAAACAGTAATTCCGTTGGTCAGTTTATCGAAAATTTTAGCTTTTTTCTGACTGATTTGTCCCACATCTGCCATATCGATCGTGCCATCAAGCATGCCTCTTGCCAATGACAGTGTCATGGTATTGTATTCATTGAGGCTGTTAGATAATTGCGATAAAGCGGCAGTCTCTTGCTTATCGGTAGTTGATAAGTCGGTTAAATTCTCGTTAAGTGAAACAAACGTTTTATTGGCGTTTTCGAGCAAATCTTCATCTGCAAACGATACCGCTTGGGTATATAACTCATCTAAGCGTTGTACATAAATGACGTTTTGGTTTGCAAGTTCAACCCGGTTTGCCACCTTGGTTTCCATGAAAGACAAGGTGTCGCGATTTTTATTAATCGCAACGGTGCTAATACCAAGGTTAACGGCAAAAATAATAACCGATAAAACAAAAATCAATCCAACCTTTTTGAAGATTGACATGTTACTAAACCAATTCATATTCCGCCCCCAAGCGATAATCAAATGAAGATAAAACAAATGTAGAGCTTATCAATACAACTACAGAGATATTGCTATTGAGAACCGTGATACCGAGTCTCAATCCTTGAGGCTATTATTGTGTTGCGACGGATACCGTTTAACATCAACCCTTAGTCAATTCACTACAGCTGATAGTATTTTATTGTTATAAAAATACTATCTAACGAGATAAAGCTCATGTGTAAATGACTATCTATTTTTATATTTACGTAAAGGTGTACGTAAAGGCTATCGACCTAAGTTCAATATACTTGAAAATTTTCTAATATATCAATTTCTTTATCAGTTATTGATAAACAACCAATCCATACAATGTAAGATTGTAAATGAAAATACAAAAAAATAGCCTGCAAAATGCAGGCTATTTTTATTCGGTGGTTGATATAAAACCACATATAACAAATCTTACAATCTGCTATGCAGCTTTTACATCCTCTTCTTCTGAATGTCTGATGAGATAATCAAATGCACCCAGTGATGCTGTTGCGCCGCTGCCCATAGCAATAATGATTTGCTTAAAAGGGGTATTGGTTACATCACCTGCGGCGAATACACCAGGGATAGATGTTTGGCCACGCTCATCGACTATAATTTCGCCGCGAGGGGTCATATCAACAACACCTTTTAGCCATTCAGTATTAGGAACTAAACCAATTTGGACAAAGATACCGGCTAAGACAACGGTATTGCTTTCACCTGTTGCACGATCGGTGTAGATCAAACTGGTTACACGGGTACCATCACCTTTGACTTCAGTGGTCATCGCTTGGGTAATAATGGTGATGTTACCCATTGATTTAGCTTTGCGCTGTAGCACTTCATCGGCACGTAACTTACTGTCAAACTCAAGTACGGTGACGTGTTCAACGATATTGGCTAAATCGATAGCCGCTTCAATACCAGAGTTACCGCCACCAATAACCGCAACACGCTTACCTTTAAATAATGGGCCGTCACAGTGTGGGCAATACGCTACGCCTTTATTACGGTACTCTTGTTCACCAGGAACGTTCATTTCTCTCCAACGTGCACCAGTTGCCAAAATTATCGTTTTACTACGCAGCGTTGCACCACTTTCTAAGGTCACATCAAGTAGGCCATTTTTAGCTAGACTCAACGCTCGTTGGTTTTGCATAATGTCGACGTCATAATCCTTAACGTGGGCTTCAAGGTTAGCAACTAGTTTAGGCCCTTCGGTTTTAGACACTGAAATAAAATTCTCAATACCTACGGTTTCGGCAACTTGGCCGCCAAATTTCTCCGCTACGATACCGGTGTTTAACCCTTTACGAGCAGAATAAATTGCCGCTGCAGCACCTGCTGGACCGCCACCAATCACTAACATATCAAAAACTGATTTTTGGTTTAACTGCTCAGCTTGTCTGCCTGCAGCATTTTTATCTAACTTATTCAGTACTTCAACAACGCTAATAGCACCTACAGAGAAGGCTTCGCCGTTTAAAAATACTGATGGCACTGACATGATATTGCGATCGCTCACTTCCTGTTGGAAAAGCGCACCGTCAATCATCACGTTAGTAATATTTGGGTTAATTGCCGCCATCATATTCAGTGCTTGGATCACTTCAGGACAGGTTTGGCAACTTAACGAAATATAGGTTTCAAAATGGAATTCACCAGGCAATTGGCGGATTTGTTCAATGATGTCCGCATCCAACTTAATCGGATGTCCGCCGCTGTGTAATAGCGCTAACACCAGTGAGGTAAATTCATGACCCATTGGCAATCCAGCAAAGGTAATGTTGGTTGCAGCTTGTGGGTTGATCACACTCATACTTGGTGTACGCTGACCTTGTTGATATGTGACTGAAACTAAGTCTGATGAGTCAATAATGTCTTGGGCTAGGCTGGTTAATTCTTTGCCTTTGTTTGAGTCATCTGCAGATACGACAAGTTCAACTGGGCGCTTGAGGTTTTGCAGATAGGTTTTCAGTTGATTTTTTACATTCGCATCTAACATAACAACTCCTAAAAAATGGGTAATAATCGATAATTTTAAAAGTGCTAGTCAGTGTCGGGGGGAACACCGACTAGCTGGAGATGATATTACTAACCTAAGGGTAAACTTAGTGGTTAGATTTTACCCACTAGGTCAATTGAAGGAGCCAATGTTTCTTCACCTGGCTGCCATTTAGCTGGACATACTTCGCCATCGTGAGTTGCAACATATTGTGCAGCTTGAATTTTACGAACTAGTTCAGAAGCGCTACGGCCAATACCTAGGTCATGAATTTCAGCGACTTTAACTTGGCCTTCAGGGTTGATAACGAAACTACCACGAAGTGCTAAACCATCTTCTTCAATCATTACACCAAAGTTGCGAGTGATAACACCAGTTGGGTCACCAATCATTGGGTAAGTAATTTTGCCGATTGTGTCTGAACTTGAATGCCAAGCTTTGTGGGTAAAGTGAGTGTCAGTTGATACTGAGTAAACTTCAACGCCCATTGCTTGTAACTTTTCATAATGGTCAGCCATGTCGCCCAATTCAGTTGGACATACAAAAGTAAAGTCAGCTGGGTAGAAAAATACTACTGCCCACTTGCCTAATAAATCTTGCTCGGTAACTTCAACGAAAGCACCATTGTGGAATGCAGTTGCTTTGAAAGGTTTGATAGTGCTATTGATGATAGATTGTGTCATGTCATGCTCCATTTAGATTTACATTAAACCCGATACCAATATGGTTTCGGTGATGGCAAACAAACTGTGCTCGTCATCTGATGTAGTCATAATAGCGATCGACACTAATTAAGTATAACGGATAAAAACTATCACCTTAATCGGTTTTTCATATTGAACTATCTGGTTAGATAAATCCTAGAGCGTAAAAAACAAATACCGACATAGGTCGGTATTCGCTTAATGATACTTACAGGCGGGAATTATTCCCAAGGACCAAATCTTGTCAGTACGCGACTGACATTAATTTCAAGTTTTTGTGAAAGCGTTTGGAGCTCCTGCTTATTATTAGCAGCAGAAAAACAATTCGCTTTATTAGTGGCAAACACCACCCAATTTCCGCCGCCAGTTAAACATGCAAAGACTTGGTTAAAATGTGCATGAAGTGTGTCACGTAACTGTAAATCACGGCTGTGTTCTTTCCAGCAATTTAACACTAAAAAACCATCGGTTTTGAGCAGCTGTTTTGTTTGTTCAATAAATTGAGTAGACAGTTGTTGTTTATCTACGCCTTTGTCACTGTAGATATCGGCAAAAATGACATCCACTTTTTTGTGCTCTGCTTGGGCTAAAAACTCATACGCATCTTGATGTAATACAGTGAGCTTTTTACTCAAGGGTAATTGAAAAAAGCGCTTAGCGACTTCAATAACTTGTTGGCGCAATTCAACGGCGGTAATCTTAATTGCCGCATCAAAATGCCTCAGAGAATGCACTAATGCCCCGCCTCCTAAGCCTAAAATAATGACACTTTTCGGTTGCGAAAATAACAACACAGCCAACATGGCTTGAACATAGGTATGTTGCGGTACATGTGGTTGGCTCTTATCCATTTTACTTTGTTCATCATTATCACCAAATGATAAAACCCGATAATCGCCATCGTCGAGTACACAAAAATCACCAAATCTATCACCGTCGACGTGCAATACTTTATAATCGGACATACTTCACTCAGTGAGGAGTCTTGCTTAATATACGACAGCAAGATTTTTCTACTTTAAAACTCTATTATACCCCAGAATGCTGGCCGAAGTTCGCGTCAAATAGCGTATGTAACACAATGTTTTATTATCATTACGAGATAGGGAATTGACATGTTTAACCATTTATTGATGATCTTTATTTATTTGGCGGTGTTCTTTTTTGCCCAACGTCAGGTTAATAAATGGATCCATTTGCAAGCTGAAAAGAAACAAGTCAGTGAAGTACGTAGCCGTTTAATTACCCGTTTGATTTCTTATTTGTTGTTTTTTGTGACGATATCCGTCATGGCGGTGTCATTAGGGTTAGGCTATCAAGAGGTGTCGCTATTTGTGTCTTCAGCCTTTGCGGTATTAGGCGTGGCGCTATTTGCTCAATGGTCGATATTGAGCAACATCACTGCTGGTGTATTAATCTTTTTTGCATTTCCGTATCGTATTGGCGATCGAATAAAAATTGTTGATAAAGAAGAAGATATGAGTGGCATTATTGTTGAAATCAGTTTGTTTCACGTATTGATCAAACGAGATATCGGCGATGTAATGACTTACCCTAATAGCTTAATGCTACAAAAAGCGGTGATTAAATTACCCGAACCACGAACATCAAGCGCGCTTTCAACAAGCAACAAAACTAAAGCGAAGATTAATGCAAACCGAGCGCGGTGGTTAAAGTAATCCCCAGGCAGCCACTTGATGGTTTATACCCAAACGACCTCGAAATACAAGATTGTGCATGCCCAGAAGTGACAGAGTTCAAGGGTCTAGGAATAGCGCGCCTACGGGCTGTTTCAGACACGATAGCAAGAGATAACAAGCGAACGCTGCGCTCAGGGATGGGACCGCTTCGCTGCTAAGATTTTATAGGATCTAGCCGCGAAGCGACCTAGAACCTAGAAATAGTGATATTAAACAGAGCGTCACCATTCTGTTCAATCACTACCTTGTTCCGTTATCCTACGGGAGCTCTGAAGCGAGCATGTTGGAGTGGCTTGGGTATATGTGTACTTAAGCTCAACGCAGACATGCAATAAGACTAGTTTAATACTCGATGAAAAAATGCCACCGCTTGTAAGTACATTTGCAAAGCCAAAGCGGCATCGTAACGCTCGCCTTCATCACGCATAAAAGCGTGTTGTGCATTGACTTCAAGCCAAGTAAAGTTTGCATTTACCTGTTCAAGCTTTTGATAAATAAGCTTACGACCTTCTTTAGTGACATGCGGATCTTGCTTACCAAACACCATCACTAACTCGCCTTTTATATCACCAGTACGGGTTAATGAATCATTGCCTTCTTGGCAAGGTAATGTGTTTGAATGAATGTCGGTTGGATATAAACAAAAAGCACCGCTGATGTCTGGATTAAGTGCGGTGCGGTAAGCTAAGTGACCACCGATACAAACACCCATAGCGCCGACTTTATCACTGCAAAATGACTGTGCCCGTGCAAAGTCAACTAACGCACAAGTGTCACTGTCATGATGTTCCAAAGGCTTGGCCCACTTGTCTGCATTACCTTTATCTTTACCGGCTTCATCATAAGCCAACACGGTTCCGATAGGATTTAGCTCATGAAACACTTCTGGTACTAATACAACAAAACCATGACCGGCTAAGATTGCCGCTGAGCGAGCAATAGGCGCGGTTTGCTGAAATATTTCTGAGTAGAAAATAATGGTCGCAAATTGGCCTTTAGTGTCTGGACGATAAAGCGTGGTACGCATTAAGCCCGTAGCCGTTTTAATGTCGTGAATTTCAGTTGTTGTAATCATAATGTTCCATTTATTTTGCACTGCGCCTAAGATTTATCAAGCTGGGCAGAGTGTGATTATAGTCTATGTACTCGTAAATATTCCGGTTAACCCGTACGAATTAAAATAGCTCATTATTACAGGTTTGCCCTGTGGTCAACTGAGTCACATTCGTTAATGTTGTTGAGGCTATCGCATTTAATGCCTCTTCAGTTAAAAAGGCTTGGTGACCGGTAAAAATCACATTATGACAAGCAGACAAACGACGGAAGATATCATCTTGAATAATCTCATTTGATTTATCTTCGAAAAATAATCCTTTTTCATTTTCATATACATCAAGCCCTAACGAGCCAATTTGGCCATCTTTTAACGCTTCCATCGCATCAAAAGCGTCTAATAGTCCGCCGCGGCTGGTGTTAATCACCATCACACCTTGCTTCATTTGGCTAAAACTGACCTTGTTGAGTAAATGATGGTTATCTTTGGTCAACGGACAATGCAAACTAATGATATCGCATTGAGGATACAGGCTTTCTAATGAGACATATTCGACGCCAAGATCAATTACCGCTTGGTTTGGATAAGGATCGTGGGCGATCACTTTACAGCCAAAACCTAATAAAATTTTAATGGTGGCCAAACCAATTTTACCCGTACCAATCACCCCAACGGTTTTGCCAAACATGTTAAATCCGACTAAACCCGACAACGCAAAATTGGCATCACGAGTGCGTTGATAAGCTTTATGAATTTTACGATTTAAGGTCAACATTAAGGCCACTGAATGCTCGGCGACTGACTCAGGTGAATATGCTGGTACGTTAACGACTCTCATCCCTAATCGCTCGGCAGCAATCAGATCGACATTATTAAAGCCTGCACAACGCATGGCGATTATTTTTGTACCGCCTTTTGCCAACTCAACTAACACTTCTTCACATAAAGAGTCGTTGACGAACGCGCACACGACTTCATAGCCTTCTGCTAATTTTACGTTTTGCATGCAAAGTCGGTAATCAAAGAATTCAATATCAACCTTAAAGGTTTCGTTAATACTATTGAAATGGCGAATGTCGTAAGGCTTTGCGCTAAAAAATCCAATTCTCATAAGGCTCCAAATGCGTTAATGGCGCTATCGCGATCGTTTACTACTATTGAATGCAATAGTCACGCTCAAAACAGAGGCTAATTGTATGTGAATTAACAGTTATTGTCGTCAATATCACACGGGATAAAGATGAAATTGTGATCCAGACTCTCCCTTGTTAATAGCAACTACAACAATAATCACTCTGCAGTATAGTTTGCTTGTAACGCCCACAAAAAACATCCTTTTAGCGTTATAAACCTCATCCATTTCTTGCCCATATCAACACGGATTTAGCCAAGTTCTCTGGAGCCACATTCGTGACGCCTTGATACAGCCGGAAACTAAACATAGCGAATGTCGATTTCATTTGTTCATCAACATATTCTCATTTCACTCTACTTCAAATAATCTAGAGTAGAGACGCTCTTAAGAGATACCTAGTAAGCTAGAACACATGATAAAGAACATCTACTTAAGGCATTCATTAATTAAATTGAATAATCATATTGAAAATAAAAAAAACTGCTGTACCCATCACTGTTTTAACGGGGTAAAATTGCTAATGTTACCGCAATGTTAACCTAGCAACGACACTATGAATCAGAAAAAGAATTTGCCAGTATCAAACCGCCGATTTTGGATTGAACGGATAAGCAAAACTGCACTCAGAGCACTGCACATTATTGGTGTAGTGGGCAGTGGTGGTGGCATTATCTTTAATCTTGAGTTATCTCTGTGGTTTAACTATTGGCTTATTGCAATCGTATCCGGTGTATTACTAATGAGTTGGGAGATCATTAGAGATTGGCGCTGGCTAATACAACTCAAAGGAGTGTTAACCTTACTAAAAGTCATCCTACTAGGATTTTTTATTCAAATAAGTCAGTGTCATTCTGAATTAGTCATCTTTATTATTTTATTATCTGTTATTGTATCTCATGGACCCGCTGGATTACGCCATTACTCGATAGTTCATCGAAAAGTGATCCAGAGCAAAAAAGAAATAAAAGGTTAATACACCACAACAGAGATGACTCTAAGGACACGGGATGTTCCCTTACCCAGACCAATATCGCATTGCTATGCCGCCATTGACTACCGCTTTTATGGTGGCTTGGGCGTTGATGAGTCACGCCATTTTCACCGATGCTAGCCCATTTTCACTTTATCCATTATTAGTACTCTTTCCGACTGTCATTGGTGCACACCTTTTTTTAATTTGGCAAGCAAAAGGTATGAGTCGTCTTGATCAATGCTTTTATGCATTGGTACATATCCCACTTGCGTTTGTAGTGTGGACATTCACCATCATGCACGTCAACGGCAATGCATTCTCTTAAATCGTCGTTTTAGTCTTTCAGCAATTCCATTCTATACTTGCACATCATAAGCCCTAGCGGTATCTTTGCCGCGAATTGACTCACGAGAGCAACTATGGCTGATTTCATTTACAACCCACCCACCACTCCTTGGCTAGATATTGTGTATCAAGACAAGGATATTCTGGTCGCAAACAAGCCCTCTGGACTACTATCGGTTCCAGGAAGAGAGGCTATTTATCATGACAGTATTTATTCTCGGGTTTTAGCTGAACATCCAAATGCGCAAATTGTACACCGATTAGACATGGCTACCTCTGGGGTTATTGTCGTCGCACTACGACGCAGTGCTGAACGAGAATTAAAACGTCAATTTCGTGATAGAGAAACAGCCAAAACCTATTTTGCTCGAGTGGCTGGTCATATGAAAACCAGTATCACTAAAGTCGATTTACCGCTAATTTGTGATTGGCCTAATAGACCCAAACAAAAAGTAGACCACACAGTTGGTAAGCCTTCGGTGACGTTAGTTGAAGTCGTGAGCTATGGTGCTAAGTCAACATTAGTCAAACTCACTCCTATTACTGGACGCTCGCATCAGCTTCGAGTCCATATGATGGCATTAGGCCACCCTATCCTTGGTGATGGATTTTATGCCGATCTTTTAGCAAAAAGCTTATCACCTAGGTTACTCCTTCATGCCACGGCATTATCGATAACTCACCCCTACTCTCAACAAGTAATGCATTTTGAGTCTCCCGTCACGTTCATGGCCCCAACGGCAGATCAATAACAAAATTAAACATTGTTAATAACCATGCTAATTTTAGTAGCTATTATGCAATGAAAGTCGTAGATTTATGACCAATTAATGGTTTATTAGGCTTTATACCGTGGATAGCTCATTTCAACGTGATGAATTAGACAATCATATACTTACCGCACTTATGCAAGACGCCAGAACACCTTTTGCGGAACTGGCGAAACGTTTTAACGTCAGTGCTGGGACGATCCATGTTCGCGTTGAAAAAATGAAACAAGCTGGCATTATTACTGGTGCGCAAATTACCGTAAATCCCAAAGCGCTCGGTTATGATGTTTGCTGCTTTATCGGTATCAATTTAAAGAGTGCTGGTGATTATCCGGCTGCGATTGCCAAGCTAAATGAACTAGAAGAAGTGGTAGAAGCCTATTACACCACCGGCAATTACTCGGTATTTGTAAAGGTAATGTGCCAATCTATCGATGGATTGCAGCATGTGCTAATAAACCGTATTCAATCTATTGATGAAATCCAGTCTACTGAAACACTTATCAGCCTACAAAATCCCATCGTAAGATCGGTAAAGCCCTAGGCCATGGAGGGCTAAGTAGCCCTCAAGCCCTGCATCAACTCCAAAATTGTCAACTCCCACTCGTAAATAACACAACTTCAATCACAAACCTGCACATACTTATTAACAATTGATTGCCGTTTTTTTAAGTTACAGTGTTACTTTTGTTAAACCTTTGTGCTACAAATGCTACTGATGTGCCATAGAGTGCAGCAAAAAACTGAAAATATTATAAACACCATCACTTAATATACATCGTGTTACAGCGATATCCCCCTCAAATTGAGTGGTGTCTAAAAACAAGGAAGAAGTTGTGAAGACAAAATTAGCCCTAGCCATTTCGGCAGCACTAATATCAAGTGCTACTTATGCAAATACTCAATATAGCTCTAACCATGCAGGCATTGAACTGCTTTCTACTGACCATAACAAAAAACCTGCGGTTAAAATTAACGATGTCAAAGCTCCTCAGCGTTATATTATTGAACTAGAATCACCTGCTATTGCAAAATATCAAGGTGGTATTTCAACTTATGCTTCTACCGCGATTAAAGATAAAAATAGCAAATTAGACATTCAATCAGCTCCAGTTAAAAGCTATGTGTCTCATCTGCAAGCCGAGCAAGCTGCATTTACAAAGGCCCTTTCAAAGGTTGCTTCAAATGCTAAAGTTGAGCGTCAATTTACAACATTATTTAACGGTGTCACTATTGTTGGCCAAGGGTTAACTGTTGAACAAATAATGGCTATTCCAGGGGTTATCTCTGTATATCCTGAAGCTATGTACGAAACAAACATGGATGCTTCACATGAAATAATCAACAGTGAAGCTATGTGGAATGCAGTAGATGGCATGGAAAACGCTGGTAAAGGTATCCGTGTTGCCATTATTGATGGTGGTATTCGTCCTGAAAACCCAATGTTCTCAGGCGAAGGTTTTGAAGCGCCAACAGGGATGATGCCAACAGATGACTACTGTTCAACGGTGGATAGCTCATTCTGTAACGATAAACTGATTGTTGCACGTTGGTCACAACCTACATTCCAAGTCTGTCCCGATGAATACATGAGCCCATTAGGATTTGGTGGCCATGGTACTCACGTTGCCGGTACTGCTGTTGGCAACAAGGTAGAAACAACATTCCAAGGTGTTGACGTTACATTATCAGGTGTTGCTCCAGCAGCATATTTAATGGCTTATAAAGCACTTTATTCTAAAGCTGACTGTACTGGTGGTAGTGGTTCGAACATCATGCTCATGGAAGCATTAGAGCATGCCGTTAATGACGGTGCCGATGTCATTAACAACTCATGGGGTGGTGGCGCTGGCTCAGATCCTTCAAGTAGCCCATACAAAACGATGTTTGAAGCTGCCGAAGCTGCTGGTATTGTTGTAGTAAGTGCTGCGGGTAATGATGGTAATGCAGCAAAAACAGTTGGCTGTCCTGGTTGTATCGAGTCTGGTATCACTGTGGCTAACAGCACGACTGGTCGTTACTTCGCTAACAGCTTCAATACTGGTGGTGATGATTTGTTAGCAATTCCAGGTTCAGATACTGAAATTGATATGGACATCACAGGAACTGTTATTTCAGCACTCAATATTGATGCCGAAAACTTTGAAGGTTGTGATGCATTTGCTGCTGATTCATTTAAAGATGGGATCGCATTAATTTCACGTGGTTCTTGTAACTTTAGCGACAAAGTGACCAACGCTGAAGCTGCCGGCGCAACTGCCGTTGTTGTTTATAACAACCGTGTTGGTGCACCAATCACTATGTCAGTGCCGGGTATTACCTTCCCTTCAGTTATGATTGCCCAAGATGACGGCATGGCAATTTTAGATTCAATGGGTGATACAGCGACTCAAGGTACTATTGGCGCTGACATTAAACGTATCATGGCAAGTGGTCTTGCAGATTCTATCAATGAATCTAGCTCTCGTGGTCCAAATGGTAATGAGAACATCCTTAAGCCTGATCTCGCAGCCCCAGGAACAAACATCTTATCGGCTTTCTCACCAGATGACGGTGGAGAAGACTTTAGTATGATTTCTGGTACTAGTATGGCTAGTCCACATGTTGCAGGTGCTGCAGCGCTTTTAAGTCAGCTACATCCTACATGGTCAGCAACTGATATTAAAACTGCACTAACATCTACATCTACAATAGATGGCATTCTAGATGACGACTCATCAACACCAGCAACGCCTTTTGCTATGGGTGCGGGTCGTATGGATTTAGATGCTGCAGCAAAAGCAGTGTTAACATTTGATAAGCCTTCTATAGCTGCAGACTCATGTGTTGGTATCTGTACCTTTACTCGTACGGTTTACAACAAGAGTGATGAAAAATCATCTTGGACGCTTTCTGCAAGTTCTGGTACTGCTGGTCTAATGATTTCACCATCAACACTTGAACTTGAAGCGGGTGCATCAGCAACCTTCACTGTCACTGTGGATTCTACATTTAGTGAATATGGTGATTGGATTTTCGGTAATGTCATGATTAGCAGCACTGAAGGAAAGCAAAATGCTCACCTTCCACTGGCTGTACTCGCTAAAGAGTCAAGTGATTCATCATTAATATCAGCTTTTACAACTGATACTGATATTTCTGTTGCTGATCCTTTCACAATAAAATCTGTTGTGAATAACACTATGTTTGAAAACACGGTAACTCTGACGGCTACGACTCCTAAAGGCACTAAGCTTACATCAAAAGATGATGTATCTGTGGTCCTGAACGGCGCCTCGCAAAATGGTCTATCTGTTGATGAAAACACTGGCGTAGTCACTTGGGTTGGTTCAATGGATTTACCTGAAATGGTCACGACTAGTGGCACTGGTGCATATCCTAATATTACCGCTCTTGGCTTAAGTCAAACACCTGCTTGTTTAGACGGTTGTGATGAAACTACATTTGTATTTACAGTTCCAGCTTATAAGTACAATGGACAAACTTATACAGCAATCACTATTTCGGATAACGGCATAGTCATTCCTGGTAATAGTTCAACTGCAGGCACTTATGCTAATAAAGAACTACCTGATAGCTCAAATCCAAATAATATCCTTGCACCATTCTGGTCAGATTTTGATTTAAGTGATGGTACAGTTGGCGATACTGGTGGTGGAGCAATCTCTCTTGGTGTCGTGAGCACTGGAACAGCTTCATTCTTAGTTGTTGAATGGAATGATGCGCAACTTTGGGGCGATCCTTCAGGTGATCAGTATAGCTTTAGCGTGTGGTTAAAAACTGGCGATACTGAAGAAGTCACATTCAATTATTATGATATTCCTGGTATGCCAGCTAACGTAACGATTGGCGCTGAAAACATCAGTGGTAGCATAGGTACAACTCATTACTTTAACGGTGCAGGCACATCTGTTACTAATGATGACTGGGTTGAAGTAAAATCAACAACTGCAGGTAGTGTTGAACTTGCCTATAAAGCAATGGTTACTGAGTTTAGCTTCGGCCAAACTGACACCCCTTCACTTGATGAAGATACTTCTATGGAAGGTAATGTATTAGATAATGATACTAAGCCAGACCAAAAAGTAGCTCGTACTCAAGTAACGGGTGATGGCATGACGGCTAAGGCTCAACGCTTAATCGATGTGTCTCCTGCTGGAAAATTAGACACTGTTGTTCTTGTTGATAAAGTGACTAATGGCGAACTGACGTTAGCAGCAGATGGTGCATTTACTTATACACCAACAGCTGACTTCACTGGCACGGATACATTCTCTTATACATCAACTGATGAAGAAGGGAATTTGAGCACGCCTACACAAGTCGTTATTACTGTTAATAACGTTAATGATGCTCCAACGGTTGCGCCTTCAGGAATGAATAGCGCTGGTGGATTTGTAGTAACAGCAAAAGCAAATGGTAAAGACATCGATGGTGATGCTTTAACTTATAATTGGGTTCAAACTGGTGGTAAGAGTGTTAGCTTTACTAACGGTGGTCCATCAATTCTGTTTACTGCTCCAGTAGGTGATGACACCTTCACTTTCACAGTAACTGCATCTGACGGTGAGCTGACAAGTGCACCAGGTACAGCAACCATTAATGTTACCGAGGAAGTAGAGCAATCTTCTGGTGGTTCTATGGGTTGGTTAACTGCACTATTACTACCATTAGCTGCATTACGTCGTCGTAAGCACTCATAAAAGTAATCATTAATTTGGCATAGCCTAAATGATGTAAAAAAAACCAGCTGTTATCAGCTGGTTTTTTTATTGGGTAAAAATATCAAACTAGATAACCTTAGTTATTCATCTTCATCCGATTCATCAGCATGAGCAGAAGCTTCAAACTGCTCTACATTCGCCAATTGTCCAAACCAGAAGTCTGAACTCACCATCTTAAACTGACGAGATAAACCTTCATTTGATACTAATTCTAGCTTCCACAATATCCCTAAGGCTTCTGGAAATTGTGTCCCGGTAATTTGGTCTTCATATAATCGATGCAATAGTGCATCAGGAGATAACCCAGATGCGAGAAGACGTACCATCGAGGCATGTAATGACGCATCAAAAATAGTTAACTCTGCAGCGTCAGTTGCAGTGACATTAACCATAAACTCAACACCGGTAGGCTCGGCAAAAACACCATTAAATGCTTCTCTCAATAAGGCATAAGCGCTAAAAAAACCTTCATGGAGCAAGCAATCAGAATATTCTTCCCACATTCTGTCACCGATCATGTCATTACTTAACTGATCAATTTTACCTTCAGTTAATTCACTGAATAAATGCGTCAAGATGATTTTAGCTGCTTCATTGGCCTCTAAATCATTTAGAGACATCATGCACATTTCTCTAAGTTCAGTAGCCTCCATTCCTTCTAGGCCATCATCTAAGCCCATAATAGCCATCAACTGAAGGTAGTCTTCATTTGACCAAGCATTCGGGATCTTATTGATTTTACGAAAAGAACCAATTTGAACATTAAATTGTGCTTGCATGGAAACTCCTTCTTATAAGCGTCAAAAAGTGACGAAGACAGGTCAAACTAATACCCAACATGTGCAATCGCAATACTGTATAAGAGCAAAAACAAAAAATGTCATACCGATAGACCACCGAATAAACATAAAGATTTGATTTATAATACTTTATTAAAAATTAAATATATTAACAATTATATTAAACTTTGTTTATATGATATTAATTTAGCTTATAAATGAATCAACTCACATTTTTAAGCCATTTTATCTTAAACAGAAATGGAATGAGATAATGCGAAGAAACCCTATAATGATTCATCATTATAGTTCAAATTGAGTTAAAGACAGAAAAGGAGAAGTCACCCTGACAAGTGAACTTTAAACAGTTAAAAGTGGCGTAAAGAATAGTATTGAGTCAGCATAAAAACTCTCACAGCCAAAATATCCTTGCTAAAGAAACAGTAAAGAACGATAAGCCTATTTCAACCTCAAAGCCGCTAATCATCAAGTCATTTGTACTAATCAAATGTATTCGAGAATGTCTATCAAAGATACTTGAATACGTTCTGTTGGGGGAATGGCAATACAGATACAAACAAAAATCTAACGGCTTGCCGATTCACAGATGAGACTTAGTGCTGTTGATCCAAAGCAGCTTAATTTGTATCTGTTATCTTTGAATTTAAAGCATTAAAAAGCCCTGTTCAATTAAGAACAGGGCTCTAAATAATGGTACCTGAGGTCGGACTCGAACCGACACGCCGCGAAGCAGGGGATTTTGAATATATAGTGCTTACAAAGGCTTTTATTTTTCATGTAGTTACTGTATAAAATAGATACTTTGCAAATTCTTTGCAAAACCACATCAGATAAAGACTATGAGCAAACAGGTCGAACGACACGATATTTCCGACGAATTATATGTCTACCTACAAGACAATAGCAAACGTTGGTATGCCCGCATCAAAGTAGCTGGTAAATGGCATTCTAAAGCTACTAAGCAGAAAGAAAAAGAGAAAGCCATCGGCATGGCCTATCGGCTTCAAATGGAATACCAATTCATGGCTGACCGTAATATTCTGGTCAGCACAAAACGCTTTCGCGATGTAGCTGAAAAAGCAATTAGCACCATGCAAGAGGCTCTGGATAATGAAACTGGGGCACTTAACTATAAGACTTATATTCAAGTATTGCGTAAGTACCATATCCCTTTTTTCGACCGTATTTACATTACCTCAATTGATAGTGAAAAGCTGCGTGAGTTTGATAAATGGCGTATTGAGCAATTCCAGCGTGTCCCAGCCAAATCAACGCTACTTAATCACAATGCCGCCATGCAGTTGGTATTTAAAGAAGCTGTAGATCATAAATGGATGTTAGCAGCACAAGTCCCTTCCCTATCGACCAAAGGTGCAGGCTCTCAACGTCGAGCACATTTCTCTCATGATGAATATGAAAGAGCCTTCGATGCGGTATTAGCACTTGAGCAAAACAGTATTAGGGAAAAAACCCGTCAAATTCGTGAACTGCTACTCGACTACATGGAATTTGCAGTTAACACGGGTATTCGACCCGGCACGGAAATGGAAAGCCTTACATGGGGCGATATCAACATCGACTCCAATGAACACAACATTATCTTCTATATCACGGTGAGAAAAGGCAAAACGGTCAAACATACCGGTATCCGGGAAGTAGTATGCCGTGATGAAATATTCTCCAGCGTTCAAGCATTACGAGAACGATTTCCTAATAGAAAACCTTCAGATAAACTATTTAGACTAGCGGATGGCTCTTCGAGCAACGAGCTCGGTAAGGCGTTTGAAAAAGCGATATCGGAAATTGGTTTGAAGTCGTCACCACATGGTGTCAGAACGTTGTACTCGCTGCGTCATACTTATATTACATGGCAACTGATGTCTGGTGATGTCAGCATGGAAGTATTAGCTAAACAGTGTGGAACCAGCATTGCCATGATTGAGCAGCATTACAGCCATGTTACCCCGAAGATGTACAGTAAAGAGCTATCGGGTGTTGACCTAGGCAAAACAAAGCCCAAAATAAAAGACAAAAAAACATCTGGTAGTAAGCAAAATGAAGCGAGACTTTCAGAACTGTTTAAAGAATGGCAAGTCACCTATAAGCAACGTGGTTGTATTTAATCTTTGAGTAAAGCTAACTAGGAAAACCCTTAGAGCTCCCAGTAAAGTACCTACGTAATCTTGTACAATAATCGAGTGTAACAGCTGAATATGAAAATCGTTATTTTATAAAGTTAGAAAGTGTCTTGTTATCCTAGGCCCTGCCACAACAACTTGTTAGAGAAAAGATACAAGCCACATAGTTAGCGTCTTACTCTTGGAGCAATGTGAGCCTGAATTATACCAACAATCCGCTCTAAAGTTTCTTCTCGTAGTAATATTTGATGTGTCGAATATCGTTCGGATGCCGAACCTGATGGCACTTTCAACTCTTCTGGAGAGAAAACTGACAGGATTCGATTCAGCTCTTGATGCCGCGGATCCCAGTACGATTTAGGAAAAGAAAATACACAGGAAGGATCCTTCCTGTACGCAACTAAACTATTTCCACCATTTGCTTTTGTTCCATAATGATAGAGTACGGTTTTGTTATTGTCTTTAGCCCTAAGTCCAATTATCACTAGTTCGTCGTGAATACTGCGATAAAGTGAGCCGTATTGATGATCAAAAAAATCATTTAGCTTATCTTGTAGTGACATTCCATTTCCTTCTTTTTACATTATCAACTTTTATGAGTTGATAATCAGTAAGCTTTATATCTCGAAAAAGCTATATCGAATGGTAAGAACTATATGTCTGAAAATGGGATAATACAAAATTTCTCTGTAATCATGCTGACCATTTGATACATAAATTGCTTTGGCAGTATTGCGACCTTTACTTGCTGTAAAGCCATAACACTTCTACTGTGTAGTAAAGCCTAAATGTAATTGGCCACAATTTTACAGTAGCGACAGCCTTTCTGACTCGAAAAATATAACAAAAAATCTTATTTTTAATGGCACTCTACTTCTTTAAAAAAGAGTCCTGAAATATTATTTTTTTTAACTATTGAATATAAACTATTTTCTGCATCTGTAGTGTAATAAAAAAGACCCGTTTCGCGTACTCTAAATAGGTTAGGGTTAGTTATGCCATTCTTGTTAAATACCATACGCTTAAACTTACGAATCCTATCAGGTCGGCCATTACGCATATTTCTTTCACTAAGCTCTTCATTCAAAGCGTTATCAAACCCTAAAACATTAAATGCAAGCCATTTTTCACCATCATTATTACATTCTAGAAGCTCAATATTCTCTCCAAAATCATTAAGGAATAAATGCGAATACATTGGAGATACAACAAAAGTAGAGGCACCTAATCCAGCTATGTCTGGTACTTTAAGTTTCTGCTTGTTCGAAGGTTCAACTTGCCAAACAACATTTAGTAACCCCCAAAATTCATCCATTTTTGTTTTACCGTCAAATGAAAGCAATCTATTTTCTGTTAATTGTAGAACATGCTCAAATGCGGATTCACTCAAAAGCATAAATTCATCAGGATCAAGATATACGCTAAATACCTTATTAAACTTTGAAGTCATTAGTTATTATTACCCAGCTGCAGTTAAAGATGAATTAATTGGAAATACACCGTTCTTGAGGTCTTCCGCCACATAACGTAACGTTTCAATAATTCCACGATGGCCTAATCCATCGGCTATTGTGTCCTCAAGTAGGTAATCGATATTTAGATAGTATTTACCGGAGTGTATTTTCGAGTGAGGGTACGCATCAGGCATTGAATCCATTGGGGCATGCTTTTGAAATCGAGGAAGGTAAACACCATTCGCTTCATGATCTATATCTATACCAAAAGCTGCTAATCTTAATCTGGCTCTAGCAGCACGCATATCACTCCAAGATACAATATGATGAGCTGCAGTATTTTCAGGCTTCTTTCCACGATTAGCAGCAGACATATTCTCGGCTAATTTAGTAGAGTGCATCTTCATATGTTCCCAACGCACTCTACGGGATAAAAGAAAGTCTGATTGTGGAATTATACCTTCTTTATACTTTACCGAGTCAATAATTTCACCGCGATAATAAATACTAAGAGATTCTGCATGAGCTTTTGCTAGGGTACGGTCACCTGTTATTCGAGTTAAATCATCCTGAATATCAGTGATAGATACTTCATATATTTTTTGTTGATTGTTCATTTATCTAAGTTCCTTTTAGATTTTAGAAATTTATTATCACAAATGGCAAGATTACATTCAAGTTTCATATGGATAAAGATTGTGGTCAAGCTAATTTGGCCATTACACTAGGTATAGCCGATTGTTCTACCCCTAAATCTATATACACTTTTTTACTTAGTAACAGTGCTATCAATAAATTTAACTGAACGAGATACTTCACATTCAATTTTATATGATGTCGGTGCAGGCCTTCCCTTAATAACAAAGTTACTAGATTGTCGCGGCTTAAGTTTAAAAGATTTCTTTTTGCTATCCCAATCTTTTTTTTCCATACCTTTTTTATAGTATTTAAACTTAACTTCAATGGTCGCTGTATAAGTTGAATACGAACTAAAATTTTTGATTACACCACTGTACGAATCACGATTGCACTGCCCCTGTTTAACGGAAATAGCATCTCCAGCGTCCATTGTATTAACAGGCTTCTTTTTATCTTCAATGATTGGTCCTGAGCTATCTAAAGATTTGAATGTCATGCTAGGTTGACTTGGTTGGTACAACCCTATTGATTCATTATCATTTTCACAAGGTGTTTGTGAATAGCTTGTAACACCGTCAACGTCACATTTGTAAACTGATGCTACTGTGTAGCCTTGAACCATAAAAAGAAAAAAAGTTGTAACTATTTTATATTTAAACTTCATGAATATCCCTTTCTGAAACGAGTAAACAACAGTTAATTGAGCTTTCGTTAGGTTTATCCCATAACCTGTAATATAAATTATGTAGCTAATAAATTTGCTTAGCAACCTTAGTTTGATCTTTACTCATTTTAATTGGAAGCACTATACAAAATGAGAAATCAACTATGGGCCTACTACTGTATCCAAATAAAATTGAACACTTCTCGTGTTCTATACACCAATGATAAGATGTGTAATAACGTTAAGGAGTTAAAAATGACACTATATAAACGCGAGTTTGGTGAAAGCTTTAATTTAGGGTTTAATTTGGCAGACTACCCTTGGCTAACAGACAAGAGCTGGCACAACGATATGAGTCCTAGCTTTTTCTTTAAAGTAGGTATTCAGCACCTTGTCCTGTGGGTAGACTATGAAAGTCCTGATGACCGCGAGCAATCAGAAGAACGTTATCTTGTGATGACAGCTATAAACGAAGGCACCGATAGTAAACCAGAAATTAACACTGGTGAAGATAGTGAAGTCGTGTTTACAACAGAAAGCCCTTCGAAACTGATGGCATACTTAAACAAATTAGCCTCCGCACACTAACTTTAAGGAAAACATCATGGATAACGACTCAAGCACATCTCTACCTTTTGAGGATGAATATAAAGGTTATGAAATATATGTTGAACCCAATCCAGACCAACACAACGAAGGTTTTAGCTGGTCTATAAGCAAGATTGATGAATGCCTAGACTCAGGCCTTGAGTTTGATATTCAAATGGCTATTGATGCTGCCCATAATGCTATCAATGTTTTAGAAAACGAATCACGCTAATCAACTATGATTCCTCATTGACCAATTCGATATGTAATTTACGGACAAACTCCTCAGAAGTAACACCTAATCCACTAATGAGCCCTTCCAATGAATCAAGTGTGATGTTGCGAGCCGAACGTTCAACACCTGAAATGTAGGTTCGATCGATACCTGATTTCCTAGCCAATTGCTCTTGGCTAACTCCAGTTTCATTTCTTAATTTTTTTAGAGTCATAGCAGTTGCATATTTGAGCTTCATTAGCATGTATCCAAGACTAAATACTGAATAAGATATTCACTGATCTACTACTAGAAAACAACGGACTATAAGTCACATAAAGGACATTAAATTCATCATACCGAGGGTAGTTTTATCTATTTTCACACAAGTCATATTGGTGGTTATGTTACAAATGACTCCAAAATTGACTAAAACAAAACGACACTTTTCAGACCGTCAAAGCATGGCCACACTAATCATTTCTATCGAAACATTTGTATAAACGCACAGCCATAAAAGTGTTAGCATATGGGCTGCACAGCTTATGGCACTCCACTAATTTTTAATTTCGGTTGCAATACTTCATGAATAAACCAATTCTATTTTCTTTTTTCTCTGGTTCAGGCTTTCTGGACCTCGGTTTTGAAAACGCCGGATTCGAGGTGGCATTTGTCAATGAGTTCCACCCACCATTTTTAGATGCATATAAATTCACTAGAGCTAATATGAAGCATAAAGCTCCCATTTATGGCTATAGTTTGAATAGTATCGAAGACTTTCTAGACGGAGAAGAAGGACTTGAGTTTAGCGTAAAAGTAGAAAAAGCAAAATCAAGTGGTCGATTAGTAGGCTTCGTCGGAGGACCTCCTTGCCCTGACTTCTCAGTGGGAGGAAAAAATAAAGGAAGTGAAGGCGATAACGGTAAATTAACACGTACTTATGTTGATCTTATTGTAAAAGACGAACCAGACTACTTTATCTTTGAAAACGTTAAAGGCTTATGGCGAACAAAACGTCACAGAGAATTCTATGACAGTATGAAAGCCAAGCTACAGAATGCAGGCTATGAGCTCACTGATAGACTGACCAATAGTATAGAATATGGCGCCCCTCAAGACCGAGATAGAATATTTCTATTCGGCATTAAACGTGAACATATTAGTGATAAATTTGATGGTGCTGAATTAAGTACTATCTTTAATTGGGACAAGCATCTTAAAGTAGATTTAAGCTCAGTGATGGGTAAAGATAAATGGCCTGCTATGCACCCTTTTGTAGAAGATAAAATAACTGATTTTTCTGACTACATTACGGCTAAACAGAAAAAGCTATCGATCCAATATTGGTTTGATAAAAATGATGTATTGAACCATCCAAATGCCTCTCATCACTTTCAGCCAAAATCTGATAAGTTCAAAATAATTAAAGAAGGTGATGACTCCAAAAAGTCATTCAAACGACTTCACAGATGGCGCTATTCTCCAACTGCTGCATATGGAAATAATGAAGTTCACCTTCATCCATATAAAGCGCGAAGGATTAGTGCAGCAGAAGCTTTAGCAATTCAATCTTTGCCAGCTGATTTTTACCTACCAGCCACCATGACACTTAGCAATATGTTCAAGACAATTGGTAATGGAGTTCCATATCTTGCAGCTAATGGATTGGCTAAAACAGTTAATGACTTTCTAAAACAATGTAATTGAATACTAAAATAATTCTCAGCACGTAAAAAACCTACCATAGTTAATTAACTATGGTAGAGAAAGTGATTGCAGCAAGCCTATTATATAAACGGAAAAAGTCTCAGCGAAGATACGAGTCAACATTTAGACTCGGCTTAAACTGGGATAATTTCCTCTAAAAAAGTATGAAAAAACTTAATGTTATCAATCCCCTGGATTTTTCTTTGGGATAAGAGATATAGGTCTTCAACTGCCGAGTATGAAAGGTATTTAATATTCATCTCACTAAATTGAGGTTGAGCAGCTTTCCTAAATACTTGCTCCCTAATTTCATCTGGCGCGACAATGATATAAGTCATATCTTTCAAGTCAGGAGCTTCTATCATGAAATTTTTCATTCTAGTTAAACCAGATGTAACACCTGTACTATGCTCAATTTCTAAAATAGCAGGTATCTTTTTCCCGTCTTTAGTAAACCAAATACAATCAATAAGTCTTCCTGCCTCAGGGGCTTTTGAATACCCTTGAAGAGCTGGTGTAGAGTCCATATCCTTCATCACTTCATCCATCTCAATCAATCTCTGACCGTTATAGATAATGCTATGATCATTACTAGCAACCCATGAAATTAGTCCCATCGATGCCGCTGCTTTTATCAATAAAACTTGGATTTGCGCATGACGCCTATCTAGTTCGATATCGACTTTTTTAGTCGACTTATGATTTAATAACAACGAGTCAAATCGGACTTCGCGATCAATTTCAGTAACAACCATGTCATTAATTTTTTTCTCAATGATAATACCTTTTCGTTTAGGATTCTCCATATCGAAAATAATATGTTTATGACCTACTTTTACCTCAGTGTTAGGTCCAATTTTTTCAAGTCGGCCTGGATAACATAAATAGAAAAACTCTGTATGTAATAATAAAGTTTCTAGTGCTGATCGAGTATTATAACTAGCACCAAATACACGATCTATATTCACTGGATGATTGGGTTTCAATGCACTAGCTAACCGCCATAACATTTTTGAAGATATTGTTTGAGGTTTAGCATCGTCAAAAGATTCGCCTTTACTGGGATCACAACGTTTAATTGTGATTGGGCCTTCAGGCATACACACATCAATAATTTGAATTCGAGTACGCGTTTTTGAATTTGGATACTCATAGATAGTATTCTTATCTAGTGAGTCAATAAAACTAGCTAAATTTGTAGCCGATAATTGCGAATACATATCTACACCCAACCTACTTGACCGGAACATTTTCTGATAATATTCCGGTTAAATCACTTTGTAAAGGCATTTCATATAGCGAAAATGGATATAAACTACAAAACAACAAAGCTTGACCGGAACTTTTTCTGGTAAATCAAATAGGATATGGACATTAATGAACCTCTTGTATGCATAGAAATTACATAACTGCCCATAAATTAAATACAAATATAACAACTATTATTAAAGTTTATATGAAAGAATTTTACCAATAAAAGGATCATTCTCCATTTTCTCCCTAACTTCTTCCTCCTTAATGAACCCAGCTCTTTTAATAGCTAACTCAGCACTCGCAAGTTCGAACATCTTGATTGTATTTACAGCTCTGACATCTTGATCATTTATCAATCGAATCGCTATGGGATATCCATCACCTGCATAATCTTCAAAAGTAAAGTATTGATCTATATCATCTAAATATGGATGAAGAATCTTAAATGTATTATCTTGGTATCCTGCTTTAGCTGGTAACAATATTATGTCTTTTGTACGTTTTAATATCCGATTGCAATATGCACAAGATGCAATTAAATTCAAAGGTTCAAATGTAAAGCGTTTATATTTAGCCTTAGAAGCAAAGTGCTCTCTATCAACCAAATTCATTCTCAGCGATAAACCACAATAAGCACATCTATGATTTTGATTAGTTAACATACACTCAAGAAGCTCTTTTTTATATAGCTTCATACTTTTGTTAGTAAGTTTCCATTGTTTATCATTATGAGGTTTTAAACTAGAAATATATTTTACTGACACTAAAGATAATTTAGTTAGTTCATTTAGATTTAAATACCAATTAGTCATTATTTTTCAAATACCCATCAATTGATTTAATTAGCTCATTCAATGGATCTTTTTTATCCAATGTTAACTTTACAAACTTCTTATTAAGCTCTTTTAGTTTAGATATATCACAGTTATTTGAAGAAATCATACTCAATGCTAAACTTAAATCTCGCTCAAGGTAAATACTATTCGTTGTTCTAACATTGAAAATGTTATATAAAACACTTTCAGGGCTCCATCCGTACGTTGAATTGGAGATCTCTTTTGATAAAACGCCATCATTATCTCGTACTAAAGATACTAAGTGACTGTTTATAGGATCTAAATCAGAGACAAGGAAATGCGAGTGAGATGCTACAATCACATGACAATCATTAACCTTTCTTAAGGCTTCTTTAAGAATAGAGAAATATCTAACTTGCCAGTTTGGATGTAAACTTATTTCAGGCTCATCGATTATAATAATAGAATTATTTGTAGCATAACGAATAATACTAGATAATGAAAATAATAGCTGCGCCTCACCAGAACTGGCATCAGTGAATAAATGAGATTTTTTATTTTTATCATTATCAACTTTAAGTTCAACGCTTTTTACAATACCAATTCGTCTCAGAATATTAATGTTATTGTAAACATTATCAATAAATGAATTATCTTTAAGAAGATCTATAGAAAGCTCGCCAACTCGTGCATTTTCATCATACCTTATAGATTTCAATACATTAAGACAGTCTTTTATATCTGATTCAGTTACATTATCAAGCGTTCTTGACTTCATTCTGTATCGGCGTTCATTGTTGGTTTCAACAATTCCTCTTATATGATTCTCATCTATATCCCCTTCAACTATCTTCCTGAAATTCTTGAATTTCAATACCAACCTAAGATCGGAGCTAAACCCCAAAACATCTAGAATTTCAATGAGTAACGTCGATTTGCCTTTGAAATTAGAAATTGAAAAAATATTTTCAATAGTTTTCCTTGATACGGACGAGATCCATGATGCATTAGATGTTTCTCTTATTCCACAATATCTATAATAACTATTTTCTTCATCATTCAATGAAAATGGAAATTTATCGTTATAAGCAGATGTAACGACTATGACGCTAGCAGGAAAATTAATATTAAGCTCAATCCCTTTAGGTTTATACTCCCCACCAAGCTCACTTACCAACTGATTTGCTTCATTAATTTTATTTACGATTCGCCCTAAAATGCGACTCTTACCTGTAGCGTTTTCTCCAATAATAAGAGTGAACTTATTATCTTTATAATTTTTTAAAGCCGGAGGTAATAGTTGGATATCCTCTCCCTCAAATTCTATACTCGTTATCGAACTCAAGTTGTTCTCCTAAAAATCAATAGATACGTCTAATTCAATTACACTAAGAAATTATGGTCAACATTAAAATCATAAATAGTTATTAGAGTGCACTTTTCGCGTTTTTAGTGCTTCACCTAAAGTTATCTATGAGGTAATAAAATCTCCTCTATTTAGGTGGCCAAAATAACTATGCCACTACAAAGTGTAGTAGTCTACAACAATTGGCCTGCTTGATAGAAGCTATACGAAATACACTACACATTGCTGATTTGAATAAATTTGCACTTTAATAGTTATTAAAGTGCACTTTTCGCGTTTCTAGCGCTTAATTTAAGCATTCTGAGTGTACTGTGTAGATTCGAAGCGAGCTATAGTACATTCTCTTACTCATCTAAAATCACAAATAATTCTTGATAATCGAAAAAATTTTCACTTGGTTTAAGCGGTTTTGTCTTTTTCAAACTTCGTATAGCACTGTCATAATGTTCAGGCATAAAAGTTTTGATACTACATACACCAACTCGTTGATGTGCTTTGTTAAACCCGATACTAAAAGCCATTGGCAAGTAGATACCATTAAGAATAATATAACCTTCTGATTCTAATCCAGTCCTAGCCGTTTTATTTGCCAATTCTAAAGATGAATACACTAATTTCTGAGTGATTGTCTTCAAAAATTTATATAACTCATGTGGATTTACAATAGACTCTTGGCATCTCATGATTAATCGTATTAATGCATGTTTGGTGAGTACTATATAATAAGTTTTATAACTGTATCCCCCACGTACTTGAAAGGTTAAATCGAATGCAATTTTATCATAATCTTCTAAAGGATCAGTTCCAAGGTTAAAGGAGGCTTTGTCATTGAATAATGTCCACTCGCCCCAAATAAGTTGCCACTTACTTGTTTCTGCATATCTTTCAGCAATAAAAACAGCTGTATTTTTTGTTTTACATTTGTTTCTTGATTTATTGCATTGTTTTCTGTTTGATGTATTAATATCATTAATATCATTAATAGCATATACCTGTTCTGCTTTATATAAACTTCTAAAAATACGTTTAACTAATCCTTTTGCAAGGCTCTCATCTACAAAGGCCAATTATTAACTCCTTATAATAACTTATGATTATTTTAATAAAATTAAATATACTCTGTACTTATAATCGAGTTACTTATTCCGTCACTCGATAACCAAAGCAATCTAGAGGCGCAAGAATATCAATGATTTGATTTAATTATTTCAACTAAGGTATCAATCTTCTTTATAATAAGTTGTTCTTTTAACGGTGCTGAAGACCTCGGCATGAGCGTTTTGGAGTCTCTAATACTTCTAGGTGAAAAACCCATCAATTTCGCATAGCTTGAGGCCTCACTACCAAGAGGCTCGTAGAATCGATCAAATACATCTTCTTCATTTGAAATACTTAATTTTTTAAACTGACTTATACAGAATGCACAAACTTGTAAATAAAAAGGAAGATACAGGGGGCCTGCACTATACTTAGCTAACTCATGAGCATTTTTAAAATGATGGAGTGCTCCCACCGGATTATCTGATTTGAGTGCTAGTCTTGCAAAAATCCACTCATTAATCCATTCCGTACATCCCTCGAACTTCTCAACGGGAAAATCAGTAAGATCGATATCATATGTGAAAGTAATAGTATCAGGAATATCCAATTCATTATTTAGAAAGAAGGAATTAGCTACCATCACATTTTTTTTATAGTTTCTATATTGCTCCATTGAAGAATCAATCTCATGGACAATAAAGTTATTTATCAAAGCATCAATCCGCTCTGTTACTGGCATACAGTCCTCTGCATTTAAAGAAGGATATGAATCATCAATTTCACTACAAGGACTAATATCCAGCACGCTAACATGGCTGTTTAGATTGTGTGTAACGAAAGCTGTAAACGCAGATAACGTGAAGTGCTCTTTATCAATAGCGGGAGGTAAAAGGCTCACTAAGGGTTTCATTGTAGAATAAAAGCTATCCCACTTTATCCTGTTATTTCTGCTTAACCTATCGATAACTTGCTTTGATTTTGTATTAACGGGAGTAGCTTTAAAGTCCGTTTCCCAAATATCAAGATCGCTCAACCTCCCACTAAGACGTATTTCATGAAACTGATTCAATTCATGCAACGAAACATTACATAAATTGGTAGCCGCATCAGCAAATGATCTTAACGGCCAGCTTTCCTTGGAATAATTACCAAGTTCATGCTGGATAGTACCCAAACAGTTTATTCGTAGTACATAAATCATTTGTTTGAGAATACTCTCAATAAAGTATTGATACGACTCAAGAGCTTTAGCTGGCTTTACCGTGAACTCTCGAACAAATTCGCTATAGTAATCAATTGACAATTCATAGTATCTCTTAGCAAAAGATGCTACTTCTTGCTCAGAAAAGCGAGCATCAATCACCACGTAAATATACTCCCTCAGTTCAACTAGTTCATGATATGAACTAAAGTCCTCTTTAGATAGATAGTTAACATAGGCTTGAACAGTTTTGTTTTTCTTGATTTCATTTCTTTGCTTCGGTGAAATACGGCTGGTTACTGATAAAAGCTCATTAAGGCCGCCGTAACTTCCATCTTCCTTTTGAATCTCAGAGAAAGCTATTTTCAAAGCTTCTCTTCGTTGCTTTTCCTTAGCTGGAACACTGAAAGTAATACCCTTATCTTGGCTTGTCCAAAGTCCTATTGAGTCACAAACAACTTTGTTAAAGTAACCTAATGTTGGCATCTTATTTAAACTAAACATTATCTTCTCCGTCATAATATAAATTTGACTCAAACTTATATTAATTTCGAAATGGTACTAAGTATCAAAATAGCTAAACCAATAAAAACATGATCTTACACAAATACTTAGCAAGGCATTGTGTTTGATACAGCTAACCGTCAGGGGAGATTTCTGCATAGGAAATTAACCTTCCTCGCTATTAACCAAACATTAATTCGGCTCTAAAAACTAGGTTCCAAACTATAGGCCTGCCAGATAGAAACTATATAATTTACGCAATATACAACACTGCTAATCGGTAATGGGCTGATGAAAAATCACAGCAGCGTCTTCGCAATATGTCTCATCAGCCATACGGATCGGTGAGACTTTTAGCCTTTCAACAATTGTAGTAGTGAAGCCAGGAAGGTCTGGAACCTCACCGTCACCAAAATGTGGGTGGCACAGAACTCCTCTCTCACTTAGCAGCGCTTTCATTCGCTCGGCATTTTCGGCGCGTACTGTGCTCCATTCTTCATGACTAAGATCTCCATCTAACTCCCCTTCCACTGAGTAATGGAATGGGTCAAAAAAAATAAAATCATATTGCTGAGTGATCGAACACCTTTTCCAATCTCCTAGATGAGGACGCACCGAGGGATGCTCTCCAACGAATCTCTCGAGATCAATATAAATGGATCTCTCAATTTCATAAATATCGTGCAACCGTGGTGCCATATACTTTTGAATCAAGCCTGCGGAAATGCCCAAACCGAAACCAATCTCTAGTACGCTATTAGGCTTGAGGTATTTAAGGCGGGAAAAAATAGCTTTGAAATAGGGCTCTTCAGTCCGCGACATTACGACTTTCCCATTCCATATCAATATATCAGCGTTCTTTTCATCAAACTCAAGCTTGATAGAAGTCATATAGTATTCATACTCTGTTTTAGGAATCACTATTGTGAGTTAAGTCAGTTCACTTAAGTACTTACTTAGAAGCGAAACTCTACGATTAATATCGTTCTAGATTGGATCGCTCAAAATCTTTTTATCATTTAACATCATTTTTCCTGCACCAAACCATTACAAGTTGTGCATCGCCTCGGTCTGTCACATCGATAAACCCCCCGTGTTCGGCGGCTTTGCGAGAAGCCGTATTTGATTTTCGCATGTGAGCATAGATAACATCGTATTGACTGAGTAAACAGCAACTTTTATAGACGACACGCCCAATTTGTCTACCTTGGCTAGGACGATTCAGGAACACATGAAATGACGGATGACGTCCTCGAATAGGATCATCTAGCAAGTTGATATAGGCGGTACCAGCTCTTTTACCATTCACCATTACGAGCCAAGCTTCGCATCCGGGCCCGCCACCTTTATGTCGCGAACCAGAGGTACGGAGAAACTCAACATCATCTGCGCTGACTGGACCTAGCTTTGACTTTGCTTTTACTGCTAAAGGTTTGGGTGTTGCATGCCGAACTCGTCTAGACCGTGTACCGTTCACTGGCCGAGCCATTAAGACTCTCCCAAACCTTCTAGAAGTCGCTCACAACTAGGGGCCCAGTACTCTGCTGGAAAAAAGCCTGGTGAGAAGGCAATCACTATGTCTTCAAGACACTCTAGCAATGAGCGGCATCGCAGGGCTTCAGTAAGTTTATCTATCTGAGCTAATACTTGAGGCAGCGAAAGATTAAGGGGACGTGGATGTTCCACTGCATCACTGTCTCCATCGTAACGATTGCAGAAATAATCCATGTCGATATGAAGCAAAAAAGTTGTGTCATTGATTCTCGTCTGACAATCAAGACCTTCGAGCCAGGCATCCATATCATCTGTATAACGATATCGGCCGCGCGCGACTCCCTTTAGAAGTGAGGTTAATTCCAGCTCAACGGTGGGCCTAATCGCATCCAAATCAAGCAACGAGTCAAAAGCCGTTTCTAGCTTGATAGCCGAGTCAAAGGTGCCCGTACATTTAGGGCCTTGGCAAAGATGACGTACATCAGCGTATGGCACGTGGTGAAGGAAGGGGGTGAGAAAGCTTCCCATTCCAAATGCGCCGCTTTCGATTGCGCTGGTCACTGAATTAGGATCGCTAAGGTCTACAGCACGCCCCTCTATAGGATCTATCCACCCTTCAGGACTTAGGAATATCCTCGGTGCATCAAGGTCTTTGTGGTCATCTACATGAAGAACTACGACGTTAGCACTTCCAGAGCGTCGCGCCAGCCACTCACTCCAGCTCTCCAAAGTCCATGTATCATTTAAGGACAGTAGCACACGCCCTTTACGCTTACGCTCCACTGCCATGCGTTGGAATTGCAAATTATCTCCCCACCATGCAAGTCCTTCGGCTAAGCGTGGATCAACATAACGATAAGGATCGTTTGACCATTCAAGTTTAAGCAACCACTGCTTCCCAGTTTGAGTGGCAACAGCATCCTTATCACAGAAGTATTCCCGGAGCTGTGCATGTCTGCGCTGCGCATCATTCGACAACCTACACAGTGGAATGGAGATCAAGGAACTCATTTGGATTCACCTCCTTGGCTGCGTACTTAAATATATCAACTAAATTCTGCCCCACCTGTGTTAATGGGCACTGCTCTAGGGTAACAAATGCTTTCTTGAGATGAAGGTCTGTATCTGTAATCTGTTTTACAGCACGAGAGTGCAAGTTTGCTGGCCCATGTTCACGAACATAAATCCAAAAACGCCTCAGCTCAACGAAAACGAAAACTGCGTGCAACAATCCCGACGGTGGTCGCAAGTCTTCACGCCATGGAGAAACGACTTGTGTAGATGTGCTCAGTACCGTTGGGGCGTAACGCTCCAGCAGATATAGCTTTTGATGACGATGTTCATGGATGAGTGAATCGGCGAGATCATAAGGATCAATTAACCCGTCAGCTTGGGATATCGACACGTAAAGTGCCCCGGGGACTGAGTTATCGCTGAATGAAACAATTTTTTGAGGATCCGCCATTGGATCCCGAATAAATTGGACTGCGCAGCATGTTTCAAGCATTTCGGCAGCAAGAGCAGGACGCCACTCTTTGACAATTCCCATCGCTTGCTTGACCAGTTCCTGGCCAGCACCCGAAAGCTCGTCACCTTCAAAAACTATGGCTTTACCAAATGGAGCTCGCAGCCAATAATCGTTGCGACCGACATCCCAAACACCTATTCTTTTACCTTCAGCAGCGACTGACAGCAGAAAATTTAAATATTCTGGCGATACTGTAATTTCCTGACCATCAACCGCGACCAACAAGTGTCCACGATGCTGAGCCAGCACTGCATTAGACCACGCAATGGCCCCTGGATTAATTGCTACGCGCTCTAAATCATCTGGTTCCATACATCTGAACTGCTTTGAAATCGCGTCACTAGCATAGAGCTGCAAGGCGGCTTTCAAATGATCAATTGATTCGATTTTGGCTCCTTCACGTAGCCAGTCAAGGTGAGGTTTAGATGTCTCAGCAAGTTCGAAACTCTCAAGCGAGAACTTCTCTGGTAAAGGAACAAACACCTCTTCAATTATTTCTGAGGACAAATGCTCCTCGAGCCGACTTTTGATGTGGGTAACAAGCCGTTTCATTTCATTGCAGTACACTGTAGGGTTGACGAAGCCATTTTTGCCAAAACGGTGAGGCAAAGACCCCCCACCACAAATATCGACAATACTACATGTTTGACAGACCTCAGCCAGCCCCTCTTTTCGCAAGTAACAACGGTGCTGCTCAATTGCAGAGGAAAGAGCCACTTCGGCGATCGGAGTATCGTGTACATTGCCCTTGAGCTTCGTCGCGCCGTCCTGAGTAACTTTTAAGACATCAAGATCATGGTAGCTGCCGTCTGTTTCGATTGACAAGAGACTCACATCTCCAAAGCCAAAAGCATCTGTGCGAGAAGGCAATCCAACACAAGTATCAAGTAATGCTTCGAACGTTCTCAGGGGAATATGTGGATATTGGTTAAACCATACATCAAATGCGTTTACTAACCACTCTTCGTAAATACTAGGATCTTGGTTCCGTCTTGGAGGAGGACAAAGCCAATGGGCATCTGGAAGCAAGAAATCCAGTCGAGGAATATTGAACTTTTCGAAATACCCGAAAAGATCTTCTGCGCTGGTCGACACATCTATGACTGCAATGACGCCAGCAAAGATTGATGGATACTTTTGAAGCCGTAGTAATGCCTGCTCAGCCTTCGAAAAACTAGAGCGCCCTTTCAAAGTCAAACGATGCTTATCGTTGGCAGACTTTGGCCCATCTAAGCTTAGCGAAACACCAATATTCGCTTTCTCAAAAAGTTCTAAAACTTGATCGGTCAGCAGTAGTCCATTAGTTTGGATACTAACATCGACGGGGATACTACATGCGTTACGCAGTTGATTGGCGAAGTCAGCAAGGTATTGTGCCCCAGCCAGTAAGGGCTCACCACCATGGAAAATTACCGCACAGTGAGTAAGACCGCTTTGTAAAACATACTCCTGAAGACGGTGAGCGAACGCATCAAGGTGCTCTTCGGACAAGATCTTAGGCATAGAACGCCAACTCTGATCCGCATGGTGATAAATATAGCAATAATCGCAATCCAAATTACACCGCGAAGCTACTTTTAATAAAAACGATGAAAACTTAGCGACGTCCAATGTATTACCTCAAGAGCGATTGTGGCGATGATGCATACGGTCGTAGCTGGTGATCATTTGGCTTGCATCCGATTCAGTTATAACGCGAAATCGCAGGCGCTGAATTGCTGGATTGGTGCTCTGTCCTTTAGCTAATCCTTTACGAATCTCCAATAAGGTCGACTCTTCAATTTTTAGTGCTGCAGACGACATCTCATACTCCTTGATATGTTTTAAGAAAATTGATTATTGCAGATAACTCCGCAGAACTACAAGAGATATTGTTTAAATTTGAGAATATGAAAAAGTGCACTTTAATATGTATTAAAGTGCAGATTTTGCGAGTTTTAGTGCTTTATTAGCTAGTTCTGCATGTAATCGTGAGAGAAAGACATAAAACGTAGAATATGCAGCATTTACTGCATATTTAGTCACATTTTTATCAATTTACAACGAGAACACATCTATCTGTGTCGAGTCAGTATAAGCACTGCAATAAGATGAAATACATCTGTCTACTAAACAGTTAATTCACTATTGAATAGATTCACAGCGACTATCTACAATCTTATTTGCATTGCCTTGAAGCTTTTCAATACGTTTAGAACGTTTACACTCCCATCGTGTAACAGGATCTTGTTTGTCCCAAACTTGCATTAATTGACTTTGTTGTTTACTCATTTTGTATTTAGGATAAGTCTGTTCCATGTACATGTATGTTCGAGCAATAGTGCCACGAGCTGCTATAGGAGGCTGTGCCTTGCGATCATCAATTCGCATATCGCAACTACCAAAATCAGACTTAGCAGCAGGCAGCATAGTAAAGTTGTAATTACTACGTAGCGCATTGACAGCACCGATTGCAGGGAAAAGATTGTGCATATCGGCCTGCATATATCGATACTCTGTATTCATCTTCTCAGCACATTTTCTTCCCTTAAACGACTTTCCTTTGCTATTTACACATTCGTTATGACCATCACGCCATTCACTAAAAGCACGACCAAAGTTCTCGGCAGGAACCACATGTTCCCATTCGACTTTTTTAGCTCTTTTCAAATGAGTAGTAGTAACAAATCCTTCAGGTGATTCGATGTTCTTTTTAGCGTCAAATTTAGCACCACAGTAGATTGTTACGTGGTGATCTTGATACACCTCTCGTTCAAGCATCTTCTTTGCTTTGTTGAATGAGTCATTAGATGTATTGCCTTCTGCAACGGCTGCAAAGCTAAAAACCAGAAGTGTTAAAGGAAGTATAATCTTAGAAATAGTCATAAATAAATATCTTACAAATAGAGTAGCTAGATAATGCCTTACTTTTAGTAGTTATACCAAACCGACAGATAATTTAACTCGTTTCTGGACATTTCCAAGTTACGAAATTCGTACTATGCCTAACTTTAAGATAAGTTTTTCTATGCCAAACATTCCAGTAAAATATAAATCAGGGACAAATTTTAATATCCAACAATAAGGATTTATGAATTATCATAAATCCTTATGGCAGCTTGTAATAAACCCAAGGCTATTTCCTTATTCGTTTCTTTATACTTTAATTGTCTCAAAGAGTATGAATATAAGCATGCTGCTAGTTCTCTGTTACCAGCTTGCACACGCTGCCCCCATGCTCTGCAGAATCTAATATCTTCTGCGATTGGGCAGCCCTCTAGGTAAAGCTCAAGATTTTCCCAGTTATCAATATTACCTTTAGTCGGCCAATCATATTTGATCGTTGCAGGGTGGAATAGAAAGCTACATTCTAATGTTATTGGATCTATAGTTAGTGAACCTTCAGATACATCACCATAGTCAATTAAAGTTGCTCGATTACTTACAACATCAATAAGGATGTTTTCGCCGTGTAAGTCTCCATGTAAGCATGATATGTTCGCTTGGACATTGTGTTCTTCAAATGAATTAGCCCAATTCAGTTGATACTCATTGATCAAATCTTCATATGTTTCATCACTGACCAGTTTTTGCCTTATCGTTTTGATTTTAATGCGCTTTTGAGAAAAAGAATTATGCCAGTTATCCATCATGGTGCTAACGAAATCTCTAATTTCTTGGGACATAAACCCTTTTTCTACCGCCTTGAAGAATGAATAATTATAGTCGGCAGCAAGACTGTAAAATACTCCTGAGGTAGATTTTGCTGAGAACTTGATATGCTGAAGTTTTCTTGGCGTAACTTCAGGCCTCAACCTGTTTATTTTGCTATCATAATTTGACGCATCTTCATCAATATCTTTTTTAGGGCCACATTTTGCAATTGCTCTATGTAAAGTAGAACCGCTCCCATCCATAACATGTAGGCCATAAACTTTTGCATCTGATAATCCCCCACCAATTTGAGTCACTTGAGTATTAAAACCACCTTGTTTTTTTGTAAAAACTCTGATCAATCTGTCATGTTCTATCGGTAATTGTTGAAAATCGCAGTTTAATTCAATATCAGATAGGTTTAAAACAGCTGTTACTATTTCAGTGGCTTTAGCTCTCAATGCTATCATTTCAGTTTTTGTTAGATGATCTATAGTTGGTCTAGCAATTCCTTCAGCCCAAACATCAACATTGTGAGAATTTCGTAGAAATTGTGTCATCATTTCTACTGTACTAGTTCCAGTCAATATAAGGAGAGGCGTTCCTTGTGAGTACTGCTGGCAAAAACCTAAGACAGCAAGTCCATTTTTAGGCGATTTTTCAAAGTTATCATTTATTGTCGGGATATTCAGATCGAGAGTAATAAAATCAAAAAATTGATTAGGGTCTTCTAATGTTGCAAAAGCTTCATCTCTGCTCTTTGCATAAGTAATGTCAATACATGAACTTATATCATAAAAAATACTAGCGATATAGTCAGAAACTGTAGGTTCATCTTCAATAATTAATAGTTTAAAATTATGATTAGACATTATAATTCACCCATCTGATTACGAGCTTGGCACCACCTGATTCAATGCTTGATAACTCCACTGTCCCCCCTAAATTATCTATCGCTTGGCTCATGATTCCCATACCAAACCCTGTATGACCTTGTTTATTTGTATTTCCAATCTTGAAAGCTTCTAAAGGGTTACCACTAAGTCCTATGCCTTCATCAATAATTGATATCCAATATTCTTCTTTACTTGCTCCCCAAGATATTGTGATGCTCCCGTCTGGGAAGAGGGAAAGAGCCTTAAGAGATTCGTTGCTATTTCTAATACCGTTAGAAATAGCAAGTTTAAGTAGAGCTGGATCTGAAGTAATAATAAAGGGTAAGCTTCCTTCCAAATTTACCCTGATTCCTTCCTGAACTTCTTCGGCGACTATATCTTTGATCAATTGAGCTAAGTCAACCTCTTTGCTATCAGGTGGACTAGTGGACTTTCTTAGTTGTTCAATAGCTCTGAATATCTGCATTAAACTATTAATACCTTTCTTAGATTTACTGGACTCAAAGGAAGGAACTTCTAAGTTTAGAGTATCTTCGAGAATTCCAAGTTTCGGAGCTAGTTCATGTAAAATCACTCCTGAAAACTCATCTATCGCTTCAGCCTTCAAATATCTTTTTCTTTCAGCATCAGTAGCTTCATCAACTTCTATGTCAGAAGCTATCAATACGCTCTGATCAAGTTTATTGATGTTATTTAGGGCTTTATCCAATGCTAGTTTTACATGTCTAACTTTCTCGATTCTTCTCTGTAAGTGAAGTTGTTCACGGGCCCTTATATCAGAGTGTTTAATAAAAAACGTTGCAGCATTGAAGCGTTCCATTGTCGTGGCTGATGACAATGATGCTAAAGCTTCGTCAAACTGCTTATCCATAAAATGATGACCTTCTTGCAAATGCATCCCTACCACCTTCCATAACCTTAGAGATGGCTTCAACTATCATTGGCTCGTCTAAAGCGCCTTCTGAAACTACATACCCTCTAGTTCCATCAGAGTTTAAATGTATAACTCCCGCAGCATTACCAAGAACAGGAACATTTGCATTGTGGGTAGTAACAATAACCTGACCTTGTCCAGCTCTTCTTGTGATTGCTGAAATCAATGTTTCTACTATAAACGCGTTATCTATATGATCTTCGGGTTGATCGACAATTAATACTGTGTCTTTATGCTCTAAGACTAATGGAAGAATTACTGTGCAGCGTTGGCCTGTTGAAAGTTCACTAAAGTCTTTAAATTCACTTCCATCCAACAACTCGAATTTTATTTCATCTTCCAATGAAACAGTTGCAATTTTATCAACTGACAATTTTAAAGAGCTTATTACTCGATAGGCTCTTTCAGTTGATATAGATACTAAAGAAGTAAAGTCATCTGCATTATTAGTCTCAATAATATTGAGTAAAGCTCTTGGAGGAATTGATTCAGCTATAATTGGTGCTAGGTCATTATATTTAATACCACTTCCCTTTAAGGCATTAATTATCTCTTGCTGATAATCAGCTAACTGGCTAGCTTCTTCTATTGATACTCTAATTTTTGGTGACAGAGCAGTAGACAATGCCTGACATATGAGAGATCGCTTCATAGAACGTTTTGAACGAGTCTCTTCTAGCTTATCTAGAATAAGATTTCGTTTAAGTTGAAGTTCTTTAATTCGTTCATTCGTTTCAGTGGAAACAAGCGCTATAGATTCCAATTGTGAGATGTCGTTTCTAAGTATTTGGCATTTCCTTGAGACTTCTCCATAACCTTTTTGGATCTTATCAACTTCACTTCTTAGAGCTTGGCCTTGATTAGTTATCTCACTGATAGAGTTGTGACTTTGAGCAATCTTATTGGTTACAATTTTTTGTGCGTTTTGGATATCGAACAAGGCCGATTCAATTTTTTTAGTGGCTTCTTCCTTTAGAGATATTACTTCCAATAAAGGGTCTTCTGAAGGGTGGTGCCACTTATTCGTCTCTTGATTTTTGTTGAGACTTTTCGTAAGTATTGAATTCCATTCTTCAAGACTATGTAATTGGTTTGATATGTAGTTTACGATAGCTGATTGAAGAGTGTATTCTTCGCCTAACTCCTTTAATTTATTTGACTTTTCAGATGCTTGATTAGATACTTCAGATATTTTTTTCTCTTCCATTTCCATCGCTTGAAGCTGTTGTTTTAAACTTGGAAGTTGTAGCAGCTTATCTTCGGAATCAGTAATAGAATAAGTCATTGAAAGAATTTCAGTAGAGTATGACTCAATTGAGGCTATAGCAGAAAGCTCGATTTTTTCTAACTCTTTTAAACCATCAACAAATTCATCTATGAGTTTTAATCTTCCGCTCGAAACAAGTCCTATGTTTTCTACTTCAGTTTGGGAGAAAATCAGAGGAATATTAGGAACATTATGCATCGGAGGCGTAGTATCACCTTCAGAAGTCCGAGAATACTTCATATTTTCAGAACCATTAGACAGCGTTACTGTAACTTGCCCATCTTTTAATACTGATTTCGCATGCCCTAGGGCCTTTGCGTGAGAGTCTGCAGTATGTCCTTTGATACCTAAACAATATCTTATAAGTTCAACAAACGTAGATTTTCCAGTTCCTCTGGCACCTATTATTGTATTTAGTCCATTTTTTAGGTTTACGTCCAAACCATCAAGAAAACCTCCCTCAATTTGGAGTCTTTCAATAAAAATCTTGTCCATAAATTCCTTAGCCTTTGCTGGTTGTTAATAGAGACTACGGCTATAAAGCCTTCGAATATATTATTACATATTTAACTATATTTAGCTTAGGCTATTGATAAAATTCACTTTAATTTTAATAAGCCACCGCACATCTACCTACGTAATAAGGTTATATTGACTTAAAGTCTTGTATTTTTGATTGGTAAAATTTCAGCTTCTACAGTGGTGCAAATTTACTTTAGACTAGCTTACTTATCTTCTTTGGAGTACCTCGAAAACTGTAGCTTTTGTAAATGCTGATTTGAACAAATTCTTCAATCCACTCTATGACATTTTGAGCCAGCTTTCTTTATCAATACATGGTGGAGATTAATGTCATTATCTATTTGATGTTTGTCACTAAGTTAGCACATTAGTGGTGTGGATCTCAGTCCAATATCCTATATCAGTAAGTTTAGTTCGGCGTCCTAAATGAACCGTCCTGTGCGGAGCCGCATACAGGGTGGGGTTGGAGGTTAGATACCTCCGGCTACCCGATTAGCCCATCAAAATACCTACGCAATTGCCGTAGGAGGCTCCAATGGATCACGCTGCGGACGAGTTCTCACAGGCTTGGTGTCAATTCGCCCCTCATGCGGTCCCATTCTTACGCGACCTGTCTGATGATCAATATCGATAGGTTCTCTTTGTGGTGGGCTTTGCCTTGGTTTAGGCGCGCTTACTTGCAATTGTTGAATTTGGTTCTCAGCATCTCCATTAGCAGCTTTATCAATCTCATTAGCTTCCCGATTAGCGAGCAGTTTTACACCTTGAGTGAGTAGTGATAGCCCAGTAAAAACTCTCCCTACTGGATGGTTTTTGACTAGCAAAGTAGCCAATGTTTTTAAAGCTACACCAGTGCCCGCAACTAGGGTGCCTCCAGTCCTCATTCTGTCGGCCTTACTGCGTGCATCCTGTCTTCTTTCTCTTCCAGTCAACTCTTTTCGATGTGAAGGCACAGCTATTTCCTCGCAATCACGTTTAAATGAATTATGACATCTAACACGCCGTCAGCAGACATAGCATCTTTGTTAAACATAGAAAACTTTTCTAAACGTAGTTGCCATTCGCGCCGCGGGTCTATGCCTTTAATTCTATAATTCTTTGCCATTCGCACTTCTGTGCCGTCGTAATCCCCTGGCACCGAGCTAAAGTACAACTGCGGCAAATTGTAACTAGGCGAGTCGTCTTCGTCTCCAAGTTGAACATAGTTGACAGAGCTTTCGAGCGATACATGCCAAGCATCAACTGGCATGTTGTTGTCATTTGTTGGATTGTACGACGATTCTTTATCAATAACCTGAATACCTATGTCATGAAGATAAACGCGCTTATAATCAGAAAGTTCTCTCACTCTACTCAGATCAAAAATGGGAGTCAGGTTGTTGACATGTGTGTTCCAAACTGTGTTGGCAAATGAATTACTAATTAAGGCGGGCACGGACTCTGAAGTTCTAGCGTGTTTAAGACTAATTTTTATAACTGTATTGTAGTATTTCGTAGCGGAAGATTTGTATCTATCGCCTAAAATGCGTAGTGATTCTCTAACTTTTTCAATTGAGTCCCTTCCTTCATTAAACTCTAGAATTTCCATTGAAAAACCAAATAGTAAGCGCGCTCCTAACTTCGCTGCTTTCGTGAGATGAAGTAACTCCTCAAGCTTCTTTGTAATCCTTAACTCTAAAGATTCTATACGTGTAGGATAATCAGATTCTTCATAAATCCCCTGAATGCCCGCTTTTTGTTCCGTACGTAGTGCGAGGGAATAGTACATATAATCTAAATGCCTCTGAACTATGGCATCATGATCATCAATAAGAAGGTCTAATTCTTCCAAAGTCGCATAAGCTGCGCCTAAATTGTCATCAAAAGCGAATGGGTTAATCCAAGGCGGTAAATTAGGTCCGCTTATCGCTGACTCAAATACTCCCGAAACAACATTGGAGTTTGGATTGTTCGATTCTGAGTGGAAATCAAATAAGGATGCCAAACGCGCCATCTTCTCATCTTCGATAGGTGAGTTTTGCAAGCGAGATTTAATCGCATACATTATTTTAGATTCGATGTTTCCTGACATTTCATTGATCTCCTATTTAGGTTTATTAGTTGATGGCGTAGTTCAACAGCTTATTGAACGGCTAGTCAAATAAGGTCGGCAATTTAAGTATTGATTAATATAATCCCACCGTTGCAAAGCGATAAGTGATTCGTAAAGCCCCAAACAAACCGAGATAGCTAAAGTGAAGTGCTCATAAAATCAGCAAGTAAGTTTATTTAATATAATAAAAAATTAGATAAGTTTAATCACATCGTTAATAATCACTACTTTAGACTTACTTATTGGACTATTCGATTTAAATTAAGCCATAACGCATTATAACTGTATATAAAACCAACTCATTAACTTAGGCAATAACAATGATCTGTGTAGAAGGGCAATATCAATTAGTTTTTATATGGGAAACGAAGGCAAGCACAGTTAAATAGAGCTTTAGTTCTAAGTAACTTTGGGGCATAACCTCGTTAGCACTTAATGTGCGGCACACTAAGCCATTTAGTTGTGTATTGCGGTGTCAGTAAATCCCTTCGCATTGCCCATTTATGCTCTATACCTTGTGCAGCGAGAAACATCGTATCACTGCCATAACGTTGATTGATGTGATCTAGTGCCAGCATTAATGCTGGCTTGGCTGTCGGGGGATTAAACAAATCAAGTTGGCTGTACTGTTCGCTAGCTAAATCGATTAGGCCAATACCTATCTTGTAGTAACGAACACCATCACGAAATAACTTTGGAGCAGTTTCACTCATAGCTTTGGTTAGCTCGACGGTGCAGTTAGTAGGGCAAGGGAAATGCACTATAGCTTTGTAACTAACAGGACGTTCATCAAAGGGTGAGTTGCTAGCAAAAAGTAGCATGGTCTTGCAGCTTGAGCCTTGCTTACGCGCTTTACTAGCTGCAATACCGACATGCTTGCTCAAAGCTTGTAATAATGAGTCAAAGTCGGTTATCCGCTCCCCTACACTCCGCGTTGAGAAAATTTGCTTTTTATCAGCCCTCGCTTCATCCCACAATTTACACACTTGTCCGTTAAGTTCACGAACTGTACGCTCGACTTCAATACTGAATTGTTTTCGGGCTAGCCCAGGTGGCATACACGCTAGTTGATAAGCTGTATGGATATTCATTAATGCTAGCTTCTTACTAATCCTTCGCCCAATACCCCATACATCCCCAACAACAAGTTGCTTTAGGATAGCTGTTCGTTCGTGGTCGGTGTTAATCACACAAACGCCATGGTAACCCTTAATCTTCTTAGCGGCATGGTTCGCAATTTTAGCTAATGTCAGTGTTGCACCGATCCCAACACAAACAGCTAAACGAGTCTCCTTCCACACTGCACGGCGTATTAACTGCCCTTGAGTGCTAAGACACTTGATAGCTGGATAGCAGTTCTTAAACGAGAGAAAGCTCTCATCTATACTGTAAATGTGTTGCTCTGGCGCAAAACGGCCAATGATATTCATCATTTTGCTAGATAAGTCAGCATACAACTCATAGTTCGAAGAACAGACAATAACACCTCGTTGAGCACAGAGTTCTTTAACTTTAAAGTAAGGCAAGAACTTCTCAATTCCAGCTTCTTTAGCCTGCCTATTAGCAGCCACGATACAACCGTCATTGTTACTTAACACAATGATTGGCTTACCGCGCCAATCAGGACGAAATACCTGTTCTGCACTGCAATAAAAGCTATTCGCGTCGACTAGGGCAAACATCTAATGCTCACACAGTAATGGACTTTGACGGTGGCAACGAATAGAGCGAGTCACTACCCCTTCAATGCTAAATTCATCATGTTCATGAATGGTTACTGGCTGGAATTGGTGATTAGAAGAAAGGAGTAGACGGCGTTGAGAATCAAGGATCTTGCAAACAAACTCACCGTTAAAATTGGCAACTATGACATCTCCATTTCGCGCTGTTTCATGGCGATCAACAATGAGCACATCACCATCAAAGATACCAACGTCCTGCATTGAATCGCCTTGAGCGAGTCCTATGAAGGTTGCGCTAGGATGCTCGATAAGGAGATCATCTAAGCTCAGGCCTAACTGACTGTATTCAACTGCTGGGCTCTCAAAACCTGTGATGCCTGCATGAGCAGGTATAGGGATAACACGCATATCAATAAACCACTGTAATTATATACAGCAATTATAGGCGAAGAATGACTGCTAGCAAGAATTATTGAGCGGTCTCGATGTAACACCATTGGTTCTTTTCTTTATCGAAGGTCACGTTAATGCTCATTGGGTCGGTATAGCCTTGTTCAGCTCTGAGGGATGCTATCTCGCTTATCTCTGCTAAGTCATCTATACATTGGGGCTCCATTAATTGGAATATTAACAAGGCTAAAATGCCAACCAAGGAAAACAGAATTGAGGTGATTAGAACTCGTATAGGCCTGAAAATCATGTATTAGCCTTCCTTAGCCAGAGTATTGAAGTACCTTTTGTCAATATTGACAATAGCAAAGATTTTTCTTGGTGCAAGTCGTCGATGAACCTCGTTTTTCATCTAAATACGAAGCAAGAAAAATCTGGTGTTCAGCTTACATACCCTCACTATTTGTTGTATTTCCGCCCCAACTTAGTCTGTCCTTGAACTGTCATTTCGAGTTGATAGTTTTCTTGGGTTTCTTGCGCCGCTTAGTTAGCCATCGATTAGACATATCTTTTTGGCGCATTCCATTACACAGCCTTATATGTCGTAATCTAGCTCTTTCTTTCTTAGTGCTATTTGGATTTTGGGAGCCGTAAGTATTTCCAGCCGTGATATCCGTTACCGTTATATATCCAAAATTATGAAGCTGACGAACCAAATTTGTAAGCCCTTGGGATGTTAGCTTCATCCCCATGATTGTTGTTAACATTGATAAAGACGGGTAATAGCCATCATTAGAATAGAATATTTCTTGCTCAAACGAATCTTTGGAACCTATCACCAAACAGTCAAAATAATCTCCATTTGACTCAATCACATCTCCGTACACCAACGCTGGACAAAACTCAGATAAAGATGTTGAAAAAACCTTCCCGCCATCAGAAAGTTCCTCAAAAAAATAAATTGCTAGCTTGACCTCTTGCAGTGTTAAGTGGCCATTAAACAACACATTACGAATAAAAATATCCTCACCAAAATCTGGTAAAGAGTGAAAATCGAATACCCCAATCGAAGTGTTTTTACTGTGTGCCAGCAGCAAACGACGAGGTACAGACTCACTTACTAGTTTAATCGGATTTTCAAACGTTCCAATTCTCTGTTTCACAATCAAATCCCCCAATATAAGAATGTTTAAACATTCTTATATTTTAACTCAAAAAACAACTGCCTTGAAAGCCTTATATAGTGCGGCTTTCAGCCGGTACTAGCTCAACAAATTCATCGTCTTGAAAAAATTTTAAAAGAATAAACACAGAAATCACCTAAAACCCTTACACAGCAAGGGTTCGAGAGAAGCCAAAATCAAAACATCATTACAGTAAAAGAATAACCGCCATTTTGAAATGATAGCAGTACCCCAGACGTACGGTTTGGGTTCTGAAGAGAAGTATTTGAATGAAGAAAGTAGAGCTAAAAAATATCGCGGGGCCAGCAAATCTGATGATCCTTATGTCCATCAGATTTACTTCAATGGACATTTTACATGAGCCCACAAGTGTTCGTCAATGAATGTATACAGTTCCGCCTTGCAACTGCGAGCTCGCAGTTACGAGTAATAATAATCAATAAGTTAGTACATCAATTTAAAGACAAAGCGACCAAAAACTTTACAACCACGATTGCAGAAAAAAGTGATTCAGTGATGAGAAATCGAATCTGTAAATCAGGAGATCGGTTAAAGCCGATCACACAAACAGATCCAATAGGAGATTTACAATGACTAAAAAACGTAAACAAATTCAAGATGCAAAAGCATCAACAGGTAAGCCCGCTAAAAAGGTAAAAAACAAACTCGCAAAGGAAAAACACAAGAAGTCTAAGAAAAAATCTACATCGGTAGCAATCGTAGACAAACACGTTCTCCAATCTAACAGCTCGAATAAATCATTTCCAAAATCGAAGTTGGTATCAGCATTATTCAACGGCGAAGACGATTTGAAATCCGCCTTTGACGGTGAATTTAAACTCTCTCGTGATCACGTTGAACAGTTAAATATTATCGTTAACACATCGCAAATTGAGCTCAAGCAAGCACTATTCATCATCTATGAAAACAAAGGTTATGAAGCACTTGGTTGTGATGACTTTAAAGCCTATGTCAATAAGTATCTCACTCTCTCGTATGACGCCGCGCTTAAACAAGCTTTAGCAGCAAAAGTGGCATATGTCATTAACGGACTGGATGCTATTGGTTTCTTTAGTGACAACTCAATGCTACCAATGAAGGATTTGTCAGACGTTCAAATTAAAAATGTGGTTGAGCAGATTGAAGAAGAACACGATATGGACATTACTATCAGAGGTAAATATACCCGCAAGATGGTTGAAGCCGCTATGCGTGAACTTGGCCTACTCGATAAAGATGATTCAGATGAGGGTCTTGAAGTAGTTGAAGATGAAGAGGATGCTGTTGATCAAACGGATGATGATCTAGGTTTTGATGATAGCGACGATGAAGAGCTAGACTCTGATACCAGACCTGTTGCGAAAGCTAACATATCAACCTCTAAGCAATCATCAAAGGCTAAACAAACCTACATTGAGGACTACATTGAGGACGTCGTAAAAAGTGAATGCCATCGTCAATTCCTTGAACAGTTCAATATTGAGGCTAACACAAACAAAAGTAACAAAGCTATCTTCACTGCGTTTATCAATACTGATGCAGGCAAAAAATCTGAGGTAGTCACAAATGCTATAGATCTGCTCTGTACACACTTAGTAACGTTATTTAAATCTAATCTATCGGATACATCGGAGGCTCAAGATGAATAAGCTCTCCAAATTCATTAAGCAGGTACTGTTAGACAAACTGGTGAATGTCTGTGACTGCTTAGACCGCTATGACGCGATTTTTCGTAATCTATTAGTCATAGGCGCAGCAATTGTCGCTCAATATGGGCTAGCCCAGTCTCAAGCAATGAAATCATTAGGTGGCTATCGCTATAGTGTCAAATTGCTATTGCTAGCGCCCATTGATTGGGTGAAACCACTAAATGGAATTGACGAATCTGTAAATGATAACAAGAAGATCGGACGTCCATCTGAAAAATGGCAGTTAATCGTCAAAATCGTCGATTAATTGAGTTCCTGATGGGGAGGATGACCTCCCCTACATCTAATACCGTTTACAGAGAGAATTATTATGAAAAACAACCCAATCAAATCAGCTATTAATAGTACTATGTTTAATGATTATAAGTACTTACCTGAGAGCATTAGTAACAATGACATTCACATTACAATAGATAACTTCTTAGAAGCTATTATTCAGTATCGTTATAGGCATAACAAATTTGTATCAGAGTCTATGCACAGGCGTATTACAGAGCATACAGCGCTAAATGTAATGGATACTAAAGCGCTGATATATGCCTTGACGCATGCCACTGTAGGTAATGTCATTGATAGCACTAAAGGTCTGCATTTTCAGAGTCTTTTGCTGGCATCTCAATTAGCCAACCCAAAAGCATGGGCATGTTATCCCATCATCGATAAATTGCATATTACTGTGGATGTAACACAAGAGGAGGTTGATGACTTATACCTCCAATCCCCTGCAATCTTTAAAGACAGTCAATTTCAGTGCTCTAAGACAAGGCCTAAGCGCCAAGATGGGCAATTCTATACTGATATACTGACATTCTCGTTGAAGACTGATAAGACTGCACAAATACGCTTGTTCTTTGGTGATAATGCGAAACAACGCGAAAGACCGCAAAATAAACTAGCAATTGAGTTTATTCCTTCTAGGTTCAAACCTAAAGAGGTAAAAGATTTTTTCAGACGTTTAAAGCGATCTAATTGCATTAAAAAATATAAGGTGAAAATGCAGGAGGCTAACGTCAGCCGTTGTGATGTCGCCATTGATTTTTTACTCGTTAACACACCACTGGTGATTGTGGATAAGTCAAAAGCTCAGAATTTTAGCAATCACAGTCGGCATGAGATGAAAAATTTGCGTTTTGTTCAAACGATATATATATGCAATAAATGTAGTAGTCATATCGACGTATATAACAAGCCAGAAAAGTTGTTAGAGCTTCCTCTCAAAAAGGTGAATCAAAGAGTGCCTTTGCTTATTAATAAAGAAGGGGTGCCATTAATTGTAACACGTTTCGAAAATGTCTATCGACCTCAACAATCGGGCACCACATTATTACTAAATAACTTAGGTAAAATGAGATCGCTGTTTCAATCTGTTCAAATATTTAACCCAGACTTACTTGGAAACTTCGATGGGATAGAAAAAGAGCTAGTGTTCAGAAATGGAGTAATGGTCTATTTGAAAAGTAAAGATAATGCCGCTTTTACCGCTAGAAGAGAAATGCTTAAACGTCATACGATGTTTATCAATCATGGCGCTTTTGAGTCAATGCAAGAGAAGGTGCTCCGTAAATTGAGAAAATGCATCATATTTCCAGAAAAAGATCGTAAATAACCGTATCAAAAACAGCGGCTGAAATTTAGTCTGAAAAGTGATATTATTAACGTGTTTCTAGTATCACTTTTCCCTTCTAGCTCAACCCTCTAAACACAATTCGACTTAATACACTTACTGGAGTTTTCAATGACTACAGCGACCCCGTTCGCGCTGTATTTGAGCCGCCTGTCTACTAACAGTCAGCGCTCTATCAGCTCACAGATGCGCAGTATTGCGCGATTAATGCAATGGCAAGAAGACTGTCTCAACGACAAGCTATGCCAGATTGACTATCAACAAGCACTACAAATACGTGCGGTAATGACACATGCAAAATGGTCTGCTCGTTCGATTAACCGCGCAATGATAGCGATAAAGAATATCGTTAAAGTAGCCGCCTTAATGAACCAAGCTGAGTTATCGCAAGTTGCTAACTTGGAGACAATTAATCAGGTCAAGCATGGACAACATCAAGGTACACCGTTAAGCACTGAACAAGTAACGGCTGTACTCACCTATTTTAAAGATAAGAAAGGCACATTCGCTGCACGTAATCTCGCGATATTTAGCATGTTCTTAGGCACTGGACTTCGCCGTAGTGAGCTATCTGCACTCATGTTTCATGACTATGATGCAAACCTCCACTCTTTGACCGTAGTTGCGGGTAAAGGCAATAAAAGCCGTACTTTGTTCTTACCTCAATGGGTAGAGCAAAACCTCATTTTATGGCTCAAGCTGCGCAGCAAACAACAAGGCTATTTGCTGTGTAAATCAACACTAACAGGTAAATTAAGACTGGCCGAACCAACAAGTCCAACGTCTTTGTATCGATTAGTTAAAGATACCCTCTATGAGCTTGGAGTAGACAATGTATCGCCTCACGATTTACGCCGTACCTTTATTACCCGCTTGCTTGAGCAAAATGTCGATATCAATACGGTTAGGCAAATGGCGGGACATGCTGATATCAGTACGACCACGATTTACGATAAACGTGACCATGAGTTTATGAAACAAGCCGCGGCAACGCTTGATTACACCCCTCCAGAGAAACACCTTAAACGGGGGCGTGGAAGCCAATGATAAAGGTGAAGCCCAACAATAAAAAGTCGAATCATTGTTATTATCTGGCGACTCAAATTGCTGAGGATTTATTACTTTCAGCAGCAGATTACCGCTTCGAATACGTGCCTTCTTATGTTATTAGCTCACTGGTCGGGATAAAGCTGCAATATGGTATCAACTATGACATAGACAGCACGCTTGCACTGTTTCCGATTAGAGATAGCCACCCTGCTATGACAGAAACCGTTAAGCACAATGCCTTGTTTCTATGTGACTTGTTTAAGCTTAATCCTGCCATGCAACCTGTCATGGTGCTTATCATTGTGATGAATGCTAATCCGGGGTTAAAGGAGTTACTAAACCTGTTAGCAGACTACGATGCCGATATTCTGATTCAGGCAATGGAACAAGATACAGGATTGGACTGTGATGCCATTCTTACGCAGCTCCAACCGCTAGTCGTTAATCGCTTTATTGAAGATGCCTTATTTCATTTACCACATGTATTAAGCATCCCAGAGCCATTTCGGGTGTTACTGGTGAGTGAAAAAATCACTAGTAGGGAAGCCTTTCTTGCACCGATATTGAAACGCAGTCCAGTAGCAAGGTTCACACTGAAACAGTTCGAGCATGTGAATGCTGATTTAGTGTCTCGTTATCTGAAGGCCGCCAGTAAGCAGCAACTCACAGGGGTTAATATTCTTCTCTATGGCGCTGCGGGCACAGGAAAAACAGAACTATCACGAACGCTAGCTAAAACGTTACGCCGCAATTTAATCGAAGTACAAAGCCTACAGTTTGAAGATGGCAAAGTGACAGGAGAATTTCTCAGCAAAGAACCAGCAAGCCTGCGGCTAACCTATCTTAACTTGATGCAAGGCTTACTTGGTGGGTCAGATGAAAGCCTGTTATTGATTGATGAATGTGAAAGCGTGTTTAAGCATGCCGATGAGCATTACTCAAAAGAAGGCTTAATGCGCTTACTTGAAACGAATCCCGTACCTGCTATTTGGATAACCAATCATATATCTATGCTTGAGCCCAGTTTTATACGCCGCTTTAAACTGGTAATGGAAATACCTGTACCTGATGAAGCGTTTAGCTTTGCCATGAGTAAAAATATACTGAAAGCATTAAAAGTATCGGATGAATTTAGACTGATACTGGCAAGTAAATCCAATGCCGCACCAGCGTACATAGCGAATGCGGCTCATGTTGCCAACACATTAACGTTGACAGGAGAGCAAGCTGAGGAGGTGGTACTAGATGTCATTGAAGCGACCCTTGATGCCTGCGGTGAAGAGTCGCCTCCATCTAAATATGAAGGACAGCTGATATTTGACCCAAGTTGCTTAAACCTTAACGCAATTGACGGACAGGATGCGCAAGCCTTAATTGAGGATATTGACAGTGCCATAGCCAATGGTTTACCTGTCAGGGTATTACTCAACGGCCCTCCAGGCACAGGCAAAACGGGTTGGGTACATCACTTAGCTGAAACGCATGGTATAGAAGTGATGCACATCAAGTGCTCAGACGTTCTAAGCAAGTATGTCGGTGAAAGTGAGCAGAACATTGCAGCGCTGTTTCGTGAAGCGCACAGAACAAAGAAGCTAATGCTCTTTGATGAAGTCGATAGTTTACTGAGCAAACGTGAAAGCGCTCAAGCGCAGCATGAAGTCCAGCTTATCAACGAACTACTGTCTCAGCTTGAATGCAATACTCAACCCGTCTTCGCTGCAACCAATGCACTGACAGCTATCGATAGCGCTGTGATGCGCCGTTTTGACTTTAAGCTGACTTGCGACTATCTCACTGAAACGCAACGTCATACGCTCTATCGTCAAGTGTTGGGTATCACTAAATTAACCAATGCCGAGAAAGACCAACTTCAAGTGTTGCAACAATTAACCCCCGGCGATTTCGCCATTTTATCAAGACGTATGTTATTTCAACCTAACCATAATCACAGAAGTACGGCTATCCCGCTACTCACAGAAGAAAACAACCGTAAACAAACACCACGCCACATCGGCTTTATCCGCTAAACCCACCTATCTAAGGAATGTAAAATGACAACATTATTGAGTTCTCTCAAGGTTATCGCTCGCCCTGAAATTGCCATCAAGCCACCTATTATTAGTAAGCGATTACGTTTAATAGAAAAGCTGGAACAACAATTAGACATGGCTGAATGCATGGTTCAGGGCAAAGAGTTTGAAGCCTACCGTGAAAAAATGGTCAAAGACCCTGAAACAGGAGAGCGTAAGAAGGTACGCCGACGTTATAACGTTCGCTCTTGGTATTACGATAATGAACAACATTACTACTTTGAAGTTCGTATTAGCGGCAAACCTATCGAGTTAGTGAAAGATAAACCTGCTATCGATGTGGGTGATAAAGCCAAACTGCCAGACACCATCAAAATCGTTATTGATGCAGTGGAAAAAGGTGAGCTAGATGAGTTTCTACTTGCTCCACCCTCTAAGTTTCCCAGTAAGAAGGTGAAAGCCAAAGAGGCCGCTAAGCCCGATGTTGCGGCAAAATCCAATACACAATAACAATGTTTGAGGGGGAAGCCCCCTCGACTTAACTTGTTTTAGTCAGAGGCAAACTCATGGCAATTATTCGCGAAATAAACGTTAAGTATCAGTTTAGAGAAACCAACTGCGAACAAGCGGAAAAGACACTCACCAGCCCAGATGAAACCGCAAAGATATTCGACTATCTCAAATATGAAACAAAGGAAGTCTTCATTGTCGCCAACCTTACTAATCAACGAGCCATCAATTGCATAGAAGTTGTGGCGACTGGATGCATTAACAGCGTTAGCATGCGGCCATCGGAAGTACTTCGAACCGCCGTCATATTGAATATGCCGGGGATTATCCTTGTTCATAACCATCCTTCAGGCGACCCAACACCGAGCACAAGTGACCTCAACTTTACCAATATGGTCATTGAATGCGCCAAGGTACTCAATATTGAAGTTGTAGACCATGTGATTATTGGCCTAAACCGCTTTACCAGCTTACGCCAAACACATCCCGACCTATTCTAAAACCTGTGAGATAAACAATGAATACCATTAACAAGGAACTGGCTTTGCCTGCCTCCGATAGCTTACTGCTGCCACTAGAAAAGCTAATTAGTAACACCCCTCATGATGCTTTAACTATTAACTTCCGTGATCCCAATTACAGCGCAGAACATGGCGGTTTTCATCCCGTAGAAATGAGACTAGAAAGAAAAGCTGAACAGTGGACGTTGTGTTACATCACTGAATTCTGTTTCGTTGGTCAGGGAAGCGGTTATTCGGAGTTGGTTAAAGAGTTGGATTTTGACTTCAGCTTTGGTGTATTTCAAAGCATTAATGGTGAGATTTTGATTGAGGCTGCGAAGGAGTTCTATCCGATTTGGGAACAAAACTTCGTGTGCTATTGGCAGGATTTAGACACGTTTGAAGTTAGTATCACAGCAGATTAACGAATCGACCTTTTTATGGAGGTAAACATGTTAATTTGCCGACTAAAGGATGCAAATGCTTGCTAACGGCTTACAACAACAAACTTGTATCATTTACCATTGAATTATAAGCATAAAAAAGCCCCGTTCAATTAAGAACAGGGCTTTAAATAATGGTACCTGAGGTCGGACTCGAACCGACACGCCGCGAAGCAGGGGATTTTGAATCCCCCATGTATACCAATTTCATCACTCAGGCAAAGGCTTTCAAGCTACATTTAGCTTTGCAAAGAAATCTAAAACACCAAATATCTTTGCAAAACCAAACCAATTTCATCTTACTTTAATTATGTAATTTTAGCCTGTTTATAACCCATATTCGTTGGGAGGCATAAAATCTTATAATTCAAAAACTTTGCAAATCTTTGCAAGGATTTTGCATGTTAATTATTTAGCATTAACGTTTTACTTCAACAACTTACTTATACCAAGCTAGTACACACTGTGATTTTTGAATCCCCCATGTATACCAATTTCATCACTCAGGCAAAGACTTAGTAGCTATGTTAGCTTTGCAAAGTAATCTGAGAAATCCAAATATCTTTGCAAAACAACACTCGTAATTTAATCCTAACCAAACAATACTTTTCGTAACAATCATTGTCACGATTAAGTGCTGGCGATTATACCGTTGCATTTAATAATGGCAAGCACTTTACCTATTATTTTCTATAAAAAACACTCAATTGGTCAAAAGTCATTCATCACCCTCTATTGAGATGGATTGTGTTTTTTGTGAGCTAATTGGCAATTTTACACTAAGTTAACATCATGACGGCTGAAGATTGATCAAGATCAGTATAACGACGTTATTTTGACTTTATGATGATCACGTCTTCACAACCTAAAGGATAAATATCATGGCATTTTGGTTAGATTTAATGTTTGGTAACGCAATAGGATTACTTTCTATGATGGTAATTTTTTGTACCTTTGGAATAATGTCTTATCTAATGTGGATGTTTATTGTGAAGTCTGCACCTACTAAGTGAGTCTCTTAATAGGTTAAGTTTTTTACTGCTTATTATTCATATCCAATATGGATACTTCCTTGTGAATGATACATTGGCGACAAAACACATGATGTGTTTTTATGCCAGAATGGGGGCTGTATACGCCCCCATCTTTTTTATTCATCTACAGCACTATTTTCCGCGCTATTACACTGCATGCTTACGTGATTGAATCAATCCATTAATAAAATGTGGTCGCGTTTTAATCAGGTAACTCATTTCTTCTGCACTGGGTTCACCCGCTGGTAAACGGAGTACATCACGATTTAAATAATTACGTGCTTGCATCGAAATTTTGTATTCAGCCGTTGGCCCTTGAATCGCATAGTGACGCTCGTTTCCAAGCATTTCAAGTATGCTGGTATTAACTAAATTTTTAACCGCTAATTCATTTTGTGGCAAGGTTAAAATAGTTTGTCCTTGTAAAAAGAACTCCCGTAGCAAGGCTCTTTCAGCAGGGTCCAGTAGTTTCACTTTTGCGTCAATAGTTTCTACGGTACGTTTTTGACGTAAATATACGATGGCCTCATCGACGACAAAGGCAAAAATCTGGCTTAAAAAATATGCCACTCCCATAATCAACCCTAAGCCAATAAACTGACCATATTGATTAACGAGTTGATCTAACGATAAAAACGCCAATAAATCTTTAGGCGCAAACAATAAACTAGCACATGTTACAATAAGCCATGACATAGAACTTACGAACAAACGCTTACTATTCAATAACTTTATTGAACCTACTTTCATTTTCATCATAGCTTACCCGCAGTGTCAGATTTTTGAGCTTACTAAGGCAAAGCAAAATATATGCCAGAAAAAATAATTGATTAGCTGATATTTATTTATTTTTTCATACTATATATGGCCTATCAGGCTATGCTTGAACCAAGGTATGTAACCCAAACTAACACTGGCGAAATGCATTGTAGAATAAATACTTTCATCGGTAGATCCTCCCTATTTATAAATCACAATGAAGAAACTATGCTGATATCCATAAAACAGTTACTGCGAAGTCCAATAGCTCGAAAACTGACGCTTTCTATCGTGATCTTTAGTTCTTTAATTACCCTCGTGACGACGGCTTATCAGCTCGTAAGTGATTATCAAAGTGATGTAAGTAGAATTGATCGCGTTTTTTCGAATATAGAAGCGGTAAATTTAGAAGTGCTGGCAGCCAGCATATGGGTAATAGATGAACATTTAATCGACACGCAGCTCCGTGGTTTAAGTCAATTACCTGACATAAACTATATTTCTATCCGTGATGACACGAATCAAGAATGGCACTTTGGTGTATATAAGAAAACGGCTGTTATTGAGAAACAATACCCATTAATTTATACCAATAATGAACATATTCCTGTTGGGACACTCATCGTACAAGCTGATCTAAATGTCATATATGATCGTTTGTATGATAAAGCAATACTGATTTTATTATCCAACGCGATCAAAACCTTCTTAGTGGCTGGCTTTATCTTGCTTCTGGTGTGGTTCAATGTGACCAAACATCTTCGTCAATTAAGCCAATATTGCGATGATATTAGCTTAGACCACGACTTTACTCCTTTGGATTTTAATCGTAAGCCGCAACATGATGAATTCAGTTTGGTAGCCGATGCGGTTAATACCATGCAACGGCAAATAAGAGGCTCTTATCAAGCATTGCACCAATCAAAAATCGATCTTCAGCACGCACTTGAAGATCGCGATCGCTTACTGCTATTAGAACGCAGCTATAAAGATGAGCTCGCGCGCCAGGTAAAAGAACAAACCAGAGAACTTGAACAATCATTGCAAATGTTAAAACGAACACAACAAGTTCTGGTTGAAAAAGAAAAAATGGCGGCACTAGGTGGGTTAGTTTCCGGCGTAGCTCATGAAATTAATACCCCTATCGGTATTTGCTTAACGGCTGCCAGCTCGCAATTGTCTCACATAGAAGAGTTGATCAAATTAATCCATAGCGATGATGCCACTTTAGAACAAATTAATGGGATTTTAGAGCAATACCAACAAAGCAGTCAGTTAATCGTCAGTAATATCACTCGTGCCAGTTATTTGATCCAACAATTTAAATCTATTGCCGCAGAACAAAGCCACGAGAAAAACACCGTCTTTAATTTGAGCAATCTATTACGCGATATTACTGATTCAACATTAATGATATTTTCACCGCAAGACGTCGAAATAACCACCAGTTTGGATAAGCAGTTGCAACTTAATAATAATGCCAGTTTATTAAGCCAAGCTATCACTAATGTGGTATCAAATGCCTTTTTGCATGCGTTTAAGGATGTTTCGCAAGCGAAAATCCACATCAATGTCGTTGCTGAGCCAGACAGTATCCAAATCGAAATTCAAAATAATGGCGCGGTTATTCCTAATGACATCGTCGAACATATTTTCGAACCCTTCTTCACCACAGCTCGTCACAAAGGAGGAGTAGGTTTAGGGCTCGCGGCAGCGTTTAACGCGGTGACTCAGCTCAAGGGTAATATCTGTTATGTTGCTACGTCACCACTAGGTGGGCCAATGTTCGTGATTAGTGTGCCGAGATAACCGACAAATTTACACAACAATGTTAAGCGGGTTTAGCGGCTAATTTAGTCAGCACACGACTAACCGCAACAAACGCAAACGTTCCCGTTACCATAGTAATGGCGCCAAAACCGGAGGCGCAATCCATTCGCATACTGCCTTCTGCATTTTCTTTAGTGTTGCATACACTGCCATCAGCTTGAGGATAGACGAGATGTTGGGTCGAAAACACCGCATCTACAGCAAAACGGCGCTGAATATTTTTAGTGAAATGGTAATCTTTGCGTAATATGTTGCGCACTTTTGCCAATAATGGATCTTGTACTGTTTTAGCCAAATCAGTCACTTGAATTAAAGTCGGATCGGTTTGTCCGCCAGCACCACCTATGGTCACTAGCGGAATTTTATTACGCTTGCACCAAGCGATTAAACCTGCTTTAGGCTTTACAGCATCAATGCAGTCAACCACATAATCAATATTGCCACCTTGTGAGGCCGGCTTAAAATACTCAGCAAGATTATCTAAGGTAATAAAATCTTCTACTTCATTAACCACACACTCTGGGTTAATTTCGCCAATGCGTTTTGCCATAACCTCAACTTTTGATTGGCCAATAGTCGAAATTAATGCATGTATTTGGCGATTGGTGTTGGTAACACAAATATCATCTAAATCAATTAGCGTAATCTGCCCTATCCCACTTCTTGCTAATGCTTCGGCAACCCATGTGCCTACACCGCCAATACCAACAACCACAACATGGGCTTGCGAAAAAGTCTTTAGTGCGGCTTGACCATACAAACGGCCAACACCAGCAAAACGATGAGTATAAGATTCTGACAACATGGGTTACGCCCTAATTAACGACTATTTTCGCGGCCAATTTTATATGATTTATCCTCAAAGCTAAACGTTTGTCACAATTCACTCTAGATGAATTTGGTTAAGGGTGCATTTTGGTTTAATAACAAGCACCACATGCTCGTATTTATAGCGAGTAATTCTGCTCACTCGTTTTGGTATATGAGATATGAAACATGGGATGTGGGATAAAGTAATAATATCGGTTTATTGCTGCTTAACAGATCAAGCTGACCGGAGGATTAACACGTCAATAGTGTACCTATATCTATGGTAAACCATACCATCTAGATAGCAGGATAAAGAGCCGTTTGATAGCAATCTATTACTCAGCAGAGGCAGATTGAGCTAAATGTCTTTATGTCCTAGCGTCAATGTGTCCTATCACAACAAACATTAAAATATGCTTAATTTATAACCTCATTAGACTAAAGATATAAAAATTAACATCGAATATTCACAATGATTAAATTAACATGGGCTAACATACAATTTTGCAACTTTTTATGGTTGTGCGCTAGCCTATTTTTAATCGAATAGGAACATCCCTAAAGAGGTAGATCCACGCCATATGGTGATTTTTTTATACAAATGGTCGCAGTTATCACAGATTTATACACAAAATTTCAAGTAGGCCTTGTTTATTTGATCTAGGCCACACTCTGAAGGTATCAAATCTGTAAAAATCTGCACCAGATTGTTACAGAATTGAATCTGCGACAAACTTCACTAACTAAAACCATGAAAAATGGAATATAGAACATAACGTTCTAGGGAGCATGAAAGATGAAAAAAACCTTAATCTCTGCATCGGTAGCATCTGTACTTACATTAGTTTCTTTCGCTACACTTGCTGAAGGCCCAAGTTTCTATGGTCGTTTAGATTTAGCCGTGACTAATTCTGATAAAGGCGCAACAACTCAAAATCACAAAGAAGGCACAGTATTAGAAAACAACTTTTCTAACTTAGGCGTAAAAGGTAGCGAAAAATTTGGTAACGGTATTGAACTGTTATACCAAATGGAATTCCAAGTTGAAAATACCACTCAAACTGAAGGCAAAAATGGCAGTGACGAAGTTGTATTTAAAGCGCGTAACACGTTCTTAGGTTTAAAAAGTGACGCAGGTACAGTGTTAATCGGCCGTAACGATACTGTATTTAAACAGTCTGAAGGTGGCATTGATTTATTTGGTAACTTCAACGCAGATATCGATCGTATGATTGGTGGCCAGTTACGTAAAGCTGACGGTATTTGGTACTATTCACCAGTGATTGGTGGCTTAGTTACATTAAACGCAACTTATTTAATGGAAGACAACTACACAGATGATGCTGGTAAAGAATCATATGATGATCAATATGCATTAAGTGCAACTATTGGTGATAAAGGCCTTAAAGCACACCCTTACTATGTCGCTGCAGCTTATAACACTATTGGTGGCATTGATGCTTATCGTGGTGTGGCACAAGTTAAGCTAGGTGAGTTCAAGCTTGGTGGTTTATACCAAAACACTGAAAGCCAAACATCTGATCAAGAAGGTGATTCTTTCTTCCTTAACGTATCTTACAACCTAAACGGCGTAAACTTAAAAGCTGAATACGGTCAAGATGAAGCTGGTTTTGGTAGCTACTACAAAAATATTAAAGAAGCGACTGGTACTGACGTAAACATCACTCAAATTACTGTGGGTGCTGATTACCGTATATCTAAGTCAACCTTAGTTTATGGTCACTATGCTATGTATGAAGGCGACCATAAAGTTGGTACTGCTACAGTTGATTTAGAAGATGACAACATCTTCACTGTCGGTGCTCGTTACGACTTCTAATCATTATGATATAAGAGCTTCGGCTTAACAGTATAAATGATTAAAAATGCCAATCTGTTTAGATTGGCATTTTTGTATCTGTAATCTAATGTTGAGCTCTAACGCTTCAAATCTAATCGTGACATCCAGCACTTGAAATCCAGCTTTTGAAATTACAGCACTTGAAATTACAGCTATCGAAATTGCCGCACTTAACAGCTACCGCCAATTAAGCGATCACTTGATTAAACACTTCAACATGATGTGATTCAACCAACTCAGGCATTACATTGTGGAAATAATGCTCAATAGCATCTTTAGCGCAATGTTGATCAAACGCAGCACGATCGACAAACTTTTCCACAAAGGCAACTTTGTTGTCGTTATCTACACTGATATTCAATTCATAACGAATACAGCCTGATTCACGACGAGTATCAGGGATCAAGCTTGCCAATACCGCCACTAACTCATCACGTTTTCCTGCTTTCGCCACAAATTGAGCGACACACACAATTTGCTGGGTATTAATTACATAATCTGACATCGTTTTTCCTTAATAAAATCTACCCAAATCCAAAGAAATAGCGGCTTAACGCAGAGTTGATTATATTATCTCTGAATCCAACGCTACTCATACCAATTAGCTATTATAGATTAATAACATATCAAGATGCTCAATGCCGTCTTCAAGGTACACATCTGAATTCACAACAAAACCATGTTGTTGATAAAACTGACGTAAATAATCTTGTGCCCCAATCTGAATATTGTCTGTTGGCCAATGCCGTTTTGCAATGGCTATGGCACTTTGCATTAATTGATTGGCCACGCCCTGACCACGGGCAGATTTTGCAACGGCAACACGGCCAATACTCGCTTGAGGGTAACTAATATCGGGCGCTAACACGCGGCTATAAGCCTCTATATCACCCTGTTCATTCACTCCCAATAAGTGCCTGGTTTGCGGATGTTTATCTTTTCCATCTAATTCAGGATAAGGACAATTTTGTTCAACCACAAAGACATCTACACGCAATTGCAATAAGCCATAAAGCTGCTCTAAAGACAGCTCAGTAAAACCAACATCTAGCCACGTTAATGTCATCTCTCACCTTAATTTATTGCTATCAATTAAGATAATACTAACATGATTAATGCATTTCATTAGGCTGATCTGAATCACTTTTCGCCACGGGTTTACGGATCAATAAAACCGCAACAACTGCAATCAATAGAAAACATGCCATGATAAGAAACACATCATTATAGGCTTGAATATATGCCTGCTGTGACATGTTTTTAGCAAGTAAAGCATAGGCCTGTGAGTTAGCACTCACCGCATCAGAACCCGCAATTTGCAGTATCGAACTGGTATGCTGAATATAGTTATAAGCTTGGGCACTGACTGCTGGCAACGTCTCTTTAATATGGGCCAAATGAACTCGAGCCAAATTATCGGTTAACGTTGCCACCAGCGCGATACCAAAAGCCCCACCTAAATTACGCATCACATTGAGCACTGTCGATGCAGAGGCATTTTCATGTGCTTGAAGATGCATTGTCGCCAAAATACCAATAGGCACTAAAATAAACGGCTGTCCTAACGCTCGTACTATTTGCGAAGCAATCATTTGATCGCCAGCGTAATCCATGGTCATATGGCTATTCATATAATAACTGGTCGCAAATAAAGCAAACCCAAGTGCAGCCAAATATCGCGGATCAAACTTCTGCATTAATTTAGGCACTAATGGCAGTACCAGCAACTGCGGAAAGCCCATCCACATAATCACTTCACCGATTTCTAACGGGGTATAATCATGAATTTGTGATAAATACAGCGGGATCATATAAATCGCCCCAAATAGGGCCATCCCCAGTAAGAAATACGCCACCGTAGATAAGGCAAAGTCTCGCTGAGCAAGCAGACGAATATTCACTAATGGCTGAGCTTTACGTAACTGGATCCAAATAAACAAGCTGATATTGATCGCGGCAACAATGGCGAGGTTACGAATAAGATCAGAGCCAAACCAGTCTTTACGGTTGCCCTCTTCTAGCACAACTTCTAAACAGCCCATACCCAACGCCATGGTGACAATGCCTGAATAATCAGCGTCTTTTAACTTATCCCAAATGATTGGTTTGCGCTCTAAACCATAAGCCAACATCGCCATCACTAATAAGCCTGGTGGAACATTGATATAGAATAAATAATGCCAGCTAAACTGTTCGGTTAGCCAACCACCTAGCGTCGGTCCAATGGAAGGGGCAAATGTTGCGGTTACCCCAAACAGAGCCATACCCATGGCGCGTTTATTGTCGGGTAAAAACTCAAGAATTAATCGAAATGCTAACGGAATTAATGCCCCGCCAAAAAATCCCTGCAAGGCACGAAAAGCGATCATTGACTCAAGGTTCCAAGACATTGAGCACAATATAGAGGCCACAATAAAGGCAGCGGTAGTCCACAGTAAATAACGGCGAGTCGATAACCCAGTACTTAACCAACCAGATAAAGGAATGGCAATCATTTCAGCCACTAAATAAGCGGTAGCAATCCAACTGCCTTCTTCTAAAGTGGCGCCTAAACTACCTTGAATTTCTTTCATCGACGCATTGGTGATTTGAATATCCAAAATAGCCATAAAGGCACCGATTAAGCCGCCCGCAACAGCTATCCAAGAACGTTTGCTACCGCGCTGATACCCCGTCGGTTTATCACTCACAGTACTCATAGGGCCGACTGGTGATACATCTGCCTCAATGGCTGACTGGCTCATATTAATGCCCTGCAGTCACAGACATTGCTTGACCAGCTGTTGCCTTAGCGAGTTCGTGAGATTGGGTTACAGACTCTGTATCGACTTCAACCACAGCGCTTAATCCTGGTAAAATACGCCCAATAGCAGATGAGGGTTGATCACGTTCAAGACGAATACGCACCGGAATACGTTGAACAATTTTGGTAAAGTTACCGGTCGCATTCTCTGCGGGTAACAAGCTAAATTTAGAACCCGATGCAGGTGCTAAACTGTCGATAAATCCGCTAAACACATCATCAGGATAAGCATCTAAACTCACCTTAACGGCTTGTCCGGCTTGCATGTGCTCAATTTGAGTTTCTTTAAAGTTAGCCGTAATCCACACTTGTGCATCTGGCACTAAGCTAAACAATGCTTGCCCTGGTTGAACATACTGGCCCACCATTGCACCACGCTTACCTATAATCCCTGCAAAAGGTGCAGTAACACGTGTATCCACCAATTGAATATTAGCCAACTCGACACTGGCCATTGCCTGATCGACATCCGCTTGTACTTGTAATAATTGCGCATTAAATACCGACAATTCACGCTGTTTAGCCACTAATGCGGCTTGCGCCTCATCGACATGAGCCGATGCTGAATCGAAACCTGCCTGAAGTTGGTCAACATCATTTTGTGAACTGTAATTACTGATTTTTAATTTCTGTGAACGCTTCAATTGTTGTTGCGCAATTAACTGCTCTGACTGTGAAGCCACAACGGTAGCCTTCGCTTGATTAATTAATGCCTGTTGTAAATCAACCTTTGCCGCTAGAGTTTGCAAGTTTGCTTGGGTACTCGCTAACACAGCTTTGCTTTGAGCCAGCTTGGCAACAAATTGGCTGTCTTCCAATTGAGCCAGCAGTTCACCTTTGTTGACGTGTTGATTATCAACCACAGCAGATTGCACAATATAGCCGGGAACTTTTACACTGATATTGGAAATATCAGCCTCAACATACGCATTGTCCGTTGACTCGATATATCGAACTTGTGACCACCAATAAACGCCTGCAACAACTAACACAACGATAATACCTGGCACTAACACTAACCGCTTATTGATAGACATATTTGACTCCTAATTTATTCTGCTCTAGTTTACTACTGTTTCCTTAAGTTTATTAGATAGTAAAAATTCAACCCACTGTTTCACAGGTGTAACAATATGGATCTCAATCGCGTTCAAATATTCTCGCAAGTCGTAGAACAAGGTAGTTTTACCGGTGCAGCCAGAGCACTGGGAATAACCAAAGCCACTGTGAGTCGTAAAATCGCAGATCTAGAAGCCGATGCCGGTGTGCAATTACTGTTTCGCACCACAAGGTCATTGAAACTCACTGAAGCGGGTTCAAGTTATTACCATCGCATTAGTAAAATTCTACAAGATTTACAAAATGCCGAAGATCTTCTCAGTGCGAGCCAGCAAGACATCAAAGGCAATTTAAAAGTGATTTGCCCTATCGAGCTAGGACAATTATTTTTAGGTCGTATTCTTGCGCGGTTTCTGGCGGCTTACCCTAATATCACCATCGATGCAGAACTGACTAACCGTAAAATTGATGTGATTGAAGAAGGGGTCGATTTTCTATTTCAAATTACCGAACAACGTGATCCTAAGCTGCAAAGTTACTCGTTAGTCACCGCTAGCCGGTTGTTAATGGCAAGTCCAAATTACCTTAAGCGTCATGGCACACCACAAATACCGCAAGATTTAATGTTCCACACCGCAATTAAGTTACAGTCGGCCCACATTGATGGTGGCTGGCGTATTTTTGATGGCAGCCAATGGCTTGATCTCGATCCCCCTGCACAGCTAAAAGTCAATAATGTCACCTTTGCCCGAGAGGCTGCTATTGAAGGTTTAGGCATTACTGCGGTACCGGTTTTTATTGCACAAGAAGCCATCGACAGTAAGCAACTGATACCGATATTAGAAGACTTTCCAATGATGCAAACCAAGGTCACCCTGAGTTTTCCACAGCGCGTATATTTACCCCGTAAATACCGAGTGTTTGTAGAGTTTTTATACGCCGCCTTGTTTGAGCATTGGGGCGAAGGTGTACTTGAGATCCCCGATTTTGTCCAACAAAGCAATCATAATTAAAGATGAGTTTTTAAGCACAAAATAATCTATAGAATAAATAGATATTTTTAACTGACTAGGTGCTAGTATCAACTTAATAAGGTGATTAATTTAGATCATAGAGGTAAGTTCTCGCACATCATTAATTCGCAATATCAATGATAAGTTTGGTTCAGTAAATTGTTCAAAGGCTAAGTAAGTATTAAGTGGCTGATTCATTAGCACCTTCGATACTAACAACAAAAATTACCATTTATTAGTTACGCATTATGCGTGCTAGGAGTCATACAAATGAGCAAAGAACGTAATAATTCAAAAGAAGCGAAGAAAAAGCCGGCATTATCTTTAAAAGAGAAACGTGCGGTTAAGCAGTCGAAAAATTCACCTGAAAATTTTGCCAGTAAAATCAAATAATTTATACGTCGTTTAGCGGATAAATAGCTTGATGTAACCATATTGAGCACATAAAAATACCGAGCTAATTGCTCGGTATTTTTGTTTGGAACCTATTGATTAGCACTCTAGATACAGCACCAGCACTCTACTTAACAAAGTATTAGAACTTGTACTTCACGCCCACTTTAAGCTGCCAAGCTGATTTGTTGATGTCATAAGTATCGTAATTGTTAGTCTCAATACCATCTTGGCCAAATGGAACAGAATAAGTATAAACTCCCGTCGCCGCATTGTAGTCATGATCAACCAACTTAGCGCTGTTAAAGCTTTGGTATTCAACCACGCCCCAATCTTCATTAACTAGGTTAAGTACGTTTTTGATATCGAAGTATAAAATACCTTTATGCTCGTCAGTAAACCCTGGTAATTCTTGCGTAAAGCGGAAGTCTAGCTGATGTATCCATGGTTGGTTGTCGGTGCCTTTTGGTGCTATACCACCGGCATATTGGCCTAAACCTATTTCATCAATTGCCGCTTTAAACTCCTCATAAGTTAATCCACCAGCATACTCAACATTAGCATCATCAGCACCTGTTGGAATGTAAGGTAGATAATATGATGCGCCAGCAAACTTGCTTTGGTCACCTAAATTGCCATCACGATATGAACCTAGTGTCCACGTTAATGGGTTACCTTCACGCGCTTCGTAGAATAAGTTAAAGCTAGAGTTGTAGCCTGCAACAAACTCTACGTCATAACCCAAGCTAAAGGTGAAGCGATGCGGTGTTTCATAATAGCCAGTGCCCATAGTGGTGCCATTACGATCATATTGTACTGGGGTATATTGATAGTTAGACGTTGCAGTAGACGACGAGCCTTGGTTGCCTTCTTCAACTGAGTTATAAGCATAACCTGCACGCATGCTAAGGCCCATATCCCACTCTTTGGCAATCGACAAACTTAACGTCTTACTGGAGCCATCATCTTCAGCATTGGTTAACATGAGGTCATAACGCTCGGTATTACCACCAGCACCATTATTTGCTAATGGGTCCCAGGTTTCATAAACCACACGGCCAGTGGCATCGGTTTTCACTTGGCGACGGGCTAAATCAACCCATGCTAAGTCGTTTTCTTTTTGAATGTATAAAAATTCACCACCCACAAACCAATTATCACCTAAGGCACCTAAATCCCACGTACTGTCAAAACCAATACTTGCACGCCAGTCTGAAGGTAACTCAAAGTTAGGGTCGATGGCATTAACATTACCGTCGCCACCCACTAAACCCGCTTGAGCATCTGCTGGAACATTGCCAAAATCTGGAGTGCCCCATACTGGGTTCCAACCTTCGTTATAGCTTAATAAGCTGTTGCCATCATTTGAAAAGCTATTTGAAATCCAAACAGATGGTGAGCCACCACTGTAACGGCCTACACCACCGTATAAGGTCACATCATCACTTAATAGGTATTTAAGCCCTACACGAGGTAACCAAATATCTTGGCCATCTAAGGTTTCGTTGTTAGCAAACCCATATCGATTAACAAAGTTTTCATTAATGGCTGGAGTATCTGACATGCTAATGGTTTCATAACGCATACCGAACGTGAGCTCTAAATCGGCCGTAATATCCCATGAGTCTTCAACAAATAATGCCAAGGTGTCCATGTTAAAACTGGCACTCACATCATTTGGATTACCCGAAGCCGCATTTTGATAACGGAAACTATCGACGGCGCCTGCCGCTAAGTTATCAATAGAATCAAACTCCCAATTGCCCAACACATCTTGAGCAAATAAGTTGAATATTTCAACGCTATTGTACTGAGCACCAAAGCCAATATCGTGGTCGCCTAAGTAATAATCACCCACAAAACGTAGCTCAAGATTTTGGTTATTTAATTCATTTGCTTGGCGAGAACTGTCAGTGCCAAAAATGACTTTGTCACCTGACTTTTCGAAGGTTTGTACCGACACCATACCTATGCCTAAATCATCAATGGTTTTCGATTTAGTAGTGGTATCTTTGTAAGCGATTTTGATTTCAGTACTAAAATCGTCAGTCCAATCGCTGTATAAGTTGGCGGCGTAGGTTTCTAAAGTTTCTTCTTTGTCATACCAAGTGCTTGATAATTTTAATAACGAATCACCTGATGACATGTTGTTGGTTACATTACCTATGGTCGATTGATAAGTAAAACTGGCACGGTGTTGGTCGTTAATATTCCAATCCACTTTAGCTAAGATTTTTTCATCTTTTTCTTGTGGTGAGGTGGTGTAACCGCCAATGCTATCAAGACCATATATAGACTGAGCAATTTGTTCTATTCGAATTAGATCTTCTGAGGTCACATCTGACTCATTGGCAAAACCAGCGCCCTTTGGCCCCCACTCTGCCGACGTTGGTGCATCAAAGTTTTCATATGAGCCAAAGAAAAACAAAGTGTCTTTAATCAGAGGAAAACCAACCGTGCCGCCGAATGTGGTCTCTTCAAAATCTTGGGTTAAGGTGTCACCAGAGTCCTGGTCTTTACCATCACCCGCCATGCTGTCGTTGGTGGTTTCCCAAAAAACAGTCCCGGATAAATCATTGGTGCCCGACTTAGTTACTGCATTAATTTGTGCGCCGGTAAAACCACCACTACGAGCAGAGTAAGGCGATACGTTAAGCGCTACACTCTCCACGGCATCGATAGAAATAGGTGAACGCTGAGTTGGGTAGCCATTTGAATTAAGTCCAAAATCATCGTTTTGAGAAATACCGTCTACCACAAAAGTGTTAAAACGTGGGTTCATGCCCGCCACGCTCATTGAAATACCGTCGGTACCCACAACAGCCATTGGGTTTTGGCGCAACACATCTTTTAAATCACGGCTAATACCGGGTGCGTTAGCGATATCTTGCTCACCAAAGTCACTGTTACCGCCGGCGCTGCGATGAAAGCTTGCACTGCCAACGACACCAACACGCTCCATCGTAAAAGTGGCTTCTAGTGTGCGGTTAAAACGGAATGTTTCGCCTAATCCTAAGTAGACATTGTCTTCAACTGTGTCAGCAAACACATCAGAATCGACTTTAATAATGTAAGGACCACCGACACGTAAACCGCGGGCAGTAAATTGCCCATTAGCAGAAACAGGAACTTCGGTAACGGTACCGGTAGGCTGATGGATAATAGTAATTTTTGCATCAGTAACAGCATTACCAGCAGGACCTATAATCTGACCACGAATATCAGATGCGGTATCTGCCGCCATTGCAGGTAAAGCAATTCCCATAGCAAAACATGTCGCGAGCGCGAGACGACTGATTTTATGATTAAGCAACATTTCAAACCCCTGAATATTTTTATATTTTAATGTTTAGTTACCCGTTTATCGGGCTTAGTAAATCAATAGAGCAAAAACTTCAGGGCGAAGTCTAAGGACGATATGTTGCATTTTAATGTCATTTTTAAACGAAAAAATTAACCGCAAAACAACTTTGGAGTAACACATAAATGTCATATTGTTGCTATATAGTCGCGACTCAAGTCTGTGTCACGTAACAATAATTTCATACGCTGGCACATTAAAGACGCTGTTATTGCCTTAACAACAATGAATTGGAAGTTTTATGAAATCGTCTGTTTTACTGAATAACATGTTATTGCTAGTGGGCAGTGTATTGTTCACCTTAACGTTCAGCCTACCTGCCAAAGCATTTGGTCAATTAGGCCACAGAATTGTAGGCCAAATCGCGCAAGCCAATTTATCCCCGACAGCTCAACAGAAAATAAACCAACTGACAGGTGGCGAAAGCTTAGCGCAAATGTCAACTTGGGCTGATGAAATCCGCTCCGACAATACTTGGGATCGCGCTGCGCCATGGCATTACATTTCAATTGAAGACGATGAGTCGTGGAAAACGGTTAAGCGCAATGCTGATGGCGATATCATCGAAAGTTTGCAACGATTTGAAAAAATATTAGTAAACCCTAAAGCCAGCCAACAAGAGAAATGGCAAGCATTGGCATTTTACGTACATTTTGTCGGCGACATTCATCAACCACTACATGTGGGTCACAGCCATGATAAAGGTGGGAATACAATTAAACTCAAGTGGTTTGGTGAGCACACAAATTTGCATACTGTGTGGGACAGCAAACTAATTGAACAGCAGCAGTTAAGCTTTACAGAGTACAGTGATTTTTTAACGCGTATTAGCGAACAACAACGCAAAATGTGGAGTGGTCAAAGCTATTATCAATGGGCTGATGAGTCGAAAGCATTAAGGCAAAGGGCTTACCAGCTCGAACAGAATTATCAAGGTGAAGACGATTTACGTTTTAACTATGTATTTACCCATAAACCCATTATCGAGCAGCGATTGCAGCAAGCTGGCATTAGATTGGCTGAAAAACTCAACGCTATTTTTAACTAGCACTTTTCTGACTAGAGTTATTGCTTACCAGTACTCGTTTCGACTGACACTATATTGTGAATTAATAATGTTTTAGCCTAATAAAAAGCCAGTGATATTTATCACTGGCTTTTTATGTGCTTAATTCGCGATGGTTAACAAGCTTTAGCTAACACGCTTTAGTTAACTCGCTATGGTTAACATTTGGTTTAACTTATTACGAGCAACAACCTTTCTCTTTATTGCCTTTTGGGATCATGTCCCACAATACTTTGGCCATTAACACCGCTAGCACGATACCAGAAACCGCCACTACACCTTGAGGTAATAAGGCATGCTCTTCACCAATCTGCGGCATCACTTCAAAACCAAAGGTATCAACTAGATAATTGACCAATACACCAAATACTAACGCCACACCGATAACACCACCTAGATAGCCATATAATGCACGCTTACCTAGCTCTTTAGTTACCACACCTAAAGTTGCAATGTTGGTCGCAGGGCCTGCCATCATAAAGACTAGTACAGCACCTGGTGATACTCCAGCTAATAGCAATCCTGCAGCAATGGGGGTTGAAGCGGTGGCGCAGATATACATTGGGATCGACACGAGGACCATCACTAACATCGCCAGAATGCCATCACCCCACTTAACCAAAAAGTCAGCCGGCACATAAGTCTGCACGATGGCGGCAAAAAATAACCCGACTAATAACCACAAGGTGGTGTCTTTGACTAAATCTGTGGCGGCGTAATGCAAACCCGATAACACACGGCTAAATACACTGTTGTGTTTCAACTCTGTTGCCATATCTTGAGTCGATGCGCAGCAACTGGCTTCATCACTACTTTCACTTGGTACCTGGCTTAGCGATTTCGAGGCGCAACAACTGCTTGTTGCTGCCACTTCAGCTTGCACCTCAGGTTTGCTACTGCAACAGCTTGATGCAACCGTTTTAGCTTTTGTCTCATCTTTTACATCGTCTTTTACATCGTCTTTTAATGTAGTACTGCAACACGCTGAGGATGTAGATTCAATTGGTTTATCTGCAGTTTTACTGCCACAACAACTCTGCTTTGCTTCTGTAGTATTAGCTGAAAATGTACGCGCTGGCGTCATCGGGCTTAATACAGACTCATGCTTAACGGGTTCCGACTTAATCGCAGTCATTTTTACGCTAGCATTTTGCATTGTACCAGCAGTTGTTTTACATGTTGATGTCGCTTCAGAGCTGGCGTCTGAGCTAGCAGTTGATTTAGCTGCGCAGCATGATACCGGCTTGGCACTCGCTGATGAATCAGTGGCTGTTTTTACTTTAGTAGATGCTGACGCAGGAATACCATCATCGTCATCTCGGCCCACTAATAAACCCGCCACTATCGCACTGGTAATCGCCGCAATCGGGCGCACAATCGCCATAAAAGGCCCGAGTAAAACATAGGATACGGTAATTGAGTCAACGCCAGTTTCTGGGGTAGACACTAAAAAAGAGGTTGTCGCGGCTTTTGAGGCGCCAGCTCGACGCAAACCTACTGCTGCCGGAATAACGCCACACGAACACAAAGGTAAAGGCGCACCTAATAATGCCGCCTTCACCACCGTTTTCATTCCATGACCGCCGAGTTGCTTTTGCATCCATGCCATCGGCACAAATACTTTTAACAAACCTGCCAGCACTAAGCCCAATAACAACCAAGGGGCAGACTCTAAAAATAAATGAAGGAAATTGGTCAATAACATACTTAATCCTTATGACCCAAATTAGCAAAATGATGATGTTCTTTTTTAGCAATAATATGCTTGTCTGACGACTCTAACGCTTCGAGTATCGAGCAATGCTCGGCGCTATCTGGGCCACCACAACAGGTATTTGATAAACTTTTTAGCGATGTCGCAAAATGTTGTAGCTCAGCTAATTTCGTTTCTACTTGCTCAAGCTTAGTATCGACTAAACCTTTAACATCGGCACAGGCTCGATTAGACTTATCAACCTCAATAGATAGCAAATCGTCGATATCCTTAAGTGAGAAACCCACCGCTTTGGCACGTAAAATAAATTTAAGTCGTTCGGAGTCGCTGTGGTTATACAACCGATATCCGGCATCAGATCGGCTTGATGGCGACAGCAAACCATGTTTTTCGTAAAATCGTAATGTGTCAGCTTTGATGTCATACAAGGCTGAAAGTTCGCCTATTCGATACATATGTTAATTCACCATCGTCATCTGAATTTTACCTGAGTATAAACCTTGGAGTTTAATCTAAGGTCAAGGGTTGTTGGGTGATTATTTTTGCGTACCTTTGTTCTTATTTCAATATTGTGAAATCACACAGAAAAAACACCCAATAGAAGCGGTTTACGATAAAATACGCCCGCCTGATCACAACACAGTAAGCCTCGACGGTGTTAAGCAATCTAAAAAACACTATGAGGGACTTTGGTAAAGCAGACTTTAATTGACTCTGTTTTACTAAAGCTCCTTAAAATCAAACTAGCGGACCTGTACCTACATGAATAATGTCAGACCAATTCGTCGCGCGCTATTAAGCGTATCAGATAAAACTGGAATCCTTGAGTTTGCACAAGCGCTGCATGCACAAGGTGTTGAACTCTTGTCTACGGGCGGTACTGCAAAGTTACTTGCAGACAATAATATCCCGGTAATGGAAGTGTCTGACTACACGGGTCACCCAGAAATTATGGATGGTCGTGTTAAAACCCTGCACCCAAAAATTCACGGTGGCATTCTTGCTCGCCGCGGCATTGACGAAATCGTCATGGAACAAAACGCCATTAAGCCAATCGATTTGGTTGCGGTTAACTTGTATCCATTTGCTGAAACCGTTGCCAAACCAGGCTGCACCTTAGCGGATGCTGTTGAGAACATCGACATCGGCGGCCCAACGATGGTGCGTTCAACCGCTAAAAACCACAAAGACACTACGATTGTGGTTAATTCAAAAGATTACAGCCGCGTGATTGCAGAAATGCAAGCCAACAACGGCAGCACCACCTTAGAAACGCGTTTTGACTTAGCCATTGCAGCCTTTGAACATACCGCTGCTTATGACGGCATGATCGCCAACTACTTCGGTACTATGGTGCCTGCGCACAGTAACGACGAATGTCATGACGATTCAACGTTCCCACGTACTTTCAACAGTCAGTTTGTCAAAAAACAAGACTTACGTTACGGTGAAAACAGCCACCAAAAAGCGGCGTTTTATGTCGACACGCAAATTGATGAAGCGTCTGTTGCCAGCGCGATTCAGCTACAAGGTAAGGCGTTGTCTTACAACAATATCGCCGACACAGATTCAGCACTTGAATGCGTTAAAGAATTTGAAGGCCCTGCCTGCGTTATCGTTAAGCACGCCAACCCTTGCGGTGTGGCATTAGGCGCTAACTTATTAGAAGCTTACGACCGCGCATTTAAAACCGACCCAACATCAGCGTTTGGGGGCATCATTGCCTTTAACCAAGAGTTAGATGCACAAACGGCGCAAGCCATTGTTGACCGCCAGTTTGTTGAAGTCATCATTGCCCCTAAAGTGAGCCAAGCCGCACGCGCCATCATTGCCGCTAAAGCAAACGTGCGTTTACTAGAATGTGGTGAGTGGAATACAAAAACAACTTCACTTGATTACAAACGCGTTAATGGTGGCTTGTTAATACAAGATCGCGATCAAGGCATGGTGAACCTAGAAGACGTTAAAGTCGTGTCTAAGCGTCAACCAACGGCTGAACAGTTAAAAGACTTAATGTTCTGCTGGAAAGTGGCTAAGTTTGTTAAATCTAACGCCATTGTTTACGCCAAAGACGGCATGACTATCGGTGTCGGTGCTGGCCAAATGAGCCGCGTATATTCAGCTAAAATAGCGGGAATAAAAGCTGCCGATGAAGGCCTAGTGGTTGAAAATTCAGTAATGGCATCTGACGCTTTCTTCCCATTCCGTGATGGTATCGACGCCGCTGCAGCTGCAGGTATTAGCTGCATCATTCAACCGGGCGGTTCAATTCGCGATGAAGAAATCATCGCCGCAGCAGACGAGCACGGTATGGCAATGGTGTTTACTGGCATGCGTCACTTCCGCCACTAATAAACGCTAATATCAAATATGGGTATCGCTTATCAATCATGCTTTTGCTAAATGCTTTTGCAAAAATAGATAACAAGCGATACTTTTTAAATTTTGTTTAAAAGAATTAGAGCATAGCTATTTTTTCTAGTTCAATGAAAGCACGCGCAGCTTATAAGTATAAGTGAGCATGCTTGAAGCAGAAATAGAGAACATAGCGCAGCTACAAAAGGATTAAAGATGCAGGTACTTATAATTGGTGGTGGCGGTCGTGAACATGCTCTAGCTTGGAAAGCGGCTCAGTCTGCTCAAGTAACAAAAGTGTTTGTTGCACCCGGTAATGCTGGTACGTCTTTAGAACCTAAGTTAGAAAACGTTGCTATTGATGTCGAACAAATTGACGCACTTGTCGCCTTTGCCAAAGATAACGCCATAGCGATAACCATCGTCGGCCCAGAAGTGCCATTATCGCTAGGCGTAGTTGATGCCTTTAATGCAGCTGGTTTAGCCATTTTTGGCCCAACCAAAGGCGCGGCACAGCTTGAATCTTCAAAAGCTTTTACTAAAGACTTTTTAGCGCGCCACAACATTCCTACTGCTGACTACTCAAACTTCACTGAGATTGCACCGGCTAAAGCTTATGCGGCAATATTAACCGCTAAAACGGGTTTCCCTGTCGTGATTAAAGCCGATGGCTTAGCAGCGGGTAAAGGTGTAATCATCGCAGCAGACCAGGCAGAAGCCGATGCAGCCATTGATGACATGCTAGCGGGCAATAAGTTTGGTGATGCCGGTTCACGCGTAGTGATTGAAGAGTTTTTAAAAGGCGAAGAAGCCAGCTTTATCGTGATGGTAGACGGCAAAAACATTCTTGCTATGGCCACCAGCCAAGACCATAAAGCTCGTGACAATGCTGACCAAGGTCCTAACACCGGCGGAATGGGTGCATACTCACCAGCTCCTGTGGTAACACAAGCAGTACACGACTGGACTATCGCCAATGTTATTCGCCCAACGGTTGATGGTATGGCAGCTGAAGGTAATGTTTATACTGGATTTTTATACGCAGGCCTGATGATTTCACCAGACGGTAGCGCCAAAGTGCTTGAATACAACTGCCGTTTTGGTGATCCTGAAACCCAACCAATTATGATGCGCTTGCAGTCAGATATTGTTGAGCTTTGCTTAGCTGCGACTCGTGGTGAGTTAGATAAAGTCACTGCAGAATTTGATCCTCGTGCAGCTGTCGGAGTCGTCATGGCTGCAGGTGGTTATCCTGACGCGTACAACAAAGGCGACGTTATTGACGGCTTAACCCTTGGCGACACTAACGGTAAAGTGTTCCATGCGGGTACTAGCATGAAAGACGGCCATGTTGTCACTAACGGCGGCCGCGTATTGTGCGCCACCGCATTAGGCAACACAGTGACTGAAGCACAGCAATCAGCTTATGCATTAGTAGATGCCATTCATTGGGATGACGTGTACTTCCGTACTGATATTGCTTATCGCGCTATTGCTCGTGAACAAGCTAAAAGCTAATAGTACATTGGGTTTAGTTCGTTGAAAAATCCCTGTGATGGCAACAACATCACAGGGATTTTTTATATCTGCTTGTAATGCTGAAGATTAATTACTGTTTACATTATCCATAATCCGCAATTTTTATGATTTAGATCACAAAAACGACTCTGTTCAAGGCGCAAGCTAGTAACTGAAAGGGAGTGTGATTACCTTTGCTGTTATTCAAACTCCTGCACTTTAGCTAACGTACTCGTAATGATTATTGGAGGATTAAATGAGAGTTAATACCAGCGACCTAATTTATCAAGGTGAAAAATCAGGCGTGCATAATTGGAATACCTTCTCGGGCAACTCTTTCTATTGGCATCCAGATTGGTTACATATTGCAGAAGATATGACAGGCCATAAAGCCCTAGAAAAAATTGATATTACTGAAGGTGAAGCCACTAAAACTGATGCCGAAAATGCCATCTTAAAACATTTGAATAAATAACTTGCTTAATATTGCCATTAATAGCCATAAACTGTGTATCTAAATCTATCAAATCTGCACGTTTTCATGAGGATACTTCTGGTCCCACCAGATATCCTCAGCGGCTATTTATTCACATTAACCGACCTATTTGACATATATAACCACGCAAAGTAATTAACCAAGCATACTACTCAAAAGCTGCAGCAATCTGCCCATCTATAAATTATTACTCAAGCCTAACAATGTTCGACTTAACAGGCATTTTTATGTCAGGATGTGCTTCTGTTACAAATAAGTTACTAACTTATTATAATAACACTTAGCCAACTCACACGAATGAGATATTGGTCAAAAATAATAACAACAAAGGAAGTAGTATGTCTCAATCGGCGTCGTTCAAACCGTCTTCATCGGAGCACAAGCAACCCAGCTTACTTGATGCACTAATCCCCGTTTTTGCCCTTATTCTTATGCTCGCGGCAGCGGTTTATCTGTTTTCATCGGATAGCTCATCAGGCGCCAATCAAATCGCATTAGTGTTAGCGGCATGTATTGCAATGATCATCGGTTATAAAAATGGCTATAGCTGGAATCAAATGGAACGCGGTATCGTCAAAAGTATTGGGGTTGCGACGGGCGCATTATTAATTTTATTTAGTGTGGGTTCACTGATTGGTACGTGGATTTTAGCCGGTACAGTGCCGACGATGATTTATTATGGTATGCAAATCCTTAACCCAGACTACTTTTATACTGCCTGCTGTTTGTTGTGTGCGGTGGTTGCACTGAGTATTGGTAGCTCGTGGACCGTTGCAGGCACCTTAGGTATTGCCTTAGTGGGTATTTCGTCAGCAATGGGGCTAGACGTTAACATTACTGCCGGCGCTATTATTAGTGGCGCGTATTTTGGCGACAAAATGTCACCAATGTCTGATACAACAAACCTTGCCCCTGCGGTTGCGGGTACTGATATTTTCAGCCATATCCGCCACATGACATGGACCACTGTACCCAGCATTATCATCGCCCTCATTGGGTTTACTTTTTTAGGCCTTACAGCAGATGCGGTGCCGATAGAAAACCAACTCGCAGATACCTTGGCTTTATTGGATAAGACCTACAGCCCAGGAATACATTTATTGATCCCGTTATTAGTGGTGTTGTATTTAGCTAACCGCAAAATGCCAGCGTTTCCAACGGTCATATTAGGTACGTTAGCTGGCGCGGTGTGCGCAGCATTATTTCAGTTTGATAACGTGATTGCCTTTGTACACGACGACACATTATTGCCAATGGTCGCGCTAGTGAAAGGTTTATGGATAGCCATGTTTGACGGCTATGTCGCCAACACAGGCGATGAAGTATTAGATAATTTATTAAGCCGTGGTGGCATGAGTAGCATGGTAACGACCGTTTGGCTTATTCTTTGTGCGATGGCCTTTGGCGGCGTGATGGAAGTCACCGGATTATTAAACCGTATTTTAGAAAGTATTCTTACCGTCGTCACCGGCACGGCCAGCTTGATTATTACCACCCTGGGCGTGTGTATTGGCGCGAACATTATTACTGCCGATCAATACATTGCCATAGTACTGCCAGGCAGAATGTTAAAGGTGGAATACACCCGCCGTAAATTAGCAGCTGTTAATTTAAGCCGCGCGCTAGAAGACTCAGCAACCGTAACCAGTCCGTTAGTACCCTGGAATACCTGTGGTGCCTTTATGGCCAGTACACTTGGCGTAGCCACTATCGCTTACTTGCCCTACGCCTTCTTTAACTTAGTCTGTCCGTTTATCAGTGCATCTTATGCTTATTTCAATTTCAAAATTGAGCCATTAGACGAAACTAGGATCAGCACTGGCGAAGTCGTTGGTTAACTAAAAAGTCGTCTATTAACCTAGAAATGGGCGATTAACCAAAACGGTCTTTTAACCAACCATAATGATAATAACCCCATTGCCCAAGCCGTCTTGCTTGGGTGAAGGGGAATTTAGGCAAGGGTTGCTGATACAAAGGCAAATTGGGTAAGGTTTCACCGGCAATACTTTGTGCTAAGCGATACGCAGCTTGGCTACTAAAAGACACTCCAGCACCGCAATATCCTAAGCTGTAACCCACGCCACCTTTACTGTACACATGGGGCATGTCATCCATGGCAGCAGCAATCCACCCGGTCCAATTATAGGCCACGGCTTTATTGGTTAAGCTTGGAAAGCACTTATTGAGCGCCATTTTTAAACGCTCACCGTAAACAGGGTTTGCAGCATCTTTGCCCCACACCGCGCCGCGGCCACCAAACAATAAACGGTTGTCGGGTAATAAACGGTAATAGTATTTTAAAATACGGGTGTCCATGGTCACTTGATGAGTATGCAAACCTGCCTGTGCAAGCTCTTGAGCGGTAAGCGGCTCGGTGACAATCACATTGCTTAATATCGGCAAAAACTTATCGTCTATGCGCGGGTTAAACCGTTTAGGCGTATAAGCATTGCCCGCCATAATGACTTTATTGGCAATCAGCTCACCTTTATCGGTAATTAAACGATGTTTACCGCCCTCTTCAATCCACTCTAATACGCAAGATTGCTCAGAAATAGTCACGCCTTGAGCTTGCACCATGTCCTTATAACCTAATAACAATTTAAGCGGATTAAGACCAAAACCGTCTTTTAAACGCAGCGCACCAAAAGCTTGATGATGATCTAAATACTGGGATCGAAAATCTTGGCTTGAAATAAACTCGGCGCCCGAGTCTTGGCTACTGGCTAAGTGTTGTTGAATATAATTAGCGGCATTTTGCAGCGTGACTAAGGCTTTAGGATTATGCGCCACCTTTAAGTAGCCAGCTTCTTGCGGTTCACAGGCGATATTATGTTGTTTAATTAACCCATCGACTCTAGCCACGGCTTGGGTAAATTCATCGTATATGCCCTTGGTCGTTGCTAAGTCCCAACGCTCAGTCATGGCGGCGTACCCTAAACGCCCCGATCCTTTTAACACAAACCCAGCATTGCGCGCACTGGCACCAAAACCGACTTGATTGGCCTCTAACACATGGCAATCTATATTGAATTTGGTTGCCAAATAATAGGCTGTTAATAAGCCTGTGTAGCCACCACCCACAATAGCCACATCGGTTTGTTGGCGGCCAGACAATGCAGCAGCTGGTGCGAGTAAGGCTTGAGTGCTTGCCCAATAGCTAGGGGCAAACGTTTGATTATTAGGATGCGAGTTAATCAGCGGATCGTACATATTGGTCTTCTTTTTTATTATTGATTTAGAGAGCAGACATTAAAATAACAACAGCATTTCACAGGCAACACAGTGGCAATCTTCACCGCATAATACGCAAATATAATCATCACCCATATAACGTTGATGCCAGCGCTGCGGATGCTGTTTAATTAACTTACCACCCGCCTTAGTAAAATATCGCACCGCAGCATTATTAGGGCTTTGCTGCCATAAATGACTCACCCCCGCCTTAGCCCCTTGGGCAATAACCGCAGCTTTAGAGGCAGCTAATAATTTTCCCCCTAGCCCTTGCCCTCGGCCAGATTCAGCAATAGTGTTTGATTTGAAATAACACACATCGTTAAAATCAACGCCCCACTGATCGACAGTGCACCATTGATCTTGCAGCCATTGTCCCGCGGCATACGTTAACCGAAAGCCAATAAGTTGTTCATTTTCAAGCGCGACAAAGTTGGCATTAATGCCATTTTTAATGCCTTTGTGATAAATCGCTGTGAGTTCTTCAATGTCCATATAACCACTGCCGTGGACTATTTCACCTAGGGTTATCACTGCATCAAAGTCAGCGGGAGTCAGTTGTCTAATCATAATCATTATTATTTTTGTTGGTTTGAACTCACTTTATCACACGTTATTATCGTCAAGTTAACGATGTTAATCTTTTGTGATAATTTGGCGATAAGTAGGTGAGATCCATTGTTCATACTGGTTGCAATTAAACAAAGGAGCTCGGTTATGAAACGTACACTAGTGACTGCAAGTCTTATGGCTGCTGGATTATTCAGCCTTCCAACTTTCGCTGCTGATATTGAAGTTAGCGTGACAAACTTAACTCACGGAAATCACTTCACCCCTATTTTGATCGCAGCCCACGACGCTGACAGCCACCTGTTTCAAGTCGGTACCGAAGCTTCTGCAGCGTTACAAAAAATGGCTGAAGGCGGTGACATTGCCGACTTAGATACAGCTGTAACCGGTAATGCAGGCGTAACATCAGCAAATCCGGCAATGGGTTTGCTTGCTGCGGGTGCCAATGTAAGTGGAGTAATGCTTGATACTGGCGACAACACCCATTTATCTATCGTAGCGATGGTGTTACCCACTAATGATGCCTTTATGGGCTTAGACGCTTGGGAAATCCCTACAGAAGCAGGCACGTATACTATGTACGTCAATGCATATGATGCAGGCACAGAAGCCAATGATGAAATCATTAATGGCGGCGGCATGTCTGGCGTACCGGGTATTCCGGCAGCCCCTGGTGGTAACGGCGGAGCTAATGGCACTGGCGTGATGGACAATTCTGACAACAGCAATGTGCATACTCACCCTGGTGTTTTAGGTGACATGGACCCTGCTGGTGGTATGAGTGACTTAGACAGTCGCGTACATCGCTGGTTGAACCCTGTAGCCAAAGTTGTGGTGACAGTAAAATAAGGAGGTAGCCCATGAAACGCACTGACTTTACCCTTAAGCCCAGCTTAATCGCCATGCTGGCTGCTGCAACACTGCTTACTGCCTGTGGTGATGACGATGACGATACCGTTGTTGTTACCCCACCAGCTCCAGTGATGCAAACCTTCACGGTAACCGTGACTAACTTGACGGCTAACCAACCAATGTCGCCCGTTATCTTAGCCTCTCATGCTAGTGATACCATGTTATGGAACGCCGGTGAAATGGCCAGCGAAGCACTTGAGAAAATGGCTGAAGGTGGTGATACTGCCGACATAGCTGCACTAAGCGTGATCAATAGCAGCGTTAACGGCACAGGCTTATTAATGCCTGGTATGTCAGAAACATTGACCTTGACCTTAGATGAAGCCGACGTAGCTAGCATTAGTTTGGCCACCATGTTGGTTAACACTAACGATGCTTTTACCGGTATTAACAGTTACACCATTGCCGGAATGGAAGTGGATGCAACAACCGCGATGAAGTTTATGGCTTATGATGCTGGCACTGAAGCCAACAGCGAAGCCAAAGGTACTATGCCAGGACCTGCTGATGGCGGCGAAGGTTTTAACGCTAGCCGTGATGATGTCGACTTTGTGCATATTCATCCGGGTGTTATTTCAATGTACGATGGCTTAGCTGATTCAGTACTGGGTGCATCGCATCGTTTTGATAACCCGGTGTTAGCTGTCACTATTATGCGTACTGAATAATCTTAATCGGTCGTATCGACTGAATGAATTTCAACCCGATTGAAATTTATTCTCCTCAAAGCGGGTCTAAGTATTAATGCAATTACTGGATTTGCTTTGAGGAAGTCACCATGAATGGAAACGCGAAACATAATGGCCATGTTTGTCCGCAACATATTTTGTTAGTAGAAGACGAACAAGACTTGGCTAAGTTAATCATACTTAACCTCAAAGCACTCAACTACAGCGTCGACCACGCCACCACCTTGAAGCAAGCCATGCACATAATCGAGCATAAAAAGCTCGACCTCATATTAATGGACCGCATGCTCCCCGATGGTGATGGCATTATGTTGTGTGAGCAACTACGCCAAGACGGTAAGGAAGTCCCGTTGATGCTATTAACCGCCAAAGATTCAGAAGCAGATGTGGTACTGGGCCTTGAAGCAGGGGCAGATGATTACCTCGTCAAACCCTTTAGCGTATTAGAGCTGCGCGCACGGGTAAAAGCACTATTAAGACGCGGCAAAGCACAACATGAACAAACCCAACAAATTGAATTTAACAGCGTAACCATTAACTCCAGCACCCGTGAAGTTACCGCGTTTAATAAAGCGTTAACCCTCACCGCCCGCGAATTTGATTTACTGCTATTTTTAGCCAAACACCCGCAACAAGTCTTTAGCCGCATGCAACTGTTAGAAGCAGTATGGGGCTATAACTACGACGGCTATGAGCACACAGTAAACAGTCACATCAACCGTTTACGTAACAAGCTTTCTTTGTGCTCACCTGAACATGATCTTGTCAAAACAGTGTGGGGCGTAGGCTACAAATTTTCACCACCAGAGGTGCAAACCAACTAATGAATCGCTTATTTAATCGGTTGTTTTTAGCATCCACAATCATCGTGTTATTACTGTTTGTGGCGTTATGGCAATGGTTGCAACTTAACCATGAATTCAGCCGTAATCAAATTCAGCAATCACTGCACCTACAACTTGCTGAACACATGGCACATATCAACCCTTTGTTATCGCAAGGGATCACGTCAGACGCCGCGCTTAAAGAAGCCTTTCACGACTTTATGCTGTTAGGGCCAAGCTTTGAAATTTACACCTTAGATCCAGATGGCAAAGTGATTGCTTATGACGCCAAAGAAGAAAAAATTAAAACTCATCGAGTCGATACCACAATCATTCAGCAGTTTTTAAATGGCGACAACCTCCCAGTGCTTGGCACAGATCCGCGCAGCGAAGATACCCACAAGATTTTTTCCGCTAGTAAACTCATCACCGAAGATGGACTGCACAGTGGTTATTTGTATGTGATCATTGGCGGTGAAGATTACGACAGCTGGCAAGCACTTATTAATGCCGAAAACCAACCTAAAATCTGGGGCGCTACAATCGGTTTTTGGATCATTTTTGCTTTAGTGCTATTCGTGATTTTATTGCGCTATTTTACCCGCCCAATCCAAAAGCTCGCTCAAGACTTAACCGAACTTAAAAACACCCCGATGTCAGACAAACTGATGCTCCCCCAGCGCTATCGTGGCAGCTTAGAAATAAGCCAGCTCAGCCATCATATCAATCATTTATTGCAAGAAATCCAATTGCAGCAACAGCAAGTGAAACGCCAACAACAGGCCAAACACGACTTTTTACTGCATTTATCACATGACTTAAAAACCCCACTTACCGCATTGTTAGGTTATATCGATACTTGGTTGATATTACCCGAGCACGAACGGGACGAGGCGCTAATCCAATATGCTGCAAACTCAGGCCAAACCTTACAACAGCTACTGGCACAGTTATTAGAATTGGCCGCCCTCGAAAATGGCCAAATCGATGCGCAACTACAACAAGTCAACCTAAGCGAACTGCTTAGTGATATTGAACAAACCTTTACTCCTCGAGCAAAAAAGCTCGGGGTTCAATTAGATTTTGACATCAACCATGCCAGCCAAATCTATACCGACCCTGCACTAATGCGCCGCATACTCAACAACTTGGTCGATAACGCCCTGCGCTACACTCCCGCAGGTGGCAAGATACAAATCATCAACGCACAACACAATGGCCAACAATGGTTAACCGTGCGTGACACAGGTGCAGGCATGCACAAGCATGAAGTTGATGCCCTTAAACAATTGTCGATGACGACATTGTCGTTTGAAGCGAATCAAAGTCTGCCACAACTCGGCGTCGGACTCGCCATCGTCAGGCAGTTATTGGGCTTATTGAAATGCAGAATTGAAATAGACAGCCAACCAGGCGTAGGCAGCGAATTTAAGATAGAGCTTGTAACGCAGAGTTAATCTCATTTTTTGAATCGCAAATAATCAGCGATTTCATCGTATCTTCAATTGGTACTGACTCAGGTTTGTTTATCATTAAGCTTCAAAGTAAACAAAATCAATTATATCTAAACAGAAGAATTAGAACTAAGTCCTAACAAAAATTAGAGCTACTGTGAGTTAAAAACATGGCCTGCGGCCACTAACGTCGTGGCGCGTCGCCCACACCAGATTAACATCGCAAGGTTCCACCCTGCACGCGCCAAAAGGGGATCAACAGCAATCCCCTCTTGGATCACCCCTGCCGTTCCGGCAACATTTTCGCTATTTAACCAAACAACAGCAGCGAAAAAATTGCGACGGAAATAGATCCAGCTTTTGGCCTCTTTTGAATCTTGCCTCGGCCCATCTTATTAATAAAGAGTGAAAATGCTAACGCTTCCGATGGTACATCCTGTACCGCGAAAGCTAAGCTCACATCTGATAGGCAGGATGCCTGAATGCCTTGTAGCACATGGATGTGCGAGAAAGGCCATGTGAGCTTCACGCTATTTTCTTCAACGGCCTTAAGTTCAGAGTTGAATTGGTCCCTTTTAACGTCAATATACCAACACGTTTATGCCCCAAAGCTTGTTTAGGTTATGGCCTGCGGCCACTAACTTCGTGGCGCTTCGCCCACACCAGACCAAGAGGAAACCAACGGCTGTTCCCTCTTGGAACTCCCAGCCGCCCCGCAAC